>USQL01000026.1 GCA_900556935.1 uncultured Eubacteriales bacterium | reverse complement strand
TACTACAGCATCCTCGACCGATACGAGTCCTTGCACTTATGCGATTGAACCGCCGTGTACCGAACGGTACGCACGGTGGTGTGAGAGGTCGGGGCTATTCAGCCCCTCCTACTCGATTCCCCATGGGTAGATTGGTAGGCATAAGATTACCTTAGCCAATATTATTAAGCAGACAGCCGATCCAGGCAGCGTTCCCAAACCGCTGACCGAATACTACGGCAACCAAAGTCCGAAGTCATAGCTTTCTGGATGATAGTTCGGACTTCGGTGTTTGACAGCTGCACATACCCACAGATCTTTGTGACTTCCGATACAGCTTCTTTTACGGCTCTTTCAAGCACCTTTCGGCTTAGTGGCTTGAAATGCAGCACAGTCATAAAGCGGCCTAGCAGCTGCTCACTGCACCCAGCCTGAACCAGCTCCTCTTTGGTAAGGTATGGGGGCTGGTATACTTTAGATTCACAGCCACAGTCAAAGCCAATGCACCTAGGCGGGTTTTTCCGCTTTTCCCGCTGTTCTGTGAAAGCACCCATACCGATAAATAGCAGCTTATCACAACTGACATGGGTCTCGTCTTTCAAGATAACGGTATCTCCATCCAGCATCTTCAGAAAGTTTTCCTGAGCCGAACGGTGGTAGCCTTGATCTGGGCCAAGCATCAGCTTGTCAATTTCATCAAGAATAATAATACCGCAGCCGCACCACTCTTGTAAGAGGCTTTCATCATCCACAAGAGCAGAAGCCTCTGCACCCTTGTAGCCACTGGCAGTGACCTGTGAAGCATCAGCGATGATAACTGGAAAGGGAATCACGCTTTTTAACGCATGGGCAAAAGTGCTTTTCCCGCAGCCAGAAGAACCCTCAATTAAAAAGTGGTACTTTTCTCCGTTTCCGTAGATTAGGTTATAGAAGAATGCAAAAATAAGGGTTGCTGCTTTCAGTATTTCCTTGTCTTGACCCCATACCTTTTGCCGTAAGTCCATGTACAGCATCTCAGGGGTTACAGTGTCCACCCACTCTTTTACCTCTTTATGAGCATCAATAGCCATGTGATTCCCTCCTCTAGTGTGATTGTTACATTCTACCTCCAGAGCCAGTAGATCTCAAGGAATTCTATGATGAAAGAGGGGGTGCATCTGTAGAATTTTGCAGCGATCAATTTGTTGAATTTGCTCGCTATATCAATTAAATTTATGAAATATGCACAAAAGTACGTATTAAATTTCGTCATAATAACGGACAAATAATTTGTCGCTTTTTGAGCCAAGTCGGCACGTATATCAAAAACCAAAGAAAGGATATACGGTGCTATGAAAGAAAATGAGAAGTTAAGCGAAGTGAAGCAGTCAGAGAAGTTGAGTCTGATGCCTAGTCAAAAATTTTGTCTCACTGTAGAGGAGGCAGCCGCCTATTTTGAAATTGGGGAAAAGAAAATCCGTAAATTGGCTGAGGAACACCAAGACGATGGTATTTTTACAAAGCATGGTGTGAAGCTGCTGATTATCAGGCCAGCGTTTGAAAATTTTATCTTGAGAACTTCACAAATTTGATGGTAAAAAAGTGGAAATATGCTGAAGAGTGTGGTAAAATAGTGATGTTTATGTTTGGCTCTTCGGCAAGGCAGAAAGGAAGGTTTATTTTGAGCCAAAAACGGAGAGACACAAAAGGGCGCATCCTGAGAGACAACGAACGGCAGCGCACAGACGGCAGCTATGAGTTCCGCTATTTTGGAAGCGATGGTAAAAAGCACTCTGTATATAGTTGGTGCTTGGTCGCCACTGACAAACCACCAGCTGGAAAACGGAGCAAAGCACCGCTGAGAGAGCTTGAAAAGCAAGTTCAAAAGGACTTGCTGGATGGCATTTATACTGCTGGTGGCGGTTTGACAGTCATAGAGCAAGTCGAACGCTACATCCTTACCAAAACAGGCGTAAAGCCAACAACGGAAGCTGGATATAAAACGGTTTTGAATGTTCTGAGACAAACCGAATTTGGAGGACGGCGCATCGACTCAATTAAACTCTCCGATGCCAAACTTTTCTTAATCGATATGCAGAAGAAAGATGGCAAAAGTTTTAGCACGATCCACACTGTCAGAGGTGTACTTCGTCCAGCATTCCAGATGGCGGTGGACGATGACCTTATAAGGAAGAATCCGTTTGACTGGCAGCTTGCCTCCGTCCTTGTGGATGATTCCCATACACGGGAGGCAATCAGTAGAGCCGACGAACGCAAATTCCTGAGTTTTGTTGAAGAAGACCCGCATTTCTGTGAGTACTATGATGCTATCTTCATTCTGCTTCACACAGGGCTTCGTATCTCCGAGCTTTGCGGCCTGACGCTTTCAGATGTGGATTTCCAAAAGAAGGAGATTTTGATTGACCACCAGCTTCAAAGAAAGCAAGATGGCACTCTGTATGCGGAAACCACAAAGACCGAAAGTGGTGTACGCACGATACCTATGGCAAAGGAAGTATATGAGAGCTTCCAGCGTGTGGTAACGTCCAGAGTTCCACCACAGGTGGAGCCTATGGTGGATGGATACACAGGCTTTGTCTGGCTGAATAAAAAAGCACGAAAAGGCTTGCGTCCCATGGTTGCGATGGACTGGGAACACATCTTCAAGCGAATTGTCACGAAGTACAATTCCATATACAAAGTGCAACTTCCGACCATCACCCCTCATGTATGCAGACACACTTTCTGCTCCAATATGGCGAAAAGTGGTATGAACCCGAAAGTCCTTCAATACCTGATGGGGCATTCAGATATTAGTATCACTTTGAACACCTACACACACTTGGGCTTGGAAGCTGCCAAAGAAGAGCTTAACAGGCTAAGTACCCAAGAAAAAGCTATTAAAAGAGCATGAAAAGCTAAGTGGTAAATTGCATATGCCAGTGGTATTTTACCACTGGTGCTACCACTTTTGACGGGAAAGTTATGCCGAGATATGCTTTTCCAGACCACGGAGCAAAGAACACGCATTTAAGAACATCCCCAGAAAATAGGGAATATTTTGGTATAAGTAGGTATAATTTAGTATGGTAAAAATCTTATTTATCTGCCACGGCAATATCTGCCGCAGCGTGATGGCGCAGTGTATTTTGCAGGACCTTGTTCAGAAGGCGGGGCTTGCGGGGCAGTTTGAAATCGACTCCGGGGCGGTAAGCCGGGAGGAGATTGGCAATCCAATCTATCCGCCTGCCCGGCGGGAGCTGGGAAAGCACGGTGTACAGGTTTTGGAGCACCGGGCGCGGCAGGTGACGGAGGCGGACTACCGGCATTTTGACAGGCTCTATTACATGGACAGCAGCAACCGGCGGTATCTGGAAAGGATGCTTCCCCGGGACCCGGAGAAAATTCGCCCCCTGCTTTCCAGGGACGTGGCAGACCCCTGGTATACCGGGAATTTTGAGAAAACCTATGAAGACCTGTTAGCGGGCTGCCGGGCGATTTTGGAGGAATTTACATGAACTACGAAAAGGTAGAGGCGGAGCTGGCGGAGCTGCCGTTGTATATTTACGCATGGATTGACCCGAAGGGGCTGGAGTTTTCCGATAGGGTCCGGTCCATCTGCCAGAACGAATGTGCCATGTATGGCAAAAGCTGGGCCTGTCCTCCGGGGGTGGGGACGGTGGAGCAGTGCAGGGAGAAGTGCCTGAGCTATCAAAAGGGGCTGCTGATTTCCAGCCTGACGGAGGTAGCGGATATTTCTGACATGCAGGCGACGCTGGCTACCCGGGCTGACCATGAGGCGCTGACGGACCGGGTAGGGGAGATTCTGCGGGAAAACGGGGTGGAGCCCTATATTCTCTCCACGGAGGCCTGCGCCATCTGCGGCCGCTGTGCCATTTTGGACGGAAAGCCCTGCCGGTTCCCGGAGAAAATGCACCCCTGCGTGGAAAGCCAGGGAATCAACATTATCCCGACGCTGGAAGAAAACGGCCTGGAATTCCAGTATGGCCAGAATGTGGTTACCTGGGTATCCCTGTTGCTGTTTCGGGAAGAGTAGGAAAAGAAACGCACCGCCGAAAAGGGAAGTTGCTGCCTATTTCGGCGGTGCTTTTTTTATGTGGGATTGTACATAGATTTTTGCGATTCTGACAAAATAAAATGTGAAATTTGTACAAACTGTGAAAAATCCCAGGAAATGGGAAAAGCTATTGAAAAAGTGCATCCAGCGTGATATACTATTTTGGCACTTGAAAAATTCAAATGTGTAAATATCGGGCAAAAAATATCGATTTGCCCGTTTTGCGAAAGGGGTATTGTATGTCTCACAAGTATGTTTACCTGTTTACCGAGGGTGACGGTTCCATGCGAGAGCTGCTGGGCGGCAAAGGCGCGAATCTGGCGGAGATGACCAGAATCGGACTGCCGGTTCCCCAGGGCTTTACTATTTCTACGGAGGCCTGTACCAAGTACTATGAGGACGGCCAGAAGATCAACGACGAGATCATGGCCCAGATCATGGAGTACGTGGATAAGATGGAGCAGATCAACGGCAAGAAGTTCGGGGATTTGACCAATCCTCTGCTGGTTTCCGTCCGCTCCGGTGCCCGGGCCTCTATGCCCGGCATGATGGACACCATCCTGAACCTGGGCCTCAATGACGATGTTGTGGATGCCATGATCAAGGGCAACCCCGACCCCGCCTTCGCCCGGTTTGTCTACGATTCCTATCGCCGGTTCATCCAGATGTTCTCCGACGTGGTTATGGAAGTGGGCAAGAAGTACTTTGAGCAGCTCATCGACGAGATGAAGAAGCGCAAGGGCGTTACCTACGACGTGGAGCTCACCGCCGAGGACCTGAAGGAGCTGGCGGCTCAGTTCAAGGCCGAGTACAAGGCAAAGCTGGGCGTGGACTTCCCCTCCGACCCCAAGGTGCAGCTGTACGAGGCCATCCGGGCCGTGTTCCGCTCCTGGGATAACCCCCGCGCCAATGTCTACCGTCGTGACAACGACATTCCCTATTCCTGGGGCACTGCCGTCAACGTCATGCCCATGGTCTTTGGCAACCTGAACGACAATTCCGGCACCGGCGTCGCCTTTACCCGTGACCCCGCCACCGGCGAGAAGAAGCTGATGGGCGAGTTCCTGACCAACGCCCAGGGCGAAGACGTGGTGGCCGGTGTCCGGACCCCCATGCCCATTGCCCAGATGGCGGATAAGTTCCCCGAGGCCTACGAGCAGTTCACCAAGGTCTGCGCGCTGCTGGAAGACCACTACCGGGATATGCAGGATATGGAGTTCACCGTGGAGAATGGCAAGCTCTATATGCTCCAGACCCGTAACGGCAAGCGCACCGCCAAGGCCGCTCTGAAGATTGCCTGTGACCTCCTGGACGAGGGCATGATCGACGAGAAGAAGGCCGTGGCCATGATTGAGCCCCGGAATCTGGACACCCTGCTCCATCCCCAGTTCGATGCCAAGGCCCTGAAGGAGGCCACCCCCATCGGCCGGGGCCTGGGTGCTTCTCCCGGAGCCGCCTGCGGCAAGGCGGTCTTCTCCGCTGAGGATGCGGAAGCGTGGGCCGCCCGCGGTGAAAAGGTGGTCCTGGTCCGCCTGGAGACCTCTCCCGAGGACATTACCGGCATGAAGGTTTCCCAGGGCATCCTGACGGTCCGTGGCGGCATGACCTCTCACGCTGCTGTTGTGGCCCGCGGCATGGGTTCCTGCTGCGTCTCCGGCTGCGGTGACATTATTATGGACGAGGAGAACAAGCAGTTCACCTTGGGCGGCAAGACCTACCACGAGGGCGACTTCATCTCCATCGACGGATCCACCGGCAACATCTACGAGGGTGTGATCCCCACGGTGGACGCGGAAATCGTCGGAGAATTTGGCCGGATTATGGCCCTGGCCGATAAGTACCGCCGCCTGCGGGTGCGCACCAATGCCGACACCCCCAAGGATGCCAGGAAGGCCCGGGAGCTGGGCGCGGAAGGCATCGGCCTGTGCCGCACCGAGCACATGTTCTTTGACCCCGAGCGGATTGCCGCCTTCCGGGAGATGATCTGCTCCGATACCGTGGAGGAGCGGGAAGCAGCCCTTGACAAGATTCTGCCCTATCAGCAGGGCGACTTTGAAAAGCTCTATGAGGCGCTGGAGGGTATGCCTGTAACCATCCGGTTCCTGGATCCCCCGCTGCATGAGTTTGTTCCCACCACCCAGGCCGAAATCGAGGCGCTGGCTGCCGCCAAGGGCAAGACCGTGGAGAACATCAAGGCGATTATCGCCTCCCTGCATGAGTTCAACCCCATGATGGGCCACCGCGGCTGCCGTCTGGCGGTCACCTATCCGGAGATTGCCAAGATGCAGACCAAGGCCGTCATCCGTGCCGCCATCAACGTCAAGAAGGAGCATCCCGACTGGAACATGGTTCCGGAAATCATGATTCCCCTGGTTGGCGAGGTGAAGGAGCTGGCCTATGTCAAGAAGATCGTCACCGAGACCGCCGACGCGGAGATTGCCGCGGCCGGTGTGGAGATGAGCTACAAGGTTGGCACCATGATTGAGATTCCCCGGGCGGCTTTGACCGCCGGTGAGATTGCCAAGGAGGCCGAGTTCTTCAGCTTCGGCACCAACGACCTGACTCAGATGACCTTCGGCTTCTCCCGTGACGACGCGGGCAAGTTCCTCAGCGCCTACTACGAGGCCAAGATTTACGAGAACGACCCCTTTGCCAAGCTGGACCAGAACGGTGTAGGCAAGCTGATTCAGATTGCCCTGGAGCAGGGTAAGAAGACCCGTCCCGACCTGCACTGCGGCATCTGCGGCGAGCACGGCGGTGACCCCAGCTCCGTAGAGTTCTGCCACAATGTGGGCCTGGACTATGTTTCCTGCAGCCCCTTCCGGGTGCCCATCGCCCGTCTGGCCGCTGCTCAGGCTGCCATTAAGGAAGAAAATGCCAAGGAGGCGGAGAAGAAGACCGCCGACGAGGAAAAGGCTGCCGCCCGGGAGGCTGCTGCTCAGGCTGCCAAGGAGGCTGCCAAGGAATTTGCCGAGAACGCCAAGGAGGCCGCCATTGTAGCCGCCGCCGACCTGGCCGATGCCGCCAAGGCGGGCCTTGCCGGTGCCAAGGCGGGCCTTGCGGAAGCAAAGAAGGTTTTCCTGGAGAACCGGAATAAGTAAAAAACGCAAGCGATCTGGCAATGAACCGACCCGACGGACCCTCCGCCGGGTCGGTTTTGTCTGCGCGATTGTCCTGCCGGCAACGAATAACCACTGGACTTTTTAGGGCGGATTCTATATAATAATGTATAGGAAAAGAAAGGGACTGGAAGACAGTCCGGTTGAGGGAGGATTCGTTTCCATGGATACACAGGAACAGATTGATATTCAGGCGACCCTTCGAGCCACAAGAACCGGCCTGTGGCGGCTGGAGTTTGAAAACGGAAAAATGGTGCGGCTGTTTGCCGACGATTTGATGGATGAGCTGCTGGGTGTAACAGGGGCGCTGAGCCCGGAAGAGCGTCTGGCGCTGTTTTATACCCGGCTTCACCCGGAGGACAAGGCGCTGTTTGAGGATTATATCGGAAAGATCACGGAGATCCACACGGAGATTATCTACCGCTATGTCCACCCGGAGTCCGGGGAGATGGTGGTCCGCTGCGGCGGTGTCCGGCAGGGGAGGGATGACAGCGCCTTCTGCATTGTGGGCACCCATCAGGACATCTCCAATATCATCCGCCTGGAGCAGGGGCGGCTGCGGGAGCGCCGTCTGGCGGAGCAGAACCTGACGCTTCGCAAGGAGCAGGCCCGGCAGGAGGATTACTATCGGGAGCTGCTGGATGCCCAGAACTGCGGGCTGCTTGCCTACACCGTGCCGGTGCACAAAATTATCCATATGAATGCCGATGCCCTGCGGATGTTCGGCCTGAACAGCATCGAGGATGCCCAGAGCCATTTGGGCACCACTTTGTCAAAGGTCTATTACCCGGACGCGGAAACCATCGAAAAGCTGAAGGGGCTCCGGGATGTAGACGATGCGGTGGACTATGAGTGCATCATCAATCAGGGCCTGCCCAACGAATGCCATGTGATGGCCAAGACCAAGGTCATCCGGATTCTCACCGGAGAACGGGCGGCACTGACCACCTTCCTGGATGTTTCGGACATGATGATGCTGCGCCGGGCTCTGCATCAGGCCCAGGAGGGCAGCCGGGCAAAATCCTCCTTCCTGTTTGCCATGTCCCATGATCTGCGCACCCCCATGAATGCCATTATCGGCTACGCAAACCTGCTGGAAGCCCACTGGGGGGAGCAGGAGGTCTGCGAAACCTATCTGTGCAAGCTCAAGGAGGCGGGACGGTTCCTGCTGGCGCTGATTGGAAATGTTTTGGAGGTGTCCCGCATCGAGAGCGGCAAGGAGAGCCTGCATCCCGCCCCCTGGGACCTGCGGAAGCTGAACGACACCATGGATGTGCTCCTGGAAGGGGAGATTGCCCAGAAGCAGCTTCAGGTAACCCGCAACATTCAGTTGGAACACCCCTGGGCGTACTGCGATGCCCTGAAGGTGCGGGAAATCCTCATGAACCTTCTGAGCAACGCGGTAAAATACACCCCCCAGGGCGGAAAAATTACCGTGACCCTTTCGGAATCTCCTTCGGACAGGCCGGGCTTTGGCCGCTACCGCATGGCGGTGGAGGACACGGGTATCGGCATCGCCCCCGAATACATTCCCCATTTGTTCGAGGCATTCTCCCGGGAGCGCAGCTCCTCGGAAAGCGGCATCATGGGCACCGGACTGGGGCTGAGAATTGTAAAATCCTTCCTGGACCTGATGGGCGGCACCATTGCGGTGGAGAGCAGCCCCGGAAAGGGCAGCCGGTTTGTGGCGGACCTGACATTGGAGCTGGCTTCCGCCGAGGCGCTGCCGGAAACGGAGAAGCCCCGGGCTTCGGAAACGGTATTGAAGGGCAAGCGGGTTCTGCTGACGGAGGACAATACCCTCAACGCGGAGATTGCCGAAACCATCCTGACCGACGCGGGACTGCTGGTGGAGATGGCGGAAAACGGGGCCGTTGCGCTGGAAAAGCTGAAAACCGCGCCGGAAGGGTACTTCGATATCATTCTCATGGATATCCAGATGCCCCGGATGAACGGCTACCAGGCTACCCGGGCCATCCGGGCCCTGGAAGGGGAGCGAGCGAAAACCCCCATCATCGCCATGACGGCCAACGCCTTTGAGGAAGACCGCCAGGCCGCCTTTGAATCCGGCATGGATGCCTATGCCTCCAAGCCCATCGAGCCCCAAAAGCTGCTGGAGATCATCGCCGGGACGCTTACCCGGGGAAAATGAAGGAAAAATAACCATCCTTGCACCTTGTCTTTGATGAGAAAACAAGTGTGCGGCAAAAAGAATTGGTTTTGTGCTTAATTGGGAGAATATCTCGATAAAAAAGGTGGAAATTGTCAGCCAAGACAGGACAGTTGTACGCACTTTGCGGAAAAACGCGGAATAGAACCCACTGGAAAGATGGACAAAGCGAGCTATCCAGGGACCTATGCTTTGTACAAACGGTAGAAAATGTATAGAAAAATGGCAAAAACCCAAGTTCCCTATTGCTTTTTTCTCGCAAACATGATATTATGCTAACACGTCACATGAAAGTGTGGGGCACGTGCAGGAATCTAAGACCTATTATTCAGATTCCTGTAAATCAAAAAGGAGGAAAAAGCAATGAAAAAATTCCTTGCACTGTTGCTGGCCCTGACCATGGTTGCTTCCATGGCTGCTTGCGGCGGCAACAACAGCACCGCGACCACTGCTGCTGCGACCACAGCTCCCGCTGAGACCACCGCCGCGACTGAGGCCGCTGGCGACAGCTACACCGGTCCCGACTGGGCAGCTATCGACGCTATGGACCACGACGAGGCTTCCGACGCTCTGTACGATTGGAACCTGGGCGAGTTCAACACCTACTATCAGGATGCTAAGACTGAGGTCACTGACCTGAACCTGCGTATGGCCAAGATGGCTATCGCTGAGGCCAAGCTGATGGAGTCCGGCGTGTTCACCCCCGTCTTCGGCAACGGCGGCTCTTACGCAATGAACCGCGTGGTTCCCCGTACCGACACCACCACTTCCTGGGGCGTTGACGAGTACAGATGGCATTCCAAGCTGGTTGCCAACGAGCTGATCACCTCTGAGGATCGCTCTGCTCTGACCGCTCTGTGGGGCGAGAGCGAAGACGCTGCTTCCTGGATCGAGGCTGCTAAGGCTTACCTGGACGAGCACGGCTACACCTTGAATGACACCTGGAACCATGCGATTAACTATGAGCTGGCTACCTGGGATGGCATTGCCTCCAGCTATACCTCTGACCACTACTTCGTCGCGCCTACCTGGACTCCTCTGCTGGAGTACGATGTCAAGAACGTTCAGCAGCCCGCGCTGGCTGAGAGCGTGGATGTCTCCGACGACGGCACTGTCTACACCTTCCACCTGCGTCAGGGTGTGAAGTGGGTTGACCAGCAGGGCCGTGAGGTCGGCGAGGTTACCGCTGATGACTGGGTTGCCTCCATGGAGCACGTTATCGACAACAACGACGCTCTGGGCTACCTGATGACCAGCTCCGACGGCTGCGGCATCAAGAACTACGACGCTTACCTGAATGGCGAGGTTACCGATTTCGCTGAGGTTGGTGTCAAGGCTGTTGACGACTACACCCTGGAGTACACTCTGGAAGCTCCCTTCCCCGCGTTCCTGTCTATGATGGGCTACGGCTGCTTCGCTCCTCTGAACCGTTCCTTCTACAAGGCTCAGGGCGGCACCTTCTCCGCTGAGGGCGACGAGTACACCTCCGGCAACTACGGCACCACCCCTGCCAACATCGCTTACTGCGGCGCTTACCTGGTGAAGAACTTCACCGAGAAGAATGTCACCAGCTATGTTGCCAACCCCTCTTACTGGAATGCCGATGCTGTGAACACCCACAACATCAACATCTACTTCAACGACGGCTCCGACCCCCTGCGTACCTACAACGAGGCCAAGGCCGGTACTCTGTCTGGCTGCGCCTTCAACTCCTCCGCCCTGGTTCTGGCCAAGGAGGATAAGCCCGAGGGCTCCGACAAGACCTACTTTGACCTGTACCAGTACACCACTGCCAACGACGGCTCCACCTTCTGCGGCTGGGTCAACGTCAACCGTGGTTCCTGGGCAAACTTCAACGACAACACCATCGGTGTTTCCACTCAGACCGACGAGCAGAAGGCTGCTACCCGCGCCGCTCTGAGCAACCAGAACTTCCGTCTGGCTCTGGCCACCGGCTTTGACCGCGGCGCTTTCAACTCCACCATCGTTGGTGAGGAGCTGAAGTACGCTTCTCTGCGGAACTCCTACACCCCCGGCGACTTCCTGGTAACCACCGCTGAGGTCACTGTGGAAATCAACGGTGAGGCCACTACCTTCCCTGCTGGCACCTACTACGGCCAGATTGAGCAGGCTCAGCTGGACGCTGATAACGTGCCTCTGCAGGTTTGGGATCCCAACGGCAACGACGGTGCCGGTTCCGGCGACGGCTTCGACGGCTGGTACAATGCCGACAACGCTGCTGCTTACATGGAGAAGGCCATCGCTGAGCTGGCTCAGGTCGGCGTAGAGGTCTCCGCCGAGAACCCCATCCACATCGATGTGCCCATGGGTGCTTACGCTGAGAGCTACACCAACCGTGCCAACGCTTACAAGCAGTCCATCGAGAAGGCTACCAATGGCTGTGTTGTTGTGGACCTGGTTTCCTACGCTGACAACACTTCCTACTCCTACTCCTACTACCGTACCAGCAACGGTTCCGAGGCCAACTACGACGTAGCTCCCGGTACCTCCGGCTGGGGCCCCGACTACGGCGATGCTCAGAGCTATCTGGACACCGTTCAGCCCTACGGCTACATGAACAAGCAGCTGGGCCTGTACTAATCCGGCACAACACCAACAAAGAAGCCTTGTGTGGGGGAGATTTCTCCCCCACACATTTCGACTACTTTTGACAAGGGAACTCTGAATCAATGAGGCGGAGCATTTCCGCAACCGTTGAGACGTTTTTGCTGGAATGCGTTTTGACGCAATCCAAATAATACATCCGGGAGCGACTGGCCTCTTTGATTCAGAGCTTCCTAAAAAATAAAACGAAAAAAGGTGAGACCGTGGCAAAATATATTTTTGGCAGAATTGTAAAGGGTATGCTTTCCGCGGTTTGCGTCGTCGTTTTGATTATGGTGCTGGTGTATTCTTTGATGGACCGTACCACCATTTTTGCCGGCGACCCAAACTACTCGAAAATGCAGAGCAACGCCCGTACCACGTATGAGCAGAGCCGCTATAAGGCTTTCGGCTATATCGACTATGTAACCTATTCCGACTATATCAAATCCCTGATTTCCTCCGGTGAAATGGATGACTCCGTCCGTTCCGATGCCCTGAAAATCGGTGTCACCGAGGATAAGGCTTCCGCCACCGCCCAGGAATATGTGCAGAAATTTACGGAAGAATATGAATCCCAGGGCTATACCATTGTCCGTCTGGATGCTGACCGGAAGAAGAACGGCCAGGTCAAGGACGGCGGCCAGGCGGTGATTTACGCCACCAGAGACAGGCCGCTCATTAAGCGTGTGCTTTCCTACTTTGGGGATATGATCTTCATTGATAATGTCCACTATGTGGACGAGTCTGTGGATATCGGCCCCCGCACGCTGACCTTTACCCTGCATGACCCCGTTTACGGCGGTGAAAAGCTCTCTCCCGCTATTATCGGCAACGGCACCATGCACAAGTATCTGCTTTACTTTGACAATTCCTTCCCCTTTGTTCACCAGAACTTTGCCACCTTGCATCTGGGCGAGAGCTACACCGTGAACCGGGGAGTTGATGTCTTCGAAACCATGACCGCCTCTCAGGGCTCCTATGTCATGAAGGATGTTCTCTTCCCCACCGGCTTTGAAGAAAAGAGCGCCGACGACCTGCACACCGCTACCTACGTTGCCGGGTCCCGGGACCAGAGCGATATGCTGGTCACCCGTTTCGTAGACGACTATACCAACGTCATTACCCATAAGTCCAATATGTCCAAGCTGGGCTTCTCCTTTGTCATCGGCATTATCGCGACGGTTCTGTCCTATGTCATTGGTCTGCCCCTGGGCCTTGCCATGGCCCGGTTTAAGGACGGACTGCTTGACAAAATTGGCACCCTTTATATCATGTTCATTATCGCGGTGCCAAGCCTTGCCTATATTTTCCTGTTTAAGGCCATCGGCGGCAGCGTCTTTAAGCTGCCCACCCTGTTCGACATGGACACCAATAAAAAGACAATGTATATCCTACCTATCATTTCACTGGCGCTGCCCAGCATTGCCAACCTGATGAAGTGGATGCGGCGGTATATGATTGACCAGATGAACAGCGACTATGTCAAGTTCGCCCGGTCCGGCGGCTTGAACGAAAACGAGATTTTCACCAAGCACATCTGGAAGAACGCGGCCATTCCCATTGTCCATGGCATCCCCAGCAGCGTGCTGTTCGCCATGACCGGTGCCATCATCACCGAGCGTATTTACTCCGTTCCCGGTGCCGGTAATCTGCTGACCCAGGCCATCAATAAGTATGACAACGGCGTTATTGTGGGTGTGACATTGTTCTACGCCGTTCTGACCGTTGTTTCCAACATCCTGGGCGACGTGCTGATTTCCATGGTTGACCCCAGAATTTCCTTTACTTCCAAGGGTAGGTGATCGATATGCGTGAAGATTTGAATCAGTTTACCGACGAGGAGCTCTTTTCTCCGGTTACCCACAGTGACACGGAATCCGAAAAGATTGCCGCTCCCAGATATTCCTACTGGAAGTCCGTATTCCGGGTGTTCTTCCGGAAGAAGGTCAATATCATTGCGCTGTCCTTGCTTCTGTTTGTCATCCTTTTTGCCTATATCTATCCCGCTGTTACCAACTACGACCCCTACGCAAATTTGCTGGATCCCAACTCCAAGCACTTAAGTCCTTCTGCCGCCATGAGCTACTTTGGAAATGACCTCAAGTGGATTCTGGGTGCCGGTGCTTCCGGCGAATCTACCTTTGAGGCGGTTTGGAACGGCTCTCGGATTTCCATCTCCCTGGCCTTTATCTGCGCCGCCATCAATATGACCATCGGCGTTATGCTGGGTGCTGTGTGGGGCTTCTCCAAGAAGGTGGATATGGTGATGATGGAGGTTTACACCATCATCGGCAACGTGCCCATGATTCTGATTATCTCCGTTTTGTCCATGCTGTTCTCTCCCACCTTCTGGACGATGGTTTTTGCCCTGACGGTGGTTGGCTGGCTGAGCATTGCCTACTTTATCCGGACTCAGGTTCTGATCATCCGGGACCGGGAGTACAATCTGGCCTCCAAGTGCCTGGGCACCTCCATCTTTAAGATTGCCACCAAGAACATTCTGCCCTTTATGACCTCTGTCATCGTGACCCTCCTTGCCACCGAGCTGCCCAGCTACATCTCTTACGAGGTGTTCCTGTCCTACATCGGCATGGGTATGAGCGAAATGTCTCTGGGCCGCCTGATCTATGCCGCCGAGGCCGCCATGGTTACCCCCGGCTGGCAGATGGAGTTCTGGAGCCCTGTTGCCATTGCCTCTGTTATCACCGTGGTGCTGTATGTTGTCGGCCAGAATCTGGGCGACGCGTCTGACCCCAGAACCCATATGTAAGGAGGACGGACAATGGAACAGAAAAAAGTATTGCTCTCCGTCCAGGACCTGGTTGTCAAGTTCAAGGTCCGTGGCCGTTCTCTGACCGCCATCCGCGGCATCAGCCTGGATATCTACGAGGGCGAGTCCATCGCCATCGTGGGTGAGTCCGGCTCCGGCAAGTCCGTCTTTACCAAGACCTTTGCCAATATGCTGGATTCCAATGGCTATGTGGACAGCGGCAAGATTATCTTCAACGACAAGGACCTGGCTGACTTCACCATGGAGGTGGGCCGCAAGGAGGATGTGAAGATTACCTCCATCCGGGTCAAGCTGGATGCCTACTCCAAGCTGGAGCATGGCGCGGAAACCTACAAGCAGATCAAAGCCCTGGAGGCGGAGAAGAAGGCGAAAGCCACCATCTCCGACGAAGAGGACAACGATTTCCAGGAAAAGCTGGCGGACCTGCGCTTCCAGCGGGCCGAGGCCTTTAACCTGAAGCAGACCTTGGATTCCTCCGAGAAGGACAAGATTCGTGCCTGCGCTGCCAACATCTCCGATTTGGACAAGCAGATTGAGGCGCTGGAAGCTCAGCGGAAAAAGGCCATCTCTGACAGAGCCAAGGCTGCCGCCGCCGATACCGCCTACAATACCGACTACACCAAGAAGATGGCCGAGCTAAAGGCCAAGTACCACGAGGAAATTTCCAAGCCCATCACCCTGGAGCAGCACAGCCGCAACGTGGAGCTGGCCAAGGAGATATACCTGACCGTCGGCCGGTACGACTGGCTGTCCCGGAATAAGATGATTTCCGGCCTTGTGAAGGCCTGTAAGGAGGCCATGCGCCAGGGGCTGGACATGGACAGCGATGAGATCCGCAACGACGTATTCAGCGCCGTCACCTTCCGGGTGAAGCTCACCGAGGAAGAGGAGAACCGCCTGTACGGCACCTGCATCCTGGACCTTGCCAACATCAAGTACAGCAAGGACCTGTCCCAGATTCGTGGTAAGAAAATTGCCACGGTCTTCCAGGACCCCATGACCTCTTTGAACCCCATTATCACCATCGGCCAGCAGATTACCTCCATCATCCTCAAGCACCAGCACTGCTCCGAGGCGGAGGCGAGAATCCGCGCTATGGAGCTGATGAAGAAGGTTGGCATTCCCAACGCCGAGAACCGGTTTGATGACTATCCCTTCCAGTACTCCGGCGGTATGCGGCAGAGAATTGTTATTGCCATCGCCCTGTCCTGCCAGCCCAAGATTCTCATCTGCGACGAACCCACCACCGCTTTGGACGTGACCATTCAGGCCCAGATTCTGAAGCTGATCAAGGACCTGCAGAAGGAATTTGGCTATACCATCGTCTTCATCACCCATGACCTGGGCGTGGTTGCCAACATTGCCGACCGGGTAGCCGTGCTTTACGCCGGTCAGATTGTGGAGCTGGGCACCGTGGAGGATGTGTTCTACGACCCCCGGCATCCGTACACCTGGGCCATGCTCTCCAGCCTTCCTCAGCTTGCCCAGCGGAATACGGAGCTCTATTCCATCACCGGTACGCCGCCCTCTCTTTACAATAAGATTATCGGCGACCCCTTCGCACCCCGGAATCCCTACTGCCTGAAGATTGATACCCTCCAGGACGCACCCATGTTCAAGGTCAGCGATACTCACTATGCCAAGACCTGGCTGCTGGACCCCAGAGCGCCGAAGATTGAGAAGCCCGCGGCAATTTGCAACCTTCACGAGAAGCTCGTGGAAGCATTTAATATTTGAAAGGAGGTCATGCTGTCGTGAATCATGAAGATAAGAACCTGGAAGCCACTTCCAGACATTTCCCTGAGCATGGCCCCATTGACGAGAAGACCGGCAATGAAGTCCTGCTTTCCGTCCGGAATGTAGACATCACCTTCGGCAAGGGCGACAAGGCCTTTAAGGCCGTCAGGAACGCCAGCTTCGATATCTACAAAGGGGAGACCTTCTCCCTGGTCGGTGAGTCCGGCTCCGGCAAGACCACCATTGGCCGTGCCGTCATTCGCGTCAATCCCTGCTCCGCCGGTGAAATCCTCTACAAGGGTGTCCGCATTTCCGGCAAGATTCCCCACTCTCTGGACCGGGAGGTCATCCGGAATATCCAGATGGTCTTCCAGGACCCCGCCGCGTCTCTGAACGAGCGTGCCACTGTGGACTACATCGTCTCCGAGGGCCTTTACAACTTCCACCTGTATAAAAACGAGGCGGACCGGGTAGAAAAGGTAGAGAAGATGATCAACGAGGTTGGTTTGCTTCCCGAGCACCTGACCCGTTACCCCCACGAGTTCTCCGGCGGACAGCGCCAGAGAATCGGCCTGGCCCGTGCCATGATTATGGAGCCCGAGCTGGTTGTCGCGGACGAGCCCATTTCGGCTCTGGACGTTTCCATTCGTGCCCAGGTGCTGAATCTGCTGAAAAAGTTCCAGCGGGAGCAGGGGACTACCTACCTGTTCATCGCCCATGACCTGTCCATCGTTCGGTTTATTTCCGACCGCATCGGCGTTATCTACAAGGGCGATATCGTGGAGGTTGCCGAGGCGGAGGAGCTGTTTAACTACCCCCTGCACCCCTACACCCGTTCCCTGATTTCCGCCATCCCCATCCCTGACCCCAAGCTGGAGAAGAACAAGGAGCTGTTCACCTATGACCCCTCCATGCACGACTACAGCGAGGACAAGCCCGAGATGGTGGATATCGGCAACAACCACTTCGTCTACGGCAACAAGAAGGAAATCGAGGAGTACAAGGCCCTGCGTGCCAAAAATGTGCCCATCAAGAGCGTGACCATCCGGGACGAGAACGCCCCGGCCAAGGAGCCCGCCAAGCCCGCTCCCTCCCGCGAGGAGATTCACATGGCCCCTGCCCACGATACCGGCAGCTACTGGTACGGCATTCTGGCCTTCTTCCTGCCCCTGCTGTGCCTGCTGGGCAGCCTGGCCTTCCGCAAGCATAATTACATTCGCAATTACAAGTCGATGAAAAAGGGTGCCATTGTTGGCCTGATTTTCCGGGCAGTGATTATCGCGATCTTCCTGCTGCTGCTTGTTTTGGCGATTGTGTAGCCGTTGGTTTTCTCTGCTGCACGATTCAAATGCGCTCAGGGCGGCAATCTGCCGCCCGCTGGGTTCCGAGACCGCGTGACGTTCAGAAGCGCGGCTTTTGCGGCCGGGCGGGCGGCGGATGCCGCCCTTTTGCTTCCGCCTTTCCGGAAGCGTATGAAGAAAGGATGTTCCTATGTCAAGATACCAGCGGGACAACCGTCCCTATGTGCCGAAAATTCAGCATGTGGAGGTTAAGGACGGCTCTTACGGTTTGCGCATCGCCCTTTTGATTGCCGCAATCGGCCTGGCCGTCTTCGCCTTTGGCTATGCACTGAACACCGCCCTGACCCCCGAGGCGGGCTGGCAGGAGATTGAGGTTACCACCACTACCGCCGCCGCCCAGGAGATCAGCCTCCAGTATTATTTTGGAGAGGAAAAGGGCACCGCGGACCGGAAGCGCCAGGTAACATCCCTTTACTCCGAGACGCTGGCGGAAGCCGACAACGCGTTGAGCAGGGAAGCGGTAGAGGGGGTTACCAATCTCCACAGCCTGAGCGCGGCACCCAATCAGGAGCTTACGGTGGGGAAGACCTTGTATACTGCCCTGGAGGCATTCCAGGAAACCGGAAGCCGGGGGATTTACTACGCGCCCCTCTACAGCCGCTACAATGCCCTCTTTGCCTGTGGCAACGACGAGGACGCGGCGCTTTACGACCCGGAAAAATCCCCCGAGGCTGGGGACTTTGTATCAGAAGTTCTGAATTACGTCTCCCAGGACAGCCAGATTCACCTGGAGCTTCTGGGGGAGAACCGGGTGCGGCTTTTTGTCAGCGATGCCTACAGAGCTTTTATAGAAGAGAATGAAATCACTGAGCTTCTTGATTTTGGCATCCTGAAAAACGCCTTTGTTATGGACGCGGCTGCCGCGGCGCTGGAGGAAAACGGCCTGACGGAGGGGATTCTCACCTCCCGGGATGGGTATGCCCGCTGCCTGGGAAATTCCTACGGGAATGTGAATCTTCTGGAATCCAACGGCGGAAATGTGCGCCAGGTGGCAAAGGCCACCTATATGGGCCCAAAGGCGGTTGCGGCACTGCGGGGCTTCCCGGTACAGCAGGAGGATTACAGCTTCTATACCTACGGGGATGGGACCGTTCGTCCGCCCTATGTAGAGGAGGCAACGGGGCAGCTCAGATGCGAGCATGAGAATCTGGTCCTGTTTGGAGATGGGGCTGTCGGCCCCCTGGCGGTGCGGGCGGTTCAGGCCATGACCCAGCCGGGCACACCCGACGGGCTTTGCCTGTACAGCCATGACAAAACCGTTTTCTGTACCGTGCCCTCCGTGCAGATTTCCAATCTCTACGAGGGCTACCGGCTATCCGAATAAAGCAAAAAATCAGGGACGCTGCGGAAAAACAGCGTCCCTGATTTTTTGGAAATGTTACTTCTGCGCGCGGCTGCCGAAGTTGACAACGGCGGTATCGCCCTGCTCGTTGGCACCGAACTCATAGTCCTTGCCGGGCAGAACAGCGTTCATGATGATGCCCACCAGAGCGGCCACAGCCAGGCCGGAGAGGCTGATGGTGATGGAGCCCACGGGAATCACGATGGACCCGGCGTAGTTGACACCCACAGCCAGACCCATAATCATGGCGGCAATCAGAACATTGCGGCTCTTGGTGAAGTCCACCTGGTTTTCAACCACGTTGCGGACACCGACGGCGGAAATCATGCCGTACAGCACCAGGCTGACACCGCCCATGGTAGCAGCGGGCATGGCCACAATCAGAGCGGCAAACTTGGGGCAGAAGGACAGGATGATGGCGAAGAAGGCGGCCAGACGGACAACCTTGGGGTCGTACACCTTGCTCAGGGCCAGCACACCGGTGTTCTCACCGTAGGTGGTGTTGGCGGGAGCGCCGAAGAGGGAAGCCAGGGTGGTGGCCAGACCGTCGCCCACCAGGGTCCGATGCAGGCCGGGGTCTTCCACGAAGTTCTTGCCTACGGTGGAGGAGATGGCGCAGATATCGCCCACATGCTCCATCATGGTTGCCAGGGAGATGGGCATGATGGTCACAATGGCGGTTACCAGCAGGCCGGTGTCCAGGTTAGAACCAAAGATGGACAGGGCGGTGCGGTTCCAGACGATGGGCAGGCCAATCCAGTCCGCCTGGCTGACCAGGGTTACCAGATTTTCCCGGGAGGTGGGGTCAACAATCATGGAGAACACATAGGAGCCGACCACACCCAGGAGAATGGGAATGATTTTGACCATGCCCTTGCCCCAGATGTTGCAGCCAACCACAATCAGGATGGCCACCAGGGCAACCCACCAGTTGGCAGCGCAGTTGGTCACGGCGGAGCCGGACAGGGTCAGGCCAATGCAGATGATAATGGGCCCCGTTACAATGGGGGGGAAGTAGCGCATGACCTTCTTAGCACCGAACTGCTTAAAGAAGAAGGCCATAATCAGGTAGACAAGACCCGCGCAGGCCACGCCGAAGCAGGCGTAGGGGAGCGTTTCGTTTCCGGTGCCCAGGGCACGGATGGCATTGTAGCCGCCGATGAAGGCGAAGGAGGAACCCAGGAACGCGGGAACCTTCCGACCGGTGATCAGGTGGAACAGCAGAGTGCCCAGGCCCGCGAACAGCAGGGCGTTGGCTACGTCCAGACCTGTCAGCGCGGGGACCAGTACCGTTGCGCCGAACATGGCGAACAGGTGCTGAACGCCCAGCAGCAGGCGCTTGGGTGCGGCCAGGGTGCTGGCATCGTACACCACATCATTGTTTGTTTCAGGAGCTGCCATTTGTAATCTTCCTTTCTATTCGCAAAAAAGGGGAGAGAAGGGTATTTTGCATTTCCTTCCCTCCTCTCCTGCGTTTTATCTCTGTCAGTATACTCGCACGAGCGCCAAAATGCAAGCAATTCCGGGGCTTCCACCGTTCAAAATATGAACAGAGTATGACCGCAAATTTGTGAAAAATGATTAAACCGGTCTGCTTTCTTTGAAAAATGAGCAGAAAAGGAGAAAAACGAAAAGAGATTTCTAAAGCAAAAAATGCACAGCGTATTAAAAGCTCTGTCATGCGCCATTAATCCAGTAAAAGACCGTAAATAAAAAATTTTGCCACGAAGAAAGGTTAAATTGTAAAATGTATTGTCCAGTAATAGAATAAAACTGTGCAGAATGACGAAACAAAAGCTGAAAACAACAAAAAATACGGGATATTTAAGGCTGCATACAGTGCATGTCCGTAAACAAATGTCCACACTACAAAAAAGGATGCAATTTGCGACTTGAAAAAATGCAAAATGTGGTGTATAATACGGCCATGAAGTTTTTGGAGAGGCCAAAAACAAGAAGGAGGAAAATCATATGAAACTCAAGAAGCTGTTTACTCTGGCCCTGACCACAGCCCTGACCCTTTCTCTTGCAGCCTGCGGCGGCAGCGGTTCCGCCTCCGGCAAAATGACCATGGGCACCGGCGGCTCCGCCGGCACCTACTATGGCTACGGCGGCGTGCTGGGCCAGTACATTAGTAATAAGGCGGGCATTGATGTCACGGTTGTCGCCACCGACGGCTCCAAGGCCAACATCCAGGGCATCCAGTCCGGCGACTATCAGCTGGGCACCGTCCAGTCCGATGTTATGGCCTACGCCTGGGAGGGTACACGCTCCTTTGAGTCCACCGGCAAGGTAGATGCTTTCCGGGTGGTTGCGGGGCTGTACGCCGAGTCCGTGCAGCTGGTTACCATGGACCCCAATATCAAGTCCGTCGCGGACCTGAAGGGAAAGACTGTTTCCATCGGCGCACCCAGCTCCGGCGTTTACTTCAACGCAATGGATGTGCTCACCGCCGCCGGTCTGACCGAGAATGACATCAAGGCCCAGTATCAGAGCTTCTCCGACAGCGCCGACGCGCTGAAGGACGGCAAGATTGACGCGGCCTTTATCGTCGCCGGTGCCCCCACCCCTGCCATCACCGAGCTGTGCACCACCAATTCCGCATACCTGGTGCCCATTGACGGCGCGGTAGCCGATGCCATGATGGCCGCCTGCCCCTTCTACACCACCTATAACATTCCCGCCGGTACCTACCCCGGACAGGACACCGACGTGACCACCGTCACGGTGAAAGCCACCCTGATTGTCTCCGCCAGCGCCTCCGAGGACGACGTTTATAACCTGACCAAGGCCATCTTCGACAACGCCGCCGACATTGCCAAGGAGAACGGCAAGGGCGCGGAGCTGAGCCTGGAGAACGCCACCTCCGGCATGACCGCTCCCTTCCACAAGGGTGCTGCCAAGTACTTCGCCGAGAAGGGCATCACCGTAGACGCACAGTAACACGAATCCCTGGGGCATCCGGTAGATCGTGTCATTGCGAATCAGTCCGCAGACTGGTGTGGCAATCCCCCGGATTTTCAAACATCCATAAAATCCGGACCTTCGTCCTTAAATGGGGGACTGCCACACCGGTGGCATACTTTCCTGACAGCCCCAGCCGTTTCCCGGGAACGCCGAAGAAATCGCGTGAGAGGGCCATTTCTTCAGCGCTTCCGATTTCCAGCAAGGAGGAGAACCCTATGAGCCTTTTTAAGAAGAAAAAAACAGACGAGCCCATGGACCTGGACTCCGTCATGAAAAAGTACGACCGGGAGTCCAACGTCCGGATTTGGGAGGGAACGCCCAGAATTGTGGTCAATGTCATTTTGGCGACCTTTTCGCTGTTCTGCCTGTATGTGACGCTGTTCGCCAGCTGGCTGGAGGAGCTGCGGCTGACCACCTTTGTGGCCTGGATTGTGTTCCTGGGGTATCTGGTGTTTCCCGCCAAGAAGGGACACCAGAAGGTCAACTACATTCCCTGGTACGATATCCTGCTGATGGTTGTAGGTACCGGCGCGTTTCTGTACTATGCCTTCAACGCCAAGAGCATCATCCAGCAGGGAAGCATTTTTGAAAGCTACCAGATTGTCATTGGCATCGTGGGCGTTCTGGCCCTGGCGGAGGTTTGCCGCCGGAGCGTGGGCCTGCCGATTCTGATTGTGGCCGGGTGCTTCCTGGTCTATGCCCTGACCGCCGGACTTTCCAACCCCTCTCTCTGGGGCAAATTGAATTACACCATCCGGTATCTGTTCTACGGCAAGGAGGGCGTGCTGGCAACCCCCATCAACGTGTGCTCGAAATTTATTGTTGTCTTTATCGTCTTTGGCGCGTTCCTGGAGCGCACCGGTATTGCGGATTATTTTATCCAGGTGGCCAACGCCCTGGTGGGCCGCTTCTCCGGTGGCCCGGCCAAGGTGGCCGTAGTGGCCAGCGCCCTGCTGGGCGTTGTCTCCGGCTCCTCCGTTGCCAACACCGTGGGTTCCGGCTCTGTGACCATTCCCCTTATGAAGGAAGCGGGCTATAAATCCGAATTCGCCGGTGCCACGGAGGCTGCCGCCTCCACCGGCGGACAGATTATGCCTCCCATTATGGGTGCCGCCGCCTTCCTGATGGCGGACTATGTGCAGCTGCCCTATGGACAGATCGCCCTGAAGGCAGTGCTCCCAGCTCTACTGTACTTTACCGGTATTTTCATCTCCGTCCATCTGGAAGCCAAAAAGCTGGGGCTTAAGGGCATTTCCAAGGAGAATCTGCCCAAGCTCCTGCCCCTGCTGAAAAAGAGCTACCTGATGCTGCCGCTGCTGCTGCTGATCTACCTGGTGAGCACCAGCCAGAAGAGCATCCAGTACGCCGCGGCCCTGTCCATTGTGGCCTGCATTTTTGTGACCCTGTTCAGCAAGGAAACCCGTATCACCCCCATGCGACTGTTGGAGGCACTGGCGGCCGGTGGTCAAGGTTCCATTACGGTAGCCGCCGCCTGCGGCATTGCCGGTATCATTGCCGGTACCATCACCATGACGGGCTTGGCCAACGTGATTATCAACGGTATCGTGGTTGTGGCCGGCAATAATGTGCTCATCGCCCTGTTCCTGACCATGATCTGCTGCATCGTTCTGGGCATGGGCGTCCCCACCACGGCGACCTACTGCATCATGGCGGCCACCTGTGCCCCCATTCTGGTGCGGATGGGTGTGCCCCTGGTTGCGGCCCACTTCTTCGTGTTCTACTTCGGCATCGTGGCGGACCTGACGCCGCCGGTGGCCCTGGCGGCCTATGCCGGTTCCGCCATCGCCCAGGCCAACCCCATGAAGACGGCTCTGGAGGCCACCAAGCTTGCCATCGGCGCGTTCATCGTGCCTTACGCCTTCGCCCTGAGCCCCTCCATGCTGCTGATTGATACTACGGTGCTGGATGTGGTGCTCATCACGGTCACTTCTCTCATCGGCATCGCCTCGGTGGCTGCCGCCATGGAAGGGTATCTCATCGGTAAGCTGAACTGGTTCCGCAGAGGCCTGGCCCTGGTGGGCGGCCTGATGATGATTTACCCCGGCCACACCACCGACCTCATCGGCATCTGCCTGTCCGGCATCGTCGTGGTGCTGTGCGTTGTGGAACAGAAAAAGGCTGCCGTGAAGGCTGCGTAAAGTATTTTAACTTAAAAAACGCCATTGCCATTGTCTGTCCGCGGACTTCGGCAATGGCGTTTTTTAGAGCGCGTTTAGAGATGAAAGTGATATCCTCTTTCTCAAAAAGGAAAGAAGGACAGAAGCGTGTGAAACAACGGAAAAATTGGGTTCGCTGGGCATTTTTGCTTCCGAACCTTCTGGGGGTGACGGTGTTTGCCCTGATTCCCATGGTGCAGGTGCTCCTGGGGGCCTTTCGGACCGCCATCGGCGGATGGTGGGTGGGGCTGGAAAATTTCCGCACGGTGCTTGCCAACCGGGCCTTCCGGCTGGCGGCCTGGAATACGGGGCGATTTATGCTGGCCTGTGTGCCGCTGCTGCTGTGCCTCTCTCTGGCGCTGGCCATGGGACTGCGGCGGGCCTGGGCCGGGGGACGGCTGCGCAGCGCCTTTTTGCTGCCCATGGCAGTCCCAGCGGCCTCCGTGGTGCTGGCCTGGAAGCTATTATTCCACGAAAACGGTCTGGTGAACGGGGCCCTGGATGCTCTGGGCCTGCCGGGGGTGGACTGGATGGGCTCCGGCGCTTCCTTCTGGATGCTGGTGATCAGCTATCTCTGGAAGAACCTGGGCTATACCGTGGTGCTCTGGACCGCTGCCCTGGGGGCCATCCCGGAGAGCATCTACGAGGCGGCCCAGATGGACGGAGCCAACGGGGCGGCCTGCTTTCTCTGGATTACGCTGCCGAACCTCAAGGGCAGCGCCTATTCCATTGGTGTGCTTTCCTTGCTCAATTCCTTCCGGGTGTTCCGGGAGGCCTGGCTGGTGGCGGGGGATTACCCCCAGGAGCAGATGTACCTATTGCAGCATCTCTACAACAATTGGTTCCGGGCCCTGGACTATGACAAAATCGCCGCGGCCTCCGTGCTGACAGGCGGCATCGCCCTGGTGCTCATTTTGCTTCTGCGGCGGCTCTGGGACCGGGAGGGAGAAGAATGAAAAAAGCGTTTTTATTTTTATTGCTGG
>USQL01000025.1 GCA_900556935.1 uncultured Eubacteriales bacterium | reverse complement strand
CGATTCTAATGTCATCCATACTCTTCGGCGTTTATCACCTGAATATCGTGCAGGCCGTTTATGCCACTCTTATGGGCATTGCCGCGGGAATCCTTTATGAGAAGAAAAAGAATCTGCTGTTTCCCATTCTCGTGCATTTCACAAACAATCTCATTACTATGCTGCAGGGCTTTGCGCCATCCGAGGTGAATGAACTGATCAGCATTTTTATTCTAATCATGATCGCTCCGGCAGGGTATGTCGTCTTCCGTTCACTTAGACAGGGCAAAAGATCAGATAGCATGTAAGACCTCCCCGGGTACTCACACGTTCTTTCCCTCTTTACCCACCGCATTTACCGAACACAATCCGTGTAGCGATTGGGCTTTGTTTTGGCGTGCAAACGCACCCTTATGTTCGGCCTTATGAGCGAAACCTGTTCATCAGGCCAGAGTTTTGCCCATTAGGGGGGACTTTCACCCTAGAGAACGTGCGCTCACCGGGCGCACATTCGCCCGGGAAATGAAAAAAATGTTGCAATGCGGGTTAAGGCTTGGTATACTTGTAAAGAATGTGTATCGTCCTTTTACACAGATTATATACAGGGGGTACTTTCGTGAGTATATCCAATATTATTTCCCTGCTGGGCGGACTGGGTGCGTTCCTGTTCGGTATGAAGTACATGGGCGACGGCCTGGAGATGGCGGCAGGGTCCCGGATGAAGGATTTGCTGGAGAAGCTGACCCGGAACCGGATTGTAGGCTTCCTGCTGGGCGTATTGGTCACCGTGGTGATCCAGTCCTCCTCGGCCACCACCGTCATGGTCATGGGCTTTATCAACGCCGGAATCATGGACCTGGCACAGGCCACCGGGGTGATCTTCGGTGCCAACATCGGTACCACCATTACAAGCGTCTTAATCGCCCTGGATGTCTCCGGGATTGCGCCCTTCTGTATTTTTGTCGGCGCGTTCCTCATGCTCTACTCCAAGAAAAAGCAGACCAAGCACATCGGCCAGATTATTCTTGGCTTTGGCCTCCTGTTCCAGGGACTGCACACCATGTCCGGGGCTATGAAGCCGCTGAAGGATGTGGTCTGGTTCCAGTCCTTTATTATGAACGCCAAAAACCCGCTGCTGGGCATTCTGGTAGGTGCCGCCCTGTGCGCCGTGATTCAGAGCTCCTCCGCGGCGGTGGGCATTCTCCAGGCCCTGGCCATGCAGGGGCTGATGCCGCTGTACTTCGCCTCGTTTCTGATTTGCGGCATCAACATCGGCTCCGCCATGCCCACGATTCTGGCCTCTATGAACGCCCGGAACAACGCCAAGCGGGCGGCCATGATTTATCTCATCAACAACCTGGTGGGCGCGGTGATTATGACCGTCGTCACCCTGGTCTTCCCCTATACCCAGCTGGTGGAAAGCCTGGTGCCGGACCCCATGTTCCAGGTGTCCGTCATCCACATCATCTTCAAGGTGATCTCCGCCGCGGTGCTGCTGCCCCTGACCAATCAGGTAGTAAAGCTCACCTACTTCCTGGTGCCCAAGCAGAAGCACGAGGATGCCTGCCGTCTGGAGTATATCGACGTGAACCTGGTCAGCTCCCCCGGCGTAACCCTTTTGCAGATTCGCAACGAGGTCGAGCGGATGGCGGGCCTTGTCCGGACCAACCTGAACCTTTCTATGGGTGCCCTCTTAACCGGCCAGGTGGCCGATGCCAAACAGATTGAGGAAAACGAGACGGTGATTGACTACCTGACCGATGCCATCAGCGACTTCCTGGTAAAGCTCAACGTGCGGGAAATGTCTGACCGGGATGCCCAGTACGTCAACCACGTATTCCAGGCCCTGTCCGATTTGGAGCGCATCGGCGACTATGCCGAGCACCTGCTCCACCTGACCGAGCAGCAGGACGAGAAGGGCGTGTTCTATACGAAGCCCGCCATAGCGGAGCTGAACGTCATCAACGACAACGCCGTCCAGCTGTTTGACCGGGCGGTGGCCGCCTTCTATCAGCAGAACATCCACTTAGACGAGCTCAAGCGCATGGCCAAGACGCAGCGCACCATCCGCAAGCTCACCAGCCAGTCCCAGATTAACCACATGGAGCGCCTGCGCACCGGCCAGTGCGGCGTGGAAGCGGGCATCCTGTTTGGAGAAATCCTGAACTCCCTGAACCGAATCGGCGGCCACTCCATCAACATCGCCGAAGCCGCCACCGTGCCGCAGAATCTGGAATAACGCAATAAAAATTCCACAGCCCAACCCATCACGGCTAGGCTGTGGAATTTTCTTGCGTTTTATTTTTTCTCCACGTTCAGCGGGTCCACCCGAATGTCTGGGTAGGGGTTGACGATGGCGGTACGGTAGGTGTGGTAGACGACCATGCCGGGCTTGCCGGTGCCGGCTTTTTTGACCTGCTTGACCGGGGTGACATCCACGGGGATGTTCTGGCCGCCGCCGGTTTCGGCATAGTAGGCGGCCAGCTGGGCGGCCTGGGTGACGGTGTCGTCCGGGGGCTGCTTTCCGCCGCAGGAGATGATCACGTGGCTGCCATGGACCTTGGAGGCGTGGCACCAGATATCGTCCTTTCGTGCAAGCTTGAATGTCAGCTCGTCGTTCTGCCGGTTGTTCCGGCCCACGTAGATAGGAAAGCCGTCAGTGCTTTCAAAGCGCATGGGAGGAAGCTTCCCCTGGCGCATCTTCTTTTTGGCGCTGTCCAGGCGGACATAGCCGCCGGAGAAGAGCTCCTGGCGGATTTCCTCCAGCTCCGCCTCGCTCTGGGCCCGGTTCAGCTCGTCCAGGACGCTTTCTAAGTAGCTGCACTCCTCTTTTCCCAGCTCCAGCTGGTGGGTCAGCTTCTTCTGGGCGTTTTTCATCCGGGTATAGTCCTTGTAGAACTTGGCGGCGTTCTGCTGGGGGGAGAGCATGGGGCTCAGGGGGATTTCCACATCGGCCATGTTTTCGTCGTAAAAATCCTGACAGGTGACCTTGTTCTGGCCCTTCTGAATCCGGTAGAGGTTGGCGGTGAGGATATCCCCCAGCTGCCGCAGACGCTCCCGGTCGCGGGAGGCGGCAAGCTCCTTTTCCTGCAGGGCCATCTTCCGCCGCAGGCGGCTTACCTGGTTGGAGACGGTTTTCCGCAGAGCCTGGCTTTTCTGGCGGATGGCATCCTTCCGGTCCCGGAGGGTGTAGAATTTGTCAAGCAGGGCGCTGAAGGAGTCCGCCTGGGCACAGTCGCCATACTCCCGGATGGGGCAGAATGCGAACTGCTTGACGCTTCCGTCCGGGGCCGCATAGTACCAGGGGGCCGGATGGGTCAGCTGCTCCCGGAAAAACAGATACAGCTTTTCCGCCGTCTCGTCCAGGTCCCTGCCTGTCAGCCGGGCATCCACATCCCCGCAGGCAAACAGCGCCGCCTCCCGGGTGACCAGAGGGGAGAGGCCGCCCAGGGTGTCCATGAGCCGCTGAGAAAGCACGTCCGCCCCGTCCCGGGAGAGGATGGGCAGGAACCCCTCCCGGTCCAGATTCCGGGGGTCGGCCTTCTCCACGGGGCTGGGGGCCTGGTAGTGCAGCCCCGGCAGGGCGGGGCGGGCGCTCTCGTCCAGACCGATTCTGCGCAGGCAGTCCAAAATCCGGTCATCCGGTCCTAAGAGATACACGTTGCAGGTCCGGCCCATGAGCTCCGCCACCAGCTTTTTCTGGATGGGGTAGCCCATTTCGTCGGTGCAGTCAAAGGTGAATACGGCGCAGCGCTCCATGGGCAGTTGGGTGATGCCTGACAGTCTGGCACCAAGCAGGTGCTTGCGCAGAAACATGCAGAACATAGGCGGCTCCGGAGGATTCTCCGGAGAGGCGGAGGTCAGGTGGAGCCTTGGGGCCGTGGGGTTGGCGGCAATCAGGAGCTTTTCCCGCCCCGCCTGGCAGCGAAGCCCCAAAATCAGGGTATCCCGGCTGGGCTGGTAGATTTTTTCAATTTTCGCCCCGTCGCAGCGCTGCCGCAGCTCTAACAGCACGCAGGAGAGATAGGTCGCGTCAAATGCCATTGTCCTGTCCCTCCATAACCGCCCGGAAGAGTTCGTTAATTCTATCCGTCCTTCCGGCTAAGTACATTGCGCCCAGCAGGGCCTCCAGGCCCGTGGCCTTGGCGTACTGGGCCGGGGTCGCCCCCTTGGGCACCGCGTGGACATGGGCATTCTTCCCCCGGCGATAATAGCTTCGCTCCTCCTCGGAAAGCAGGGGCAGCAGTTTCTCCACAAATTCCGCCTGGGCAGGGGCATTGACCAGGTGGACGGTCCTGCGGTGGAGCTCCCCCACGGTGGTATAGCCCCGGGCGCAGAGATAGCCCCGGCACAGCAGTTCAAAGACCCCGTCCCCAATGTGGGCAAGACCAAGATTGGAGATGGCATCAATCTGGGCTTTTTCCAAATTCATCTGAAAGTAGTTTTCCAAAAGCGTTTTCCTCGATTCAATAAAAACTGGGCGCAGAGCCCGGTGAACAGTCCCGTTACAATACTCACGGCAATGAGAATGGGTAGGTAGGCAAGCAGCCCCAGGGTGCCGCTGACCCATACCGCCACGGCCATCTGCCCAATGGAGTGGGCCACA
Source organism: uncultured Eubacteriales bacterium (assembly GCA_900556935.1). Lineage (GTDB taxonomy): Bacteria > Bacillota > Clostridia > Oscillospirales > Oscillospiraceae > Faecousia. Next base: position 20,999 of record USQL01000025.1, on the reverse strand, counting down.
GCCCCGGCGCAGCCCGCCACCCACAGCTGGTTTTCCCGCAGAAGGGGCTTCAGGGCAATGGTGGTGAGAATGGCCAGGGTGCCCCCGGCGGCGGAATAGAGAATGGTGCTGAAATTCCCGGCGAACACCGCCCCCAGGAAAATCCGAGCCGCCAGCACCAGGCACCCTTCCCGGGAGCCCAGCAAAAACACCGTAAGCACCGTTACGATATTGGCAAGCCCCAATTTCATCCCCGGCACCGGCAAAAGCGGGGGAATTTGAGCTTCCAAAAGGAAGATGGTCAGGGCAATGGCCGTCAAAAGGGCCAGAAGAACCAGTTTTCGGGGTTTCATAGCATGTCCTTTCCGCCATAGATTTTCGGTGCCTATAGCATACCATTTTTTTGCCCCGCTGTAAAGTCCACCTTCTTCCGCTGGTTTTTTTCCGGATTCTGTGATAGGATAGGCAAAAAGAGAGGCGGGTTTTTCATGGACAATTTGGATTTTATGCGGGAGGCCCTTTCCCTGGCGCGGAAGGCCGCGGAAATGGGCGAGGTGCCGGTGGGCTGCGTCATCGTCCGCGGCCAGGAGATTGTGGGCCGGGGGTATAACCGCCGGGAGACGGACAAGTCCGCCCTGGCCCACGCGGAAATTCAGGCCATCGACCAGGCATGCCGTACGCTTGGCGGCTGGCGGCTGTGGGAGTGTACCCTGTATGTCACCCTGGAGCCCTGCGCCATGTGCGCCGGGGCCATTCTGAACGCCCGGATTCCCAGGGTGGTCTACGGAGCCAGTGACCGGAAGTTTGGGGCCTGCGGCTCGGTTTGCAGCCTGTTTTCCATGGATTTTAACCACCATCCCCAGGTAGAGGCGGGGCTGTTGGAGGAGGAATCCAAGGCGCTGCTGCAGGACTTTTTTCAGAATCTCCGGGTAGAGCTGCGCAGCCGGCCCAAATGGAGGCCGAAGCAGGAATCATCGCGATAAGGAGGCTGTATTGGATTGCGGGAACGGGATGCTTGGAGGGCGGGGCTTCTGAGTCTTGCCCTGGCTCTGGCGGTGCGGCTGGGGCCGGCAGCGGTCCGGGGGCTGGAACGCCGGAGCTTTCCGGAACAGGCGGATGCTTTTCTGCTGTATCTCCAAACGGGCCTCCGGCAGGCTTCCACCGCGCCCCTGCCCCTGTACTATGCCCCGGAGTCCAGCGGACCGGAGACAGTCCAGGAGGCGGCCCCGGTTCTGCTGTCCCGCCGGGAAACGCCGGAAAAGCCCGTCTTCACCGCAGAGGACGGGGCCGCCGTGCTTTTGGACAACGACGCGGGGGTTTCCCCGGATGTGGAAGATCTTATCCAGCTTGCCCCCGATTTTCCGGCGGCAGACGGCCCGAAGGTCCTGATTTATAGTACCCACACCACAGAAAGCTACACAAAGTCCGGCGAAAATTACATAGAAACCGCTGCCTACAGAACCCTGGACAGCGGTTTTAATATGCTCAGCCTGGGGCGGGCCCTGGAGGAAGCCCTGGCGCGCCGCGGCATTGGGGTCATCCGGGATGAAAGCCTCCACGACTACCCCTCCTACAACAGTGCCTATGTCAGCAGCCGGAAATCGGCGGAGGCGTATCTGGAGGAATTCCCTTCCCTGGCCCTGGTGCTGGACCTCCACCGGGATGCCACCGCCGGAACCCGGCAGCTGCGGCCCCTGGCCCAGACCGCCTCAGGGACAAGTGCCAAAATCATGCTGGTGGTGGGCACCGACGCAGGGGGACGTTCCCACCCGAACTGGGATAAGAATCTGTCCCTGGCCCTGCGGCTGCAAACCCTTCTGGAGCGGGCAAGCCCCGGCATCACCCGCCCCCTGAATCTCCGGCCCCAGCGCTTTAACCAGGACCTGAGCCCGGGCGCTCTGCTTGTGGAAATCGGCGGCGCGGGAAACACTCATGAAGAGGCGCTGGCCGCCGTGGAAATTCTGGCCGATGGGCTTGCGGGGCTGCTGTCTTAAAAATTTTTCTTTCCTTTTTCCCTTGCTATTTTTCCCCGGGTCCTGTATAATGTAGGAAACCGCCTCACAAATGGGGCGGCATCCGACTATTATATGAGTAATCCGCAACACCGCAGGGGAAGGCCCCGCGGTGCTGCTTCCGTTTTGGGGGAATTTGTTATGACTAACTGGCTTTTGCGTACTTTTATCAAGAATTCGGACCACCCGGAGGACCCCAAGGTCCGGGCCTCCGTGGGGCGGATGTCGGGCATCGTTGGCATTCTGTGCAACTGTCTGCTGTTTCTGGGGAAGCTCTCCGTGGGCCTGCTGACCCGGTCCGTGTCCATCACCGCCGATGCCATGAACAACCTCTCCGATGCCACCAGCTCGGTGGTGACCATGCTGGGCTTCCAGCTGGCGGAGCGTCCGGCGGACGCGGACCATCCCTACGGCCACGCCCGGTACGAATACCTGTCCGGGCTGGTGGTCTCCGCCCTGATTCTGATCATCGGCGTGGAGCTGGGCAAATCCTCCCTGGACAAAATTCTCCACCCCGCCCCCGTGGAATTCACCTGGGTAACCGCCGGGGTACTGGCCGCCTCCATCGCCGTAAAGCTGTGGATGTCCGGCTTTAACACGCGGCTGGGCCAGAAAATCAACTCCTCCACCCTGACCGCCACCGCCGCGGACAGCCGCAACGATGTCATTACCACCGCCGCCGTGCTGGTGGCCGCTCTGGTGGAGCATTTTACCGGGCTTCAGGTGGACGGCTTCATGGGCCTTGCGGTGTCCGCCTTTATCCTCTACAGCGGCGTGGGCCTGGCCAGGGATACCATCTCCCCCCTGCTGGGCGAAAACGCGGACCCGGAGCTGCGGGAGAAAATCGTAGACTACATCCGGGACAATCCCAAGGTCTTGGGCTTCCACGACCTGATGGTTCACGACTACGGCCCCGGCCAGCGGTTTGCCAGCCTCCACGTGGAGATGGACTACCGGGAGGACCCCATGGAGTGCCACGAAATCATTGACAATCTGGAGCGGGAATGCCTGGAAAGCCACGGTGTCCACCTGGTCATCCACTACGACCCCGTGGTCACCGACGACCCGGAGCTGGACCGGATGCATGTCCGTGTGGAGCAGATTCTCCACACGATCGACATGCGTCTCGGCATTCACGACTTCCGCATGGTCCCCGGCAAGGAGCACACCAACCTGATTTTCGACGTAATCCTTCCCTCGGACCTCCGGGGCCAGGAGGACAAAATTCAGGAAACCCTCTCCCGGGAGCTCAATGCAAACAGCGCCGTCACCTACTACCCGGTCATCACCTTCGACCAGAGCAGCTTTAACTGAGCATTTGAACGCAAAATTCACGAAAAATATCGGGGCATATCACCCAGCTACGCGGTGATATGCCCCGATTTCAAATATTTATTTTTTCCCCAGCTTTTCCTTCAAAATCCCGGTGACGAATGCCGCGGATTTTGGGTTTGCCAGGAAGCCCAGGGTGTAGAACAGCAGCAGGGACAAAGGTGTCATCACAAGGCCATAGAGAATGAAGCTTGCGTAGCCTGTGATGTTCGGCTGCCAGGAGCGGGCCAGGAAGGCAATCAGGAAGAACATGGCAAAATAGCTCAGAACGGTTTCGTAGGACCTTCTGGAGGACCTTTGCAGAATGTGCTTGTTCGCGTAGATGATAATGTCGTTGGTGCGGTAGGTCAGCGCTGCCAGAGTGCCCAGCAGGCAGCCGTAGATGCCCAGCTTCCACACCAGCAACACGCTGACAGACAGGTTGATGACGGCCTCCACAATGGCCCGGGGAATGGTCTGGGTGGCGTGGAAGGCAAGGCTGATGAGGTTGCTCTCCGTAGACCGGCTGCAGGAAAACAGATTGCACAGGCAGAACAGCATGGGAAGATAGGGGTCTACATATTGGATATCCGTAATCCCCGCGGTGTAGAGCCCCACAAAGGATGGGGTCAGCAGATAGCACACGGTCATCAGGCCAAAGACGAAGCCCAAGTAACAGGTATTGTAGGTGTCGTGGAGCAGGATATACCGCTCCCGGTCGGAATTATAGGCCAGGCCTAAGTTGAACTTCACCCCGCTGAAGGCGGTATTGATCACCCGCAGAACGCTGAAGAAAATCAGATTGTAGATGGAATACACGCTGCTGACCTTCAGGCCGCACAGCAGGCCCAGCAGCACCACATCGGTATTGTTGAAAATCACATACACCGCGTGGTGCAGCAAAAACGCCCCCCGCTGCTTTAGCTTCACCTGGGGATTGTACCGGTTCCGGTCCATCCAGGGGTAATGGCGGCGGAAGTAGATATAGTACATGGCCACGGAAAACAGGCTGATTCCAAAATAGGCCAGCTGCAAAAGGACAATGTCCACCCGCAGATTGACCAGGATGATTTTGGCAAGGCTGGTAAGGACCGTGGTCACCAGCGTCAGATTGTTCTGGACATATTCCTTGCCCTCGGCAGACAAAAGGCTTGTCATACCCGCCACCACGTAGAAATTCAGCACGCTGGCACAGCCCTGCAGCAGCGTCACCAGGGCCACCGCCACGGGGTTGATGTCCGTCCGCAGCAGGAAGGGCAGGGATGCCGTCAGCACCAGAACCCCCAGGCCAAAGAGAATGGCACAGCGGTGGAAATAGCGTTTGGTTGCGGTTAAAATCTCGTTGATGCTCTGGTGGTCCTCCCGGCTCACCGGGCCGTAAAGGGCCTGCAGGGCCGAGGTCGCGATGCCCGCCTCCACCAGGGACAGGTAGGTATAGATATTATTGAGGGTATTGAACAGGCCGTTGACCTCAGAGCCGTAGCTCTGCAGAATCAGCCGGGGAATCACCAGCCCTAAGGCCAGGGTAATCAGCTGGGTGCCAATGCCGAAGACAAGGTTATAGATGGTCTTTTTAAATTTCATGGGGTCTCCAATATCAGGTTTCGAGCAGTTCCCGGAACACAGGCAGGCTCTTTTGAATCATTTCATAGCTGACGCAGTAGCAGATGCGGAAATAGCCCGGGCAGCCGAAGCCGTCCCCGGGGACCAGCAAAAGATCTTTTTGCTTGGCCTTTTCGGAAAAGGCGTTGGCATCCCCGCCGGGGGCCTTGATAAAAAGGTAAAACGCCCCGTCGGGCTTGGCCATTTCGTAGCCCATGGCGGTCAGCCCCTCGTAAAGGGCCTTCCGGTTTTTATCGTAGCTTGCAAGGTCCGGGCGGAGATGGGCGCACCGGGCAATCAGCTTCTGCATCAGGCTGGGGGCGCAGACATGGCCGCAGCTCCGGGCCGCCCCGGCCACGGCGGCAAAGAGGGCATCGTGGTCCGCGGCCCCCTCGGGGACGTAGACATAGCCGATGCGCTCTCCGGGCAGGGACAGGCTCTTGGAATAGGAATAGCAAATCAGGGTATCCGGATAGATGGCAGGCACAAAGGGCACCTCCACCCCATAGGCCAGCTCCCGGTAGGGCTCGTCGGACACGAGATAGATGGGGTGGCCGAATTCCCGGGCCTTCCGGCCCAGAAGCGCCCCCAGCTTCTCCAGGGTCTTGCGGGTATAGACCACGCCGCTGGGGTTATTGGGGCTGTTGATAAGCACCGCCTGGGTGTGCTCGTTCAGCATAGCCTCCAAGGTGGCAAAATCAATCTGGAAATGGGGGATATCCGGGGGGACAACCCTGAAGGAGAGCCCCGCCTCCTCCGCGAAGGGCTTGTACTCCGGGAAATAGGGGGCAACGGCCAGCAGTTCTCCCCCGGGCACCGCCAGGGCCCGGAAGACGGCCACCAGCTCCGGGGCGGCCCCGCAGCCGATGAAGAAATCCCCGGGCCGGGTAGACACACCGTAGCGGGCGTTTAAATCGTCGGATATGGCCTTCCGGCACTCCAAATCGCCGGTGGCAGAGGTGTAGCCGTGGACAAGCAAGGAGGGGGTGTCCTCCAGAATTTCGTGCAGAGCCCGGTTGACCCCCGCGGGGGCGGGAATGGAGGGGTTGCCAAGGGAATAGTCGTAGACGTTCTCCTGCCCCACAATGGCGGCCCGCTGCCGACCGTATTCAAACAGCTCCCGGATGCAGGAGCGGTTGGCACCCAGGGCGTAGGCGGATGGATTGATCATAGTGTTTCTCCTTCGATGCGATATAGACGTTTTCCGTTTTCAAACGTCATGGCCTGGACCTCCTCCGGAGAGATCCTCCAGACCTCCGCCAGGGCCTCGGCCATGCGGTAGAGCCTGCTGGGGTCGTTGCGCTTGCCCCGGAAGGGCTCCGGGGACATATAGGGGCAGTCGGTTTCCAGCACCACCCGGTCCCGGGGCACCGCCCCGGCGGCCTCCAGGGCCCTGCGGGCATTTTTAAAGGTCAGCACTCCGGTAAAGCCCACGTAATAGCCTAAGTCCACCAGCTGCCTTGCCATCTCCGCGGAGCCGGAATAGCAGTGAAAGACACCTCTGACCTCCGGAAATTCCCGGACGATGTCCATTCCGTCCTGATGGGCCTCCCGTTCGTGGATAATCACAGGCAGGCCGCATTCCTCCGCCAGAGCCATCTGGGCCCGAAAGGCCTTTTTCTGAATCTCCCGGGGGATGTCCTCGTAGTGGTAGTCCAGGCCAATCTCTCCGATGGCCTTGATTTTCGGATTCTCCCGGCACAGGGTCCGGTAGACGTTCAGAACCTCCTCGTCCACCTCGTCCGCGGCATCCGGGTGGGAGCCCACGGCGGCATAGATGTAATCATATTTCCGGGCCAGCCGGGAGGCCGCCCGGGAGGAGGCCAGACTGCACCCGGGATTCATCAAAAGCCCAATGTTTGCCTCGGGCAGCACCTGCGCCAGCAGCGTCTCCCGGTCCGGGTCAAAGGCCCGGTCGTCCATATGGGCATGGGTGTCAAACAGCATTTGTCTTGTCCTTTCTGGTTATTTGTCTTCCTTCCCCACAATCACGGCAATCAGGCACCCGTCCCATTCCCAGACCCGGGGGTCTGTCAAATCAAAATGGGTGTGGTTGGGGAAGCCCCGGAGGCCAAGGCCGGTGAACTTCGCCTGGGCCTCTTTCAAAACCCAGAATGTGAGAAATGCCCGGCGCTTGTCCGGGGCAGCGAGGAACTGCAGATATTCATCCTGGGACAGGACCCGGCGGGCAAGCTTCAGCCCCACAGGCCGGTCCAGCTCCTCGGCATCGATGCCCACGGGGTGTTTCCCCAGGACGCAGAAGGCATGGCGGCGGGAATGGGCAATGGAAAACCGGTAGGGGCTGCCGGGAAAATAGGGCTTCCCGGAGCCCAGCAGCCGCACCGGGGGCAGGGTCTGCCCCGTCTCCTCCCAATAGAGCTTCCGCAGAAGGGCCCAGGCCGCCTCATGGCCGCTGCGCCCGTCTAAGCGGCAGCAGGCGTATCTCATTGGGCATCAATAATGTTGTCGTCCCCGGAGGGCAGGAGCTTGCCAAGCTTCACCCGGTCAACGGCAATGAGCACCCCAAGCACCACGACCAGGATGCCCAAAATAACCCATACCGCCCGGGAGGTGGTCATAGGCAGGACAATGAGCAGCGCGCCCACGATTGCGGAAATCAGGGCGTATTTCATCCCGCACTTCCAGCGGGCGGCGTTGGCGATGTCCCGCACCGCCCGGACAAGAATCAATAGCCCCGCGATCCGGCCCAGAGCGGCTGCCAGACGCAGGGGATTCCGAACCAGCCACAGCCCCAGGGCCAGGGTCACCACGCAGAAGAGAATCCGGCCCGTGGTCAAATCCTTCACAATCAGGGATTCCATCAGCAGCCCGCCCCCCAGAAGAATCAGCACCCAGCCCAAAATTTTGCCCACCAGCGCGGAGGCAGAATCCGGCCGGACGACCAGGGCAATGCCCAGCACAATCATCAGCACCGGGGTAATCAGTAATTTTACCAACGTGGTGAACTCCGTTTTTTTCATAGCGTTCCCGCCCTTCCTCTTATTAATTGTATGATACCCCTTTTTTAGGCCCATGTCAAATGGTTCTGAAAAAACGAAGGAGCACCCCATATGCCGGGGTACTCCTTGGCGGCTTTTTAAGCCTGCTTTATGGAAGCACTGTTGCTTTCCGCAAATGAAAATGCTTCCGGGGCCTTTGCTGCCCAAAGCCGTTCCATATTTAGCCTGTGCCGCTCCAGTACGGCTCTGCACTCTTTCGGTTTCAGCTTGCAGAAGTCTGTTTTAAAATTTCGAATACCCTTGCTTTGGGTTAGGTCAGCAGCGTTTTTTACGTCTGTACAACGTACCAGTTCATCCTCCAAATTCAAAACCTGTGGGAGGAAAACCATGCGCAGCTTTCCGCAATATCGATTCAAAAGCTCGAGATTCTTTTTTAGAATGGCTGTTTGCGCAACATCCGTATCAAATACCAGCACAACTGTGGTACCCGCCTGAATAGATAGCATCTGGGATTTGGGAATCAGATTCTGAACGACGTTGTAGACCTTTACCTTGCCTGGTATCAGTCTGGACGGGCTCTCTTTCAACGCCGCAATCAGCTGCTGCTCACAGGGGCCTTCCACATAATAAACGCACTTATTGTTCATTTGCCCACCCCATTTCAAGCGCATCCAGGAGAGAATCCTGCGGCAGTGAGGCAAATACATCATTTTCAACGGCATTCCGGATTGAATCTGTATTCCGTTTCAGAACATCGGAGGCCGAAATTGCAGAAACCTTATAGGCACCGTCCTCCAACTGTTTCCGCAAAAATAGATAGCTATGCTTCGGAAGATTCAGGTCCAGCATATCCGTATTGTGCGTAGTAAAAATCAGCTGCTCATTTGCGCCGAGGCGATCCAGCATGATGCCGAAAATGCGCTTCTCAATATCGCTTTGGATATAAGAGAAATGCTCGTCACAGTAGTAAAAAGAGCTCTCTCTTGCAATCATAGCGGCAAGAAACATTGCCACATCAATACCTTCCGCGGTTCCGCTGGAAAGGATATCCCGATTCAGGAGTTTGCCATCCTGAATAATGATTTCCGTATCGCCGCGGCGAATGATAAACGTATCCTTTAAATCCTTCGATAGGCTTATATTTTGCAGGGTCGGATCAAGCGTGCCGATAACCGCGTGAAGTGTTTTAAGCAGAATCGCTTTGTTGGCTCCGGTTAGTTTCAGCGTTTTCTCGATTTCCGGATACGCAAACCGGGTGTGAATCTCTCCAACCAGCTTTTTCAAAGATGCCGCATTTTTCGTCGCTTCCGCCGTTCGATCTTTCAGCTTGGCGGCGCACTTCTCATAGGTGTCCAAAAGTCCGATTTCCGCGTCGCAGTACTGAATCGTAACCTCAGCTTGCTTTGGAACAATCACCGCGGAGAGCCGCTGCAGCCGGTATTCCCCATTTACAAAATCAATGGAGAACGAGCCTTTTTCACCGGATACCATCTCACACAGCGGAAACGGGTTTCCGTTCGCCATATAATCAAAAATCCGAATCAGCGCTTTTCCCAGACTTGTTTTTCCGGTGGCGTTCGCGCCCATCAAAATCACTGCTTTTTTGTATCGAAAGCGCTCTCTTCCTTCCAGATGTTCCTCTTCAATAATCGAATTCACAATTTTCTTTGGATAGGTAAGGTTCATATGAAAATCATCAAATCCGTAAACGCCATCCAATGAAAGGTCCAGGATAACCATGCCACCGCTCCTATTAGTTCGTATTTTACGAACTAATAATAACACACTTAAAAGTGCATTTCAAGTCTAATTGGGGTAGAAGATTCTGGAAATTTCGGCATAGTTCCCCACTATTTTTGAAGTTCGCTTCGCACTTTTGCTTTTCATTCTCCGCATACCCCCCGCACGCCGGGCATACAATGCAAGCAGGCCGACAGGAAGCGGGGGTGGAGAGATGGTTCAGCAGGAGCATGGGCTGCATTTGGTGGAGCGGAAAAGTTTGCGGGTGACGGGGGTTACGGAGGTTATGCGGTTTGAGGATACGGCAGTGGTGCTGCAGACCGAGATGGGGCTGCTCACAGTGCTGGGAGAGGAGCTGCAGCTAAAGGAGCTCAGTGTGGAGGGGGGAAGCGTGACGATTGAGGGAAACGTCAGCGCCCTGAGCTACCAGGAGCCCAAAACCGGCGGCTGGCTGCGGAGGATTCTCGGGTGATTGCCCCGGGGGAGGCTCTGCGGGAGCTTCTGGCGGGTGCGGCCCTGGGCGGTCTTTTGGGGGTGCTCTGGGGCTTCCTGCGGCCTCTGGGGAAACGGCGGCGGAATTTATGTGACTTCCTTTTTCTGCTGGCCCTGGCCGGGGGACTGTGCCGCCTTTCCTTCGCTGTCTGCGGCGGCGACCTGCGGCCCGCCTGTCTGGGGGCGGCGGCCCTGGGGGGAATCGGTGAGGAAATGACCCTGGGCAGACTTCTGGCGCCGGTGTTTTATGGCTTTTGGTCCATTTTGAGCAGATTCTGGGGGACAGTTTCGGCATTTTGGAAAAAATTTTTCAAATCCGCAAAAAATGTGTTTGCATCTGCCGGAAAATGGGTTACAATAGGACGGAAGAATCGCTCGGAACCCAAGTCGTCCCCTCGGAGGTAACACCAATGACAGAATCAACAGTAAAAATCGGAAACGCCCGGATTGTCTGGAAGAAAAGCACGCCGCTTCTGAAAATACTGATTATCACCCTGCTGGTGTTCTCTGCGCTGGCCCTGGCGGCCCTGAGCTGGGTGCGTATCAGCATCCAGGCCCAGACCCGGGATTTGCAGACCCAGGCCGCCCAGACAGAGGGAGCCAACCGGAAGCTTTCGGAACGGCTGGAGGACATGACCTCCGACGATGCCATCCGGGAGATGGCAAAGCAGGAGCTGGGCCTTGTCAGCCCGGATACCGTGCTGATTGTGCCGAACGAAACGAATTGACAAACTGTTTGGAGGAAACATAGCATCTATGGAGTTAACCGTCGGAGCCGTTTTAGAGGGAAAAGTCAAATCGATCACCAATTTTGGCGCGTTTATTGCCCTGCCGGAAAATAAGACCGGAATGGTACATATTTCGGAGGTGGCAAACGCCTACGTCAGCGACATCCGCCAGCACCTGACCGAGGGACAGGATGTAAAGGTTATGGTCATTGGTACGGACAATGGCAAAATCAACCTGTCCATCAAGCGTCTGGAGCCCAAGCCTCAGCGGGAGAATCGGGAATACCGGGGCGGCCAGCGCCGGGAGGGCGCACCCAACCGCGCACCCCGGAATGCCCCTCAGCAGCCCGCGGCCCCCAAAACGGCGGACCAGCTGTTTGAAGAGAAGCTGAAGGCATTCATGTCCGAGTCTGACAGCAAAATCTCTTCCATCCGGCAGTATTCCGACCACCGGACCAAGAGCAGAAGAAGATAAAATTTTTAGGGGTGGCTCCGGCCGCCCCTTCCTGGTATTGAGGGAAACGAATGTCAACAGTTGTCATCACCGGCGGCTCCCGGGGCATCGGGCGGGCCGCGGTGGAATTGTTCGCGGAGAAGGGCCACAGGGTCTTTTTCCTGTATGAAAAAAACGATGCCGCCGCCGCTCAGGTGGAGCAGGCCACCGGTGCCCGGGGCATCCGGTGCGACGTGGCCGACGGCGAGGCGGTCCACCGCGCCTTCCGGGAAATCGGGGATGTGGATATTTTAATCTGCAACGCGGGCATCTGCTATTACGGGCTGATGCAGTCCATGGAGGAGGCCCAGTGGGACCGGATTTTTGATGTGAACGTCAAGGGTATTTTCCACTGCGTCAACGCCGCCATGCCCTTCTTTCTTGCCAAGCAGCGGGGCAGCATCGTCACCGTCTCCAGCATGTGGGGGCGGGTGGGCTCCAGCTGTGAAAGCGCCTATTCCGCCACCAAGGGGGCGGTTATCGCCCTGACCAAGGCCCTGGCGAAAGAGCTGGGCCCCAGCGGGATTCGGGTCAACTGCGTAGCCCCCGGGGTAATCTTAACGGATATGTGCGCCAGCGTGGACCAAGCCGTGCTGGACGAGCTTGCCGGGGAAGCCCCCCTGGGCAGAAACGGCACCCCCGAGGATGTGGCCCGGGCCATGGAATATTTGGCGAGGGCGGAGTTTATTACCGGACATGTGCTGAACGTGGACGGAGGATTTGCAATTTAGGAGGATATAAAGAATGAAAATTGCCATTGCCTGTGACCATGGCGCGTACCTACTGAAAAACAAGGTGGCAGACCATCTGCGCAAGCAGGGCTTCCAGGTGGAGGACTTCGGCACCAACGGCCCCGAGAGCTGCGACTACCCGGACTTTGCCGCGAAGGCCGCCCGGGCCGTGGCCGGCGGGGAATGTGACAAGGGCATTGTTCTGTGCACCACCGGAATTGGCGTGTCCATCACCGCCAACAAGGTCAAGGGCATCCGCTGCGCCCTTCTGAGCGACGTTCTGTCCGCGAAAATGACGAGGCTGCACAACGACACCAATATGATGGCCCTGGGTGCCGGAATTGTGGGCGAGAATCTGGCGCTGGAAATCGTAGATACCTGGCTGTCCACCCCCTTCTCCGGGGAAGCGCGGCACCAAAAGCGCATCGATAAGGTCATGGCGCTGGAGCGGGAGTAAGCCATGGCGGAAATCAAACCCGAGAAGCAGCGTCTGTTGGGAAAGCTGGCGCTGCTGTGCGGCTGCCTTGCCATGCTCATCCACTGCACGGCCATTGCGGCGGGGGATGCTTCCCTGACCTGGTTCCGGCAGTGGGCGGACCCCTGCCTGACAGTGCTTTCCGTGGCCTTTGCCGCCTGCGCGCTGCTGCTTCCCAAAACCAAGGCGGCGGGGTGGCATCTGGCCCTGGCCATTGCCATGGCCGCCTGGATTGAATTCATCCGCTACGCCCATGTGTTCCTGTTTGGCTACCAGGTTCAGGGTCCGGGGCTGATGCTCAGCCGGTATCTGCTGCTGTTCCCCCTGGCCGCCTGCTGCCGGGACGAGGAAAAGCAGACGGCCCTGAAGGTTGGGGCCGGGCTGACCCTGGCGGCGGTGGTGTGGCTGGACGCGCTGACGGTGCTCCGGATTCTGGATCGGGTGCCCCGGGCGCTGGAGGCCGTGGCCAGCTGGTCCGGAAGTCGGCTCAGCATTCTCTGGCATCCCAACATTACGGCCACCATGTACTTTATGGCCCTGGCCATCTGCGTCGGCTTCTGCTTCCTGACCCAAAAGAAATGGCTCCGGGCGCTGCTGCTGGCGCTGGCGGCGATGCAGGCCGTTTTCATCGTCCTGACCCACGGAAGAATGGTTATGCTGGTAACCGCCGGATACGGCGGCGGGGTTCTGCTGCTGGCGGTGCTCAAGCAGCGGGGCGGGAAATTCTGGAAGCAGCTGCTCATTGTTCTGGCACTGGCAGCGGTGATTCTCGCCGGAATGGAAGGGCTCTTCAAGTGGAACAACAGCCGTATGAACCAGGAGTATCTCTCCGGCGAGCGGGAGATGAGCAACGGGATGTATGTGGACGACAACGGCACAGTCCAGGGGGCCGGTTCCGGCCAGGGAGACCTTTTGCAGGATCTCAAAACCATGAACAGCCGGTCCACCATCTGGGGCAACGCCCTGCAGGCCATGAAATCGGACTGGAAGCTGCTGCTGTTCGGCACGGAGGACGTGTCCGCGGTGCTGAAAATCGTCCCCCACGCCCACAATTCCTACCTGGAAATCGGCCTGCGCTGGGGTCTGCCCGCCATGCTGGCGGCGATTGCCATCGCCCTGGAGGTCCTGATTTGCGGCCTCTACGTGGCCTTCCGAAGCGCCGACGGCTGGAAAATCTGCGTGAGCCTGATGACTCTGTGCTGGCTCCCCATCTCGCTGGTGGAAAAATATCCCTTCTGCGACACCACCCTGGGCGGCCTGTTCCTGCTGAGCGCGGGATATCTGCTGGGCTGGGCCCTGGAGGAACGGAATCTTCTCCTTCGCCCTTCCCGTCACCGGGCGGACTAATAATTACCCCCGGGGGCCGAAGCCCCCGGGGTTTTCTTGCTTAGTAGCAGCCGCAGCCGCCGTTATTGTTGTTGCTGTTTCCGCAGCCGCAGTCATTGCCGCAGCCACCGCCGCAGCCGCCGCAGCTGAACAGCAGGACCAGGATGATGATCCACCAGAAGTTGCCGCCGAAGCAAGAGTTGTTACCGCACATAGCATTCCCTCCGAAACAAATTTTTTCGAGCTTCACCGCTCAATCCATGCTATTCCGTGGGAAGAAAAATGTGCGGGATTTGTCATGCTCAGTTCCCCGCCTGGGCCTGGTCCGCCTTCTGGGCCTCCAATGTCTTGGCGGCGGTCAGGGGACGCAGAACGCTGTAGCTGTCAAACCGGGTGTCGTTGGTCTTGGCAAGGAAGACCACCTGGGCGGCCTTGTCCGGCACGGTGGACTGGGAGACCATGGTTTCCACGCTGGCCGCGTCGATGTTTTCAAAGTAGATGCGGCTTCTGGCCCCCTCTACCAGCGTCAGGCTGGGGTCGTCGGTGCCGAAGGACAGGGTGAAGGTGCCGCCGTCGGAGGCCGTGGAGGTCAGAAGATTCTGCATGGCGTTCTGTAGGGCAGCCTCCTTATCTCCGGTGTAAATGTAGCCGTCGGAGGTGGGGAAGCGGAAGTTGCTGAGCATGACCTCGTGGAAGCCCATGTTTTTCAGCTCCAATACCGCCGAGGTAATCCAGCTTTGCACACCGGCACTGGCGGGGTCCAGCCAGAAGCAGCCCTCGTTGTCCATCCACAGACCCGCCCGGGAGGTCATATACAGGCCGTTGGTCACGTTCTCGTTGCCATAGTTCCAGTCCTGGAAGGCGGAAATCTTGGCAATCATATAGCAGCCCTTGTCTTTCAGCTTCTGGATGAAGCTGTCCACCCGGTCCAGGCCCACCTGGGAGGAGATGGAGGCGGAGGTCACCGCCCCGGGAATCTTCGTGCTGTAGTAGAATTCGCCGTGGCCGCCCTTGAGTTCAATCATCACGGGGGTGCCGGAGGGAATCAGGCCCAGGCTCTCCTCTACGGTGCTCATTTCCTTGAGCATGGAGGTGTAGTCCACATAGTAGCCGTTGATGGGGGTGAGTTCTTTGGTGATTTTAATGGCGTCTGAGCCCTCGTTGTAGTAGATGGAAACACCGCCCTGGGCCTGGGGCTTGGTGGCGACCACACCGGCAAAGCCCGCGTCCCCCAGCTCAAAGTCCACCTTGGCTCCGTCCGCGCTGTAGACCACATACCGTTGCAGCCATACCACGCTGCAAAACCAGGCAATCAGCAGCACCACAAGCACCACCAGCGCCACAACGCCCAGCCGGTGCAGCCTCCGGCGGGTATAATAGGTCATTTTCATTAGGCTTCCCTCCGGGCGGTAACGCAGCGCCACTCCTCTTTTTCCCGAATACCGGTAATGGTCAGCCCCGCCTGTTTCAGGGCTTCCAGAACCTCACAGAGCCTGGTATCCAGAATGCCGGAGCAGATGAGCTCCGTGTTCTTCCCCAGAAACGCTGGCAGCACCGGCGCTAAGCCGATAATCACATCGGCCACAATGTTCACAAGCACCAGGCCGTATTCCTTCTGGGAAAGCCGCTCCATCAGCGCTTTGTCCCCGGTGACGTTTCCGGTGAGGGCCGTAAAGGCGGGGGCGGCAAAGCCATTGTAGGCCGCGTTCTCCCGGGCAATGTCCTCCGCCTTGGGGTCAATGTCCACCCCCACGGCGCTCTCCGCCCCCAGCCGCAGGGCGGTGATGGAGAGAATGCCGCTACCGCTGCCCAGGTCCAGGCAGTGCATTCCGGGGCGCACCGTTTTTTCCATGGTCTCCATGACCATCTGGGTGGAGGGGTGCGCGCCGGTGCCAAAGGTCAGGCCCGGGTCCAGAATGACCTGCTTTCTCTCCCCTTCGTAGCCGTCCGCCAGCCAATAGGGCAGCACCACCAGGGTGTCCCCCACCTCCTGGGGCGGGTAGTTGTCCTTCCAGCTCTCCTCCCAGTTGGTGTCGGGCAGAGGCTTTTCCGTCATGGGGAGTCCCCGCTCCTTGGCAAAGGTGCGGAGCCTGTCCAGGTTCCGGGTATCGGTGTCCTCTAAGTACAGCTTGATGCGGCTCAGGCCCTGCAGCTCCTTTTGGAGCCCCTCGTCGATGTAGTCCCAGTATTCCCGGTTTTCCTCCAAGAAGGTCTCAAACTCCTGCTGGTCCTCGATGCAGAAGTCCTCAAACCCCAGCCCCGTCAGGCTCTCCGCCAGCGCTTCCACGCTTCCGGGCTGTGTATTTACGGTTATTTCCAGCCATGCCATGGCATGTTCCTCCTATAATACGATAATCCAAACTATATTTTACCGCAAATAAGGGAAAATGACAACCGGAAAAGTCTTAATTTTTTGTGTACCGCTTTTCTTTTGGGGGAAGATGGAGTATAATAGACAAACTATCCAAAAGGCTCCCCTGAAAGGGGAGCCAAAAGCCCTAACGATTCTTCCAAAGGAGCTAGCCAATGATTACAACCACCTACCTTTCTCCCGGCATCCGGCTGCAATGCTATACGGACAACCGGTTTAAGCAAAACGCCCTGTCCATCCAGTATGTGCGGCCCATGCGCCGGGAGGAGGCGGCGATGAACGCCCTGATTCCCAGCGTCCTGCTGCGGGGCTGCAAAAGCGCCCCGGATTTAAGGCAGATCACCATGCGCCTGGATACCCTCTACGGTGCCTCCGTCAGCCCCATCTCCCGTCGGTCCGGGGACTACCAGACCACCGGTTTCTACGTAGGCATGATGGACGACCGGTTCGCCATGGGCGGGGAGCCCCTGCTGGAGGAGACTCTGGCCTTTGTGGGGGAACTGCTGTTTGACTATCCCACGGAGAATGGCGGCTTTCTGGATGCCTTTGTCCAGGGGGAGAAGACCAACCAAATTTACGCCATTGAGGCCGAGCGCAACGACAAGCGGACCTATGCCGCCCAGCAGCTGCTGAAAAAGATGTGCGGGCCGGATTCCTTTGGTCTTCCCCGGATGGGCGAGCCGGAGGAGGTTTCCGCCATCACCCCCCAGGCGCTTCTGCGGCACTACGAAACCCTTCGCCGGGAAAGCCCGGTAGAGCTGTTCTATGTGGGCTCCGCCCAGCCGGGCAAGGTAGAGGCGGCGCTGCAAAAAATCTTTGCGGGTGAAAAGCGAGACTACCGTCCCCTGCCCCCTCAGACGGATCTGACCCCCGGCCCCAAGCAGGCGCTGAGCGAGGCCATGGAGATTGCCCAGGGAAAGCTTGCCATGGGTTACGTCACCCCCATCACCAACCGGAGCACGGCGTTTCCCGCCATGCAGATGCTCAGCACCGTTTTCGGCGGCGGCATGACCTCCAAGCTCTTCCAGAACGTGCGGGAGAAGCAGAGCCTGTGCTATTCCATCGGCTCCGGGTACTATGGAGCCAAGGGCATCGTGCTGGTGTCCGCGGGCATCGACTTTGACAAGGAGCAGCATGTCCGCCAGGAGGTGGAGAAGCAATTGGATGCCTGCCGCCGGGGGGAGATTTCCCAGGCGGAGGTGGACGCTGCCCGGCATTCCTTAATCAGCGCCCTGCAGGCCGTGCCGGACTCCCCCAGTTCCATTGAAAACTACTATTCCACCATGACCTTAAACGGCTGCGGCATGGACCCCCAGCGCCATCGGGCGGCTTTGGAGGCGGTAACCGCAGAGGACCTTGTCGCCGCCGCAAAAACCTTGGAGCTCCACTCCACCTATTTCCTGAAAGGAGCCAGTCTATGACCCCGAAAACCTATGAAGCCCTGGACGAAACCGTCTACAGCCAGGTCCTGTCCAACGGCCTGACCGTAAAGGTGCTGCCCAAAAAGGGCTTTTCCAAGAAGCTTGCCTATTTCGTAACGGATTTCGGCTCCATCCACACCCGTTTCCATTTTGAGGGCACGGACCATCAGGTCAGCCCCGGCATTGCCCATTATCTGGAGCACAAGATGTTCGACCTGCCGGGGAACCGGGATGTCAGCGCGGAGTTTGCCTCCTTTGGCGCGAGCACCAACGCCTTCACCAGCTACGACATGACCGCCTACTATTTCTCCTGCACGGACCACTTTTCGGAGTGCCTGCACCTGCTGCTGGAATTTGTCAGCACCCCCTATTTCACCCAGGAGAGCGTGGACAAGGAGCGGGGCATCATCGACCAGGAGATCGGCATGAACCTGGATTCCTCCGACAGCATGGTCTTTGAGCGCCTGGCATGCGCTATGTATGTCCGCCACCCCATTCGGGTGCCCATTCTGGGAACCTCCGAAACCATCCGGGAAATCACCCCGGAGGACCTGTACCTGTGCCATCGGGCTTTCTACACCCCGGGGAATATGATTCTCTGCGTCATCGGTGACGTAGACCCGGAAACGGTCTCCGCCATGGCCCTGGAGGTGCTGGGGGATGCCCCCCGGGAGGTGGGTGTCAAGCTGCGGGACTGGGACGAAAGCATGACCTGCCCCCAGCCTCTGGTGCGGGATGCCATGGAGGTATCCATGCCCACCTTTACCCTGGCCTTTAAGTGCGAGCCCCTGGGCCGTGGGGAGAAGGCCATCCGCCAGGAGATGATTGCGGACCTGGCCGCCGAGGCCCTGTTTGGGGAAAGCTCGGACCTGTATCTTCAAATGTACGACGGCGGCCTCATCGACGGCTCCTTCGGCGGCGGCTTTGAAACCGTGGACGGCTGCGCCCTGTTTACCTGCGGCGGCGACAGCATGGATCCCCTGGCCGTCAAAAAAGCCATTTTAGAAGGGTGCCGAACCCTGCTTGCCCGGGGAATCCCAGAAGCGGATTTCGCGCGGATGAAGCGCAGTGCCCTGGGCCGCCGGATTCGGGGCCTCGATTCCTTCGATTCCACCTGCTTCCGGGTGTGTGCCTATCACTTTGGGGACTTTGACTATTTCCGTTTCCCCCAGGTATATGATACCATAGAGGCGGAGGACGTGCTTGCCTTCCTTCGCCGGGTGGTCCGGGAGGAGCGGGGGTGCCTGTCCATCATCGATCCTGTAAACGAGGAGAAATCACCATGCTAGTCAATCCTGCCAACTATTCTTCCATTTCCTTCCCCCTGCTGGGCATCGAAATCAACCCTATCCGCTATTTTACCCTGGGCCCCCTGACCATCCATCTCTATGGCGTGGTCATCGCCTTCGGCCTGCTGCTGGCGGGCATCTATTGCTGCCGCCGCAGCAAATACGCGGGCCTGACCGATGACGACATTTTAGACGGCATCCTCTGGATTGCCCCCTTCGCCGTCATCTGCGCCAGAATCTACTACTGCGTCTTCTCCTGGGCAGACTACGCCTCTGACCCCATCTCCGTGCTCTACATCTGGAACGGCGGCCTTGCCATCTACGGTGCGGTAATTGGCGCGGTGATTGGCGTTGCGGTGTACTGCAAAATCAAGAAGTGCTCCCTGCCGGCCCTGCTGGACCTGGTGGTCATGGGCTTTCTCATCGGCCAGTTTATCGGCCGCTGGGGCAACTTCTTTAACCGGGAGGCCTTCGGCGCGCCCACTATGGCCTTCTCCCGCATGGGCCTGTTCAATACGGTAACCGGCCAGTGGGAATATTACCACCCCACCTTCCTGTACGAGAGCCTGTGGAATTTCTGCGGCTTCTGGCTGCTGCACTTCCTGTACCCCAAGCGGGCCTACGATGGGCAGATTGCCCTGGGCTATTGCGCCTGGTACGGCCTGGGCCGGGCCATGATTGAGGGCCTGCGGATGGACAGCCTCTACTGGGGCTCCTTCCGGGTCAGCCAGGTTCTGGCCGCCGTGGGATGCCTGGTCTCCCTGTGCGTGCTGACCTACCAGCACTTCCGCCCCCACGACCGGGCCCAGCTTGCCGAATTCCGCTGCGCCGAAACCCTGCAGCAGCGGCTGGCCGCGCAGAAGGCAAAAAAGGACAGGAAAAGCGGCCAGGAACTGTAAAAAGGGACTGTTAGAAAACAATCTGTCATTGCGAGCCAGTGCACACACTGGCTCGCAATGACAGCGTCATTTAACAGCCCCTTTTCTCTTTGAAAACCGCGTCAAATCACATAGTCGTTGCCGACCTGCTTGCGGTCCAGCACATCCTGGAGGGTGATGCTGTCCAGGTATTCGTTGATAACCCTGTCCAGCCCCTGCCAGACCGGCAGCGTCAGGCACTCCTGGGCGCGCTGACATTGGGGCGCGTCCTTTTCCAGGCACGCCACGGAGACAAGACACGTCTCCGTCGTCCGCAGAATTTCCCCCACGGTGTATTCCTCCGGGCGGCGGGTCAGGCGATAGCCGCCCTGGACCCCCCGGGTGGTCTGCAGCAGACCCGACCGGTTCAGCACGGGGATAATCTGCTCCAGGTATTTTTTGGAAATCTCCTGCCGGGCGGCAATGTCCTTCAGAGCCACCACCCCGTCTCCCTGGTGTTCCGCCAGGTCCAGCATCATGCGCAGGGCATAGCGCCCTCTTGTGGAAATCACTTACTTCACCTTCTCCTCTTCCGGAATAAAGTCCAGGGTAATGGTTTTGAGCTTGGGCCGCAGCTGGGTGTATTTCACCCCGGCGGACTGCATCATCCGCTTGGAGGCCAGGGTTGCCATGGAGTCGGCGTATTTGTCCGACAGATACAGCACTTCCTTTACCCCGCTCTGGATAATGGCCTTGGCGCACTCGTTGCAGGGGAACAGCGCCACATACAGTCGGCTTCCCTGCAGGTCCCGGCCGTGGGCGTTTAAAATGGCGTTAAGCTCCGCGTGGACCACATAGGGGTATTTGGTCTGGCTCCCCTCCCGCTCCCAGGGATAGTCGTCATCGGAGCAGCCCTTGGGCATTCCGTTATAGCCTGTGGACAAAATAATATTGTCCTGGGATACAATGCAGGCCCCCACCTGGGTATTGGGGTCCTTACTGCGCCGGGCCGCCAGCATGGCGATGCCCATAAAATATTCGTCCCAGGTGATATAGTCTTCCCGTTTCATGGTCAAGGCCTCCTTTTGAGGATAGTATACCAAATTGCGGGGTATTTAACAAGTCCATAAATGTGAATTTGGAGCTGTTAGAAAAACATGTCGCTGCGAACCAGTGACCGATGTCACTGGTGTGGCAGCCCCCCGGTTGAAT
>USQL01000024.1 GCA_900556935.1 uncultured Eubacteriales bacterium | reverse complement strand
GATGGTGCCCACGTCCTTCCAGTAGCCGTCGAAGGGATAGGCCATCATCTTGTGGCCCTGGCCCAAAAGGTTCGGGATGATGTTCTTGCCGAAGTCGTTGGAGGAGTTGGGGTCGTCCTCGTCCTCAATCAGCGCGGCTTTCAGCACCTGCCAGTTGAATACGTAGATGCCCATGGAGGCGTTGGTGGACTTGGGATGGGCGGGCTTCTCCTCAAACTCGTAGATGGACATGTCCGGATTGGTATTGAGGATGCCGAACCGGGAGGCCTCCGCCAAGGGCACATTCCGCACGGCGATGGTGCAGGAGGCCTGGTGCTTTTCGTGGTATTCCACCATGGCGGCGTAGTCCATCTTATAGATGTGGTCACCGGAGAGAATCACCACGTAGTCCGGGTCGTACCGGTCGATAAAGTCGATATTCTGGTAAATGGCGTTGGCCGTGCCCTTGTACCAGCCGCTCTTCTTGTCGTGGCGCTCGTAGGGGGGCAGCACCTGGGCACAGCTATGGGTTTTGTTCAGATTCCAGGGCTGGCCGTTGCCGATGTATTCATTGAGCTCCAACGGCTGATACTGGGTCAGGATGCCCACGGTATCGATGCCGGAGTTGACGCAGTTGGACAGGGGAAAGTCAATGATGCGGTATTTTCCGCCGAAGGGGACGGCGGGCTTTGCGGTCTTTTCCGTCAAGACCTTGAGTCTGCTGCCCTGGCCGCCGGCCAGAAGCATGGCAATACAGCGTTTTTTCTGAAAGTACATGGTCACAGCTCCTCATATTGTTATTTCAATTAACAAAGGAAAACGGAAGACGATTGGTCAAAAAATCGTATTTTCTTCCACGCATAACATATCATACTTTTGCCGATTCCGAAAGTGACATTTTGCCTAAAATATCAGAAAACTTTTGGATATTTTTGCTAAACTCCTTCCATGGAATCGGGGAATTCCTGGGAGTTTCGACAGAATTCAGCCGTTTCTCCAACCAATAGACATCCAGCCAGCGGCCAAATTTCTGGCCGGAATTTACCAATTCCCCGCATTTCCGGTAGCCAAGGGCATAATGGAAGGCAAGAGACGGGGCGTTTTCCCCTGTGATGATGGCGTAGCTTACCACATAGCCCAATTCCAGCAGAATGGCCTCCAGGGCGGCATAGAGCCGTTTCCCGATTCCACGGCCTCGGGCATCGGAGCGCAGATAGATGGAGGGCTCGGCGCACCAGGCGTAGGCCGCCCGGGTAAAGGGCAGGCTTGCGTAGGCGTAGCCCAGGACCGCGCCCTTTTCCTCCCACACAAGCCAGGGAAGCTTCTCGGTAACGGCGGAAAAACGGTCCTCGAATTCCGAAAGCGCGGGAACCGCGTATTCAAAGGTGACGGTGGTTTCCAGCACGTAGGGGGCATAGATGGCCAGCATGGCAGGGACATCTGCTTTTTCGGCGGCGCGAATCATTTGTGTACACATCCCTTTCTTTTTGATACCATTTTATGCCCAAAGAAATCCACTGTCAAGGTTGACTTTTCCCTTTTGAGAGACTACAATAAAGATAATTTGTATAAAAACAAGGGGGAGTAAGCATGGATGCCGGCGGAAGCGGCAATATACCTGGCCGAAGTAGATATCTGCCCGCCATCCAGCGGGCTTACAAAGCTGCTTTGCGCCAATATTTCTAAATATTGGAGGTAACACTATGGCAGAACGTTTTGAAATCGTAGAAAAAGCCCTCCTCAAAATGCTGGAAGAGAAGAAGTACGCCTCTCTGCGGGATATTCTGGTTACCATGAATCCCAGCGACGTGGCGGGCCTTTTTGACGGCCTGGAGGAAAAGCAGATCCCCGTGATGTTCCGCCTGCTTCCCAAGGAGCAGGCGGCGGAAACCTTTGTAGAAATGGAGCCGGAGGCCCAGCAATTGCTGATTCAGGGCTTTTCGGACAATGAGCTGCGGGAGGTCCTGGACGAGCTGTATGTGGACGACGCGGCGGACCTGGTAGAGGAGATGCCGGCCAACGTCGTCCGGAGAATTCTCACCCAGGCGGACCCGGAGATGCGCAGCTCCATCAACCAGATTCTGCGCTACCCGGAAAACTCCGCGGGCGCGTTGATGACCATGGAATATGTGTCCCTGCGGCCGGATATGACCGTGGAGGAGGCCATTCTCCGCATCCGCCGTCAGGGCGTGGACAAGGAGACCATCTATACCTGCTATGTTCTTGCGAAAGACAGAACCCTGCGGGGCATCGTCACCGTCAAGGATTTGCTTCTGGCGGAGAGCGACGATACGGAAATCAGCGAGATTATGACCACCAATGTCATCTCCGTCACCACCCAGGATGACCAGGAGGAAGTGGCCAAGATGTTCTCCAAATACAACTTCCTGGCCCTGCCCGTGGTAGACAAGGAGAACCGGATGGTTGGTATCGTCACCTTCGACGATGCCATGGACGTTATGGAAGAAGAGGCCACGGAGGACATGGAAATCATGGCCGCTATGACCCCTTCCGAAAAGAGCTATTTGAAGAGCTCACCCTTTGACCTATACAAGCACCGGATTCCCTGGCTGATGCTCCTGATGGTATCAGCCACCTTTACGGGGATGATCATCTCCTCGTTCGAAAGCGCCCTGGCGCTGCTGCCCGCCCTGACCGCCTTTATCCCCATGCTGATGGACACCGGCGGTAACTGCGGCTCCCAGTCCTCCGTCACGGTCATCCGTGCCCTGAGTCTGGACGAGCTGGAGCTTTCCGATGTGTTCACGGTGCTGTGGAAGGAAATCCGCACCGCCGTGCTCTGCGGCATCACCCTGGCGGCCCTGTGCTTTGTCAAGGTCCTGCTGATTGACAGGCTTTTGATGCACAACAACAGCATCAGCCTGCCTGTGGACCTGGTGATCTGCCTGGCTTTGGGTGTGACCGTGGTCATCGCCAAAATCGTGGGCTGCACCCTGCCCCTGCTTGCCAAGAAGCTGGGCTTCGACCCGGCGGTGATGGCCAGCCCCTTCATCACCACCATTGTGGACGCGTTGTCCCTGCTTGTGTATTTCCTGTTTGCAAAGACCATTCTGGGCCTGTGAGAATGTGAAAAATCCCCGCGGCGTTTTGGAACGCTGTGGGGATTTTTACGTTATACTGTGAGGAATCGGGAAAAAACCACCTCGGCGGCGGCCAGAACCCCAAAATTCGGGCTCTGAGCCACGGGGGCAATCTGCAGGTTCATTTCCTTCCGATACAGAGCCTTGGCGTTGATCTCCCGGTGGAGCTGCCGGATAAGGGGCTGGCAGCGGTAGCAGATGTCCCCCGCCAGATAGATGCTGTCCAGAGGAACCAGGTTCAGCAGGTTCACCAGTCCGGCGGATAAATACCGTGCCTCCCGGGCCAGCCGATTCCGGGCGCTGGGGTCCGTTCCTGTATGGTCGATGAAATCGGCCCAGCTTTGATAGGGCGTGTCCTCCAGCAGAGCGGGGATGGAGGCGTAGGTCTCCAGGCAGCCACGGCTGCCGCAGGCGCACTGCCGACCATCGAAGCGAATGGTGGTGTGGCCCAGCTCACCGGTAAAGCCTCTGGAACCGCCCAGGAGCTTCCCGTTGGACACAATGGCGGCACCGATGCCGATGTCAATAAACAGCAGCAGAAAATTTCGGCTTTCCCCGGCTTCCAGCTGGTGCAGGGCCATGGCGCTGACATCGTGCTTTAAGCAGGCGGGGAGGCCCAGGGCATCGGACAGGCGCTTGCCAATCTCCACACCGTGCCAGCGCTCAAATTTTGGCGGGTTCAGAATCCGGCCATTGACGCTGTCCACAGGGCCCGGGGCACTGATGCCGATGCCCAGAAGCTTCTCCCGGTCAATCCCGGCGGCAAGGGCCTGGAGCTCCGCGGCGATGGCATCAAGCATGGCTTCCCTGTCCGGAACAGACCTGCATTGCAGCAGGTTCCCGGCAATGTCGCACAGGCCCACGGTACAGCCCTTCCGGGCCAAATCCACGGCAAGGGCATAGTAGGAATCCTTCCGCAGGGCCAGGGGGGTTGCGCAGCGGCCCCGGCCCACGGATTGGGGGGCCAGCTCCGTCAGAATGCCGGCACCCAGAAGCTCCTCCGCAATCAGGGAGGTGGCCGCCCGGGTCAGGCCGGTGGCCCGGGCCAGCTCGGCCCGGCTCATGGGCTGACGGCGCAGGATGCGCAGAACCGCCTTCTGGTTATATTCCTTCGTATAGCCCGCGTTTCGCGCCTTTTGTGCCATGTTAGCCCATGGCCTCCAGAACAGCATCCTTATTGGGAATGCTGGGAATGCCGCCGGAATGCTCGGTGGACAGGCTGGCGGCGGTGGCGGCAAAGGTCCCGATGTAGGCAAGGTCCTCCGGCTTCAGGGCGTCGATGGGCTTGGCCAGCTCCAAAAGCCGTGCCATGGCGCTGCCGCCGAAGATGTCTCCGGCACCGGTGGTGTCAATGGGGTGGACCTTGGGGCAGCGGGCACGGTAGGCGGCGCTTTTTGTCTTTAAAAGACAGCCATCCGGCCCCAGGGTGACCATGGCCAAGGACACGCCGAATTCCTCCAAGAGCTTTTCGGCACCCGCCTCCGGGGTGCAGCCCCAGAGGAATTCCACCTCGTTGTCGCTGATTTTAACCACATCCGCCTGCCGCAGGCTCCAGAGGATCTGCTCCTTGGCGGCATCCTCGCTGGGCCACAGGGGCAGACGCAGGTTGGGGTCACAGCTGACGAGCTTTCCTTTGGATTTCGCGTAGGCCACCGCCTTTTGGGTGGCGGTCCGGGCGGGCTCGTCCGTCAGGCTCAGCGTGCCAAAATGGAAGACCTTGGCATCGTCAATGAGCCGGGTATCCATCTCTTCCCACCGCAGCTGGGTATCCGCGCCGGGCTTCCGGGCGAAGGAGAAGGAGCGGTCCCCGTGCTCGTCAAAGGTCACGAAAGCCAGGGTGGTGAATACGCTGCTGTCCGTAACAATGCCCTTGGTTTCGATTCCGGCCTGCTCCAGGGTGGATAGCAGCAGGCGGCCAAAGGCGTCCTGCCCCACCTTGCCCAGAAAGGCGGTCTTTTTCCCGTAGGCGTTCAGGGCGGCTAAGAAGTTTCCCGGCGCGCCGCCGGGGTTGGCGGCCATGGTGGGGTAACCGGCGGCGTCCGTGGATTTGGCCGCGAAATCAATGAGCAGTTCGCCCAGCGCTACAACATCGGTCATGGGAAGTCCTCCTGTCAGTCCTTGGCGGCCGGATACTCGGTGCAGAGCAGCCGGTAGGGGGGCTCGTCCTCCTCAATGGCGGGGAAGCGGCCCATGGGGGGATTGAAGCGGTTGTCAATGCTGTCGTCGTTGCACTGGCTGACCTCGCCCAACAGCACGTCGCCCGTTCCGGGCTCTACCTCAAAATCGTGGTAAAGCCGCTGGGTGATGAAGATGCTCTCGCCGGGGGTCAGGCGAATCTGGGCTCCGGCGGGGACGGTGTAGGTCCGGCCGTCGGTGTGGACGGTGACATCGGAAACATAGTCAATTTCCTCGTCGGGGGTGGAATTGTACACCCGAATCAAAACATTTCCGCCGCCTCGGTTGATGATATCTTCGGTTTTGTACCAGTGGAAATGGTTGGGGGAGTACTGGCCCTCCTTCAAAAACAGCAGCTTTTCGGCATAGACCTTGGGATATTTGTCGTGCATGGTCTGGCTGCCGTTGCGGATGGTGATCAGGGAGAAGCCCAGCTCATCAAACCGGCCCTGACCGTAGTCGGTGATGTCCCAGCCCAGGCAGCACTCCCGCACCTCATCGTACTCGTGCCCCTTGGTCTGCCACTGCTCCGGGGTGAAATTGCAGAAGGGGGGCAGGTAGCAGCGATACTTTTCGCACATGGCCTCCAGCTCACGCAGAGCCTTGTTGATTTCGGAACGCTTCATAGACAGCTTCTCCTTTTCCAAAATAATCTAATGATACTGTAGCATCTCTCCTTGAATTTGTCAAGTCAGTTGACAAAAAAGAAATTTTTATCCAACATCAAGTCAATTATTCTTGCAATATGAACAATCTCCATATCCTCTTTTCGTACACATTCGCCAACTTTTTTGAAAATCCCGGATTTCGGAAAAATCTGACAGAATTCTCTTTTTTCAACTATTTCCGCTCCGTGAACATTTGCCCTTTGCAGAAACATTATGGAAAGGCCAAAGTCCCAAGGCATGTCTGCGGGGGCGTTTTTTCCGGATTATGCGGAAATCACGAAAAAGTTTTCAAAATTAGGGACGGAATCCATAAGAACCTGGGAATCTGAAACCACAAAAGGAGAAAAATGTTAATTTTGCACAAAAAACAGGGAGATAAATTGGAACATGTGAAAACGAGTTTCATGTTGACATCCTATCCGTTTCTTACTAAAATGATGCCAGGAAAGGGAACCCGACAGGACCCTGCCCTAGGTTTCCTGACTTCAATTTTTTCAACAGGAGGAACAAAAATGAGAAAGATTGTTACGCTGCTGCTGGCAGTGTGCATGCTTCTGACCCTGGCCGCCTGCGGCAGCTCCGGAAGCACCGCAGCCACCACGGCGACCACTGCCGCCGCATCCAGCACCGGTGATACCGCTGCCGCAACGGAAGCCGGCACCACCTATACGAACCCCCTGCAGGACGTTCGCGTCCGCCAGGCTCTGTGGTACGCCATTGACATGGATGCCATCGTAGAGGGCCTGTGGGAGAACAATGTGGTTGCCGCCCATAAGTCTCTGGTGCCTGATGGCTACTGGCAGGCAGACGGCCTGACCGAGTACACCTACAACCCCGAGCTTGCCAAGCAGCTGCTTGACGAGGCCGGCTGGGACAGCAACTACACCCTGAAGGCTGTTTACTACACCGGTAACCTGCTGGATACCATCACCGCCATCCAGGGCTACTGGGCTGAGGTCGGTGTCAAGATGGAGTTCCAGCTGCTGACCGACAACCTGACCGTTCAGCTGTGGACCCCCTCTCCCGACGGCAAGACCTCCGCGGTTGACTGGGATCTGTGCTTCGCCGGCACCAACGCCCTGACCCTGGGCGAGTTGTACAACCGTCACCACAGCACCGCTCCCAACAACTCCACCGTGCTTCCTGACGAGGAGCTGGATACCCTGATTGAGACCGCCAAGAGTGCCGTTACCCCCGACGACCAGAAGGCCGCTTATGATGCCATCCAGCTGTATGAGAACAAGGAAGTGGAAGTCATCCCCCTGTTCTACATCCCTTCCTGGGTTGTGACCTCCAAGCACCTGGATATGGCCGGCAACCCCGTTGGCAACGACCAGTTCTCCTACACCAAGAATATTTTGGACTGGACCATCGACAGAGCCGATAAGACCATGTACACCAACACCGGTGCCGTCAACGCCCTGGAGCATACCGCGACCAACCCCGGCCTGTTCTGGCATCAGGAGATCGTGTTCGACCGCCTGCTGAGCGCCGACACCAGCCTGACCCCCACCGACGGCTCCCTGGCCGAAACGTACGAAGTCTCCAGCGACGGCAAGACCATCTCCTTCACCATCCGTGAGGGCGTGAAGTGGCACGACGGCGAGGACTTCACCGCCGATGACGTGGCCTGGACCTTCCAGTATTATCCCACCGTACCCGGCGCAAACGCCGTCATGTCCGACGTTATGAACGACATCCAGGACGTGACCGTGGACGGCAACACCGTTACCTTCCAGTTTGGCAACCCCCAGCCCAACGCGCTGACCGTGTTCTCCCAGTGGCCCGTGCTGCCCAAGCACTGCCTGGAGAATGTTACCCCTGAGAACTTCGCCGCCGATACCTTCTGGCAGAAGCCCATCGGCACCGGCCCGTTCAAGGTGGATACTGTGAAGCTGGGCGAGTACACCATACTGACCCGCAACGAGGACTACTTCGTCCCCGGTACCGGCAATATCGAGAAGATTTACATGTACCCCTCCACCGATGCCGGTGACGAGAACCTGATTACCAACGCCATGGCCGACAAGATTGACTACGCCTTCTGCAAGGACTCCTCTCAGGTTCAGCAGCTGAAGGGTATGGACGGCTTCAACGTTGAGACTGTCAACGTTACCTTCCCCAGATACATCTTCATCAACATGTTTGAGAGAACCGCGAAGTAATCCAAAAAAGAACCCGGGGGCTGGCGTAAGCCGGCCCCCGACTGCTATCCGGCGCTTGCCGAAGCCGGCTGTGCTGCCCATGCAGCCGGAGAAATAACGAAGAAGGGGTAATTCTATGCTGAATTTTACGCTTAGAAAACTATTGGGAATGATCCCCATGCTGCTGATCATTACCTTTTTGATTTATTTGGGCGTCGAGCTGATGCCCGGGGATGTCATCGACTTTTTGATTCCCATGGATCAGCTGGCGGAAATGACGCCGGAGGAGGTTCAGGCCTTCCGGGTTGCCAAGGGTCTGGACGGTCCGATGATTGTTCGGTATTTCAATTGGCTAAAAGGTGTTTGTACGGGAGACTTAGGCTATTCGCTGCAAAACAACATGCCCGTCAGCGAACTGATGATGCAGAAGCTTCCCGCGACCATTGAGCTGTCTTTGGCGGCTTTGATTATCTCCACGGTGCTGGGCATTTTGCTGGGCGTGATCTCGGCGCTGAAAAAAGGGCGCGTCGCGGATAATGTACTGACGGTGGCGGGCATGATTGGTGTCGCCATCCCCCAGTTCCTGTTCGGTGTTTTCTGTATTATTCTCTTCAGCCTGAATCTGAAATGGTTCCCCGTGGGCCAGAGAGGCGGTGGGACGTTGCTTAGCGAGCTGCACCATCTGTTTCTGCCCGCCTTTGTCCTGGGCATCGCCCAGACCGCCGGTGTCATGCGCTACTCCCGGTCGAGTATGCTGGATTCCATGAACCGGGATTATATGAAGACCGCCCGGGCCAAGGGCCTGCCAGAGTGGAAGGTCAATATGCTCCATGGCTTCCGGGTGGCCTGTACGCCGGTTATGGTCCTGATTGGCTTCCGGCTTCCCACGCTGATCAGCGGTTCCATCGTCATTGAGAATATTTTCCAGTGGCCCGGCGTGGGCAGATGGTTCACCGACGCGGTGAAAACCCAGAATACCCCCATTATTATGTCTGTCGGCCTGTTTATGGTCTTACTCGTGCTGCTGTCCTCCCTGCTGGTGGATATTCTGACGGCTGCGCTGGATCCGAGGGTGAAACTGTCATGACAAATACAAAAGTAAAACGGACGGCTTTGGACCGTCAGATGGATAAAATCCGGGATATGGAGGAGAGCGGAAAGCTCACCACCAAGCTCTCCAACCGAGCCCTGCGCAAACTCAGCGCCAATAAGCTGGCGGTACTGGGCATCGTGCTGTTCTTCCTGATTTGCCTGCTGTGCTTTGGAGCGCCCCTGTTTACCAAGTATTCGCCCACGGCCTTCGCGCTGCGGGAAAAGATGTCGCCTCCCTCCTGGGGGCATATCTTCGGCACAGATCAGATGGGCCGGGATATCTGGTCCAGAATGCTCTACGGCGGACGGATCAGTATCATCGTCGGCCTGGGCAGCGCCCTGGGCGCCGCGCTTCTGGGTGTGACCCTGGGCATGTTCGTAGGCTACAAGGGCGGATGGCTGGACAATATTCTGATGAAGGTCGCGGATATCTTCCTGTCCTTCCCCCAGATGGTTCTGATTATCATCATGGTGGCGCTGGTAGGCCAGAGCCTGGAAAACCTGATTATTATCTTTATCCTTACGGGCTGGCCCAGCATGTACCGTATGGCCCGAAGCAAGGTCCTCTCCCTGAAGGAGGAGGAGTTCGTCCAGGCCCTGCGTGCCTTCGGCATTTCCGACGCGAAAATTGCCTTTAAGCATCTGCTGCCCAATACCCTGGGCCCCGTCGTTGTCAACATTACCCTTTCTACGGCGATGTTCATCCTCCAGGAGGCCTCCCTGTCCGTCCTGGGCTACGGCGTTCCCCAGGAGATTGCCACTTGGGGCAATATCATCAACGTCATTACCAATTCCGGCACCATTCGTTTCGACTGGCTGGGCTATTGGTGGATGTGGCTGCCCTGCTCTATTATGCTGATCCTGTTTGTGCTGTCCATCAACTTCATTGGCGACGGCCTGCGGGATGCCAGCGATCCCAATCAGATCGGATAAGAGGTGGAAGCTATGGAAAACGAGAAAAAAGACGACGTTGTCCTTCGGGTGAAGGACCTGCATGTAAATTTTTATACCAACCAGCGCTGCAACAAGGTCCTGCGGGGTGTCAGCTTTGATATCCGCCGGGGCAGAACCCTGTGTGTGGTGGGCGAGTCCGGCTGCGGAAAGTCCGTGACGGCCAACTCCATTCTGCGGCTGCTGCCGGAGCTTTCCCGGATTGAGTCCGGCTCCATCACCTATTACAAGGAGGATGGCAGCGAGGTAAGACTTGACCGGCTGGAAAAGAACGGAAAGGAAATGCGTTCTCTTCGGGGCCAGGATATCGCGATCATTTTCCAGGACCCTATGACGGCGCTGAACCCGGTCTTTACCGTGGGCTACCAGATTGAAGAGATGCTCCGGGAGCATAAAAAGGGCCTGACCAAGGCCCAGTACAAGAAGGAGGCCATTGAGGACCTGGCGGATATGGGCATTCCCGCCCCGGAAATCCGCTACGGCGAGTATCCCCACCAGTTCTCCGGCGGTATGCGCCAGCGGTCTATGATCGCCATGGGCATGTCCTGCGAGCCCAAGATCCTGCTGGCGGACGAGCCCACAACGGCCCTGGACGTGACCATCAGCGCCCAGATTTTTGACCTGATGAACGAGCTTAAGGAGAAGCACGGCACCGCCATTATGATGATTACCCACAATATGGGCGTTGTCGCCGAGATGGCGGACGAGGTGGCGGTCATGTACATGGGCAACATTGTGGAATACGGCAAGGCGGAGGACATCTTCACCAACCCGACCCACCCCTATACCAAGGCGCTTCTCAAGTCCATTCCCATTCTGGGCAAGGGCAAAAATCAGAAGCTGGAGCCCATCCGAGGCTCCACGCCGGACCCCTTCAACCGCCCCAAGGGCTGCCAGTTCTGCCCCCGGTGCGACTACGCCTGCCCCCGCTGCGAGACGGAGATGCCTCCGGAGCAGTGGGTCAGGGAGGGGCATTATACCCGGTGCTTTAACTATAAGGAGGTAATGGCAAGTGGAAAATGAAGAAAAAAAGGAGATCCTTCTGAAGGTTCGCGGTGCCAAAACCTACTTCCCCATTAAAAAAGGCCTGATGAAGCGGACGGTTGGCTACGTCAAGGCGGTGGATGACATCAACCTGGATGTCTACCGGGGCGAGACTCTGGGCCTTGTAGGCGAGTCCGGCTGCGGAAAGACCACCCTGGGCAAATCCATTTTGCAGCTTGTTCCGGTTACGGAGGGCAGCATGGAATACAAGTTCGAGGATGGCTATAAAGATTTGCGCAAGCTCACCCGCAAGGAGCTGGACAACGCCCGCCAGAAAATCCAGATTGTCTTCCAGGACCCCTACTCCTCTTTGAACCCCTCCTTTACCATTTTCGGCTCCCTGGAGGACCCGCTGATCAAATTCGGCATGAAGAACAAGGAGGACCGTGTCAAGAAAATCGGGGATTTGCTGGAGGCGGTCAACCTGCCCAGGGACTATATGGCCCGGTATCCCAACGAGTTTTCCGGCGGCCAGCGGCAGAGAATCGGCATCGCCCGGGCCCTGTCTGTCAATCCCGAGCTGATTATCTGCGACGAGGCGGTTTCGGCCCTGGATGTGTCCATTCAGGCCCAGGTTTTGAAGCTTTTGAATCAGCTGAAGGAAGAGTATAAGCTCACCTATATCTTCATCACCCACGACCTTTCCGTGGTGGAATACCTGGCGGACCGGATCGCGGTTATGTACCTGGGCCGGGTGGTGGAGCTGACCACCTCTGAGGAGCTGTTCAAAAACACGCTGCATCCCTACACCCAGGCACTGCTCAGCGCCATCCCCGTGGCGGATGTGACCCACAAAAAGAAGCGGATTCCCCTGCAGGGCGATGTGCCCAGCCCGGCCAATCCCCCCTCCGGCTGTACCTTCCATCCCCGGTGCCCCCAGTGTACCGAGAAATGCAGACAGGAGCGGCCGAAGCTGGAAGAGTATGTCATCGACGGAGTTAGTCACTTCGCCGCTTGCCATAAAGTAAAAGAAATGTACGCGGACAAATTGGCAAAGAAACAAGAGGAGTAACAGCAAATGAGCAACAAAATTACAGATTTTAAAGGGGTCATTCCGGCGGTCATCTCCGTGTTTGACAAGAACGAGAACCTGGACGAGGCCGGCACCCGTGCTTTTATCCGGCACCTGCTGTCCTATCCCATCGGCGGCCTCTACCTGACCGGCTCCACCGGCGAGGCCTTCCTGATGACGCCGGAGGAGCGCAAGCGCCAGGTGGAAATCGTCATGGACGAGGTAGGGGACAAGGTGCCTGTGGTGGTGCACGTAGGCGCTATGTCCACGAGGACCTCCATTGAGCTTGCCAAGCACGCGGAAGAGCACGGTGCGGCCGGCGTTTCCAGCGTGCCCCCCTTCTATTTCAAGTTTAACGAGGAGCAGATTATCGGCTACTACCGGGATATCGCCCAGTCCACCAGCCTTCCTATGATTGTCTACAACATTCCCTTGGCGGGGATGATGTCCGTGGAGACCATTGTAAAGCTCAGCCAGATTGAAAATGTCAAGGGCGTCAAGTACACCGGCACCGCCCTGTACGAGACGGCGCAGATTCGGGAAAGCTGCAAAGAGGGCTTCCAGATCTACGGCGGCTGCGACGAGCTGGGCTCTTCCAACATCGCCCTGGGCGTGGACGGCATCATCGGCTCCTTCTATAACTGCATCCCGGACCTGTACCTGCGGATTTGGGACGCCGTGAAGGCCTCCGATATTCCCGCCGCGGCGGCGCTGCAATGCAAGGCGGTCCACGTGATTATGGCCGGCATCCACAGCGGCAGCATGATGGCCTGCATCAAGCTGTGGCTCCGTGCCGCCGGAATTCCCGCGGGCTACGCCCGCCGTCCCTTCACAAACTTCACCCCCGAGCAGGAGAAGGCCCTTGTGGAGGAGCTGATTCGGATTGACGAAACCGACGGCCTGGGACTGGACCTGGTAAAGCGCATTCAGGCAAAGTAAATCATTCCGCTGGGACGGCCGTTTTCTCGGCTGCCCCAGCGTACCGCTGTAAAGGAGAAAAGTATGATCTATACGAAAAAGAAAAATCTGTACCGCTATCTGGGGCAGAGCCCCGCACTGGACGCGGCCATTCACGCGGCGCTGGAACTGGACCTGGAAAAGCTGCCCATGGGCAGAAACGAGATTGACGGCGATAAGGCCTTTGTCAACCGCTTTGACTACGATACCCTCCCCGAGGCAAAAGCCATGTGGGAGGGACACCTGGCCTATGGCGACCTGCATGTTCTTCTGGAGGGCTCCGAGAGAATCGGCGTTTCCGATGTGGAGAGCCTGGAAAAAACCGCCGCAAAGCCGGAGGAGGACTTCGTGGGCTTTGCGGGCCCGGTGCGGACCTGGTTCCACATGACCCCAGAGGACGCTCTGATTGTCTACCCGGAGGATATCCACATGGTCAAGGTGGCGGACGGGGAGAGCTGCCACGTGCGCAAGTGCTGCTTTAAGTTCCACGTATAATCAGAACCGGAAGGCGGGGCCTTCCAAGAAAGAGGGGCTTTAATGGCGTTTATCACGCTTCGATATTACAGCGAGGTTCTGGGAATGCAGCGGGAACTCTATGCCATTGTGCCTCAGCGCAGCCGCCAGGGGGAGATTGGCACCCAGCGCGGCAAGGCGCTGGAGGGGAAATGCCTGTATTTGCTGCATGGCCTGAGCGATGACCACACCATCTGGATGCGCCGTACCTCCATTGAGCGCTACGCGGAGGAATATGGGCTGACGGTGATTATGCCGGAAGGGGATTCCAGCTTCTATACGAATATGAAGCACGGCGGGGACTACTACACCCATATTGCCAAGGAACTGCCGGAAATTGCCCGGGAGTTCTTTGGGGTATCCGGCAGGCGGGAGGACAGCCTGATTGGCGGCCTTTCTATGGGCGGCTATGGAGCGCTGAAAATCGCACTGCGGGAAACCGGCGCTTACAGCGCCTGCGTCGCCCTGTCCCCGGTGACGGATTTGCGCTATCTGGAGAACCATCCCAGGCTGTACGACGCCATCCTGGGGGAGGGGGCCCCGATTCCACCGGAGGAAAATCCCATAGACCTGATTGACACCCATGCCGGGGACCCGGAAAAACCGGATATTTTTCTGGCCATCGGCACGGAGGACTTCCTGTACGAGCCTGCCCAGACATTCCGCAAACGGATGGAAACCCTTCCCTATACCTTCACCTACCGGGAGGGGCCGGGCATCCACAATTGGGTGTTTTGGGACGCCAGAATCCAGGAGGCGCTTGCCTGGCTCGCTGAAAAAAACCGGCGGCCCGACTGAAAATCAGGCGCTGTTGTAAAATAGCTTCCCATGGGTGAAACCACCCAAAAGAAAACTGTCATTGCGAACCAGCTATCAGACTGGTGTGGCAATGACAGTTTTTATTTGCGGGTATTGTTTTGGCTCGATTCCGGGTATCGTTACCGGTTTAGAAGCCCACGGTAGGTATCCTTCTCCGCTTCCGGAATCTTTAAAATGCGCATGGCGTCATCCAGGGAAACGGAAAGCTCCTCCATGACAGCACGGATCGCGGAAAGCATCCCTTCCTCCCGGCCTTCCATGAGGCTTTGCCGCTTTTCTTCCATAACAAGCTTTTCCACTTCTCTGCACATCGCTGTCGCTCCTTTCACGTCCTCTTTGAAATATCGTACACGCTCCGCCAAAACGGGATAATTCATCTCTTCGGCACTGGTACAGGAAAAATCGTGCATCAGCTTTCCCAAAGGCGTATCGTTTTTGTGTTGGGCATTGACATAAATAATGTGGGACCCATCACCAAACGCGGTGCCGGTCTCCTGCACAATTCGGTCAATGTGATAAATGGGAAGCCCCGCTTTTAGTACGTCCCGCTCGGTGATGAAGATCACGTAGGTTTCCCCGAGAGCGGTGTAGCAATCCCCTGGTTCCGTCAAATTGGCATCCAAAAGGCTGCTGTTGTAACGCGCCCGATGGGCATCCGCTCCCTCGTCCCGACGTTGGATTTCAATATTGTAGCGCTTTCCGTATTGGTCAATCGCAAGAATATCCAGCCGAACGGAACGCCCTTGTAGGTTTTTGATGGTGTATTGACCGTGTACCTCTCGGACTGTCAGGTCATCACGCTCCAAAATAATGTTCAGGAGAAGCTGCGCGCAGGCTGTATCTTCAAAGACCTTGCTCATAAAGTCATCATCCAGCAACCGAAATCCCCGAAGAAGTTTTACGTACTTCGCGTTTTTGCGAACAAATTCTTCCGGAAGGCCGAGAGCAATGGATTGGAGTTCTGTTGGCACAATATCCCCTCCTTACTTACAGTATCACTATAGCATATTTTTTCATTAACGTCCAGTGAATTTCGTATAATATAAAAAGGGCATGCCGCAGGGAAACGGCATGCCCTTTTGTGCTGTTTACTTTTTGATCTCGGGCAGGCTGGCGGCGGCCACGGACTGGCCGACGCGGCGGGTCTTCTCGTCGGGGAGCATGACCTCACAGTGCTTGGCAAGCTCGGGATGCTCATCGGCCAGGACCTTCTGGCAGACATCCAGGATGATGTCGCCGCCCTTGCCGGACATGACGCGGCCCATGAGCATCAGGTGCTCAATGTCGTAGAAGTGGGAGTACAGAACCACGGCGTTGGCAAGATAGACACCGATGTCGTGGTAAATTTTGGCGGCTCTGGGGTCGTCCTCGGCCATGAGGGCCTGAACAACCTTCAGCTTCTCGGCGGGGCTCAGGGCGGGGTCCAGCTCAATACCGGCCCTGGGGGCCAGCTTGATCACGGCATCCTGGGAGAAGTACTTGCAGCCCACGCCAAAGTCGGTGGACCACTCGTCCTGCATGGCGTCCTCGTTCAGGTCCACGGGGGCGAAGGCCAGCTCGGTGATCCAGCCCAGAACGTTCTTGTCCGCGTCCACGTAGCCCACGGCCTCGGAGGTGCCCATGGCCAGGCCCATGATGTTGCCGGTGTTCAGACCCATGGCACCGGCCAGGGCGGAGACATCGCCGTCGTTGGCGACCACAATGGGCACGTCACCGATTTCCGCGGCGGCCCGGTCGAAGCAGGTCTTTACCTCGTCCCAACGGCTGCGGGGGACCTTATAGAAGATGCTGGAAATCATGGGGGCGTTGCCGATGAAGGTACCGGCGGAGGAGACGCCGATGGCATCTACCCGGGGCATCTTGGAGGCGGCGGTGCGGAAGGCGGTGAGGATTTCGTTATACTGGTAGGTGGGGTCCTCGTTCAGCTTGGGGAACCAGACCACCTCCTCGGAGTAGACGCACTCGCCGTTGATCACCGCGGAGACCTTCCGGTCGGAGCCGCCCGCGTCAAAGCCGATGCGGCAGCCGTCCATATGGCCGCCCAGAGGCTGGGTGGACTCGTTGGGGGCGGGGCACTTGTCAAGAGGCAGGTCGATGATTTCCAGATTGACCTCATACAGCTTGTGGAAGAAATCGTAGTCAAAGGCCCGCTTGCCGTTTTCGGAGTAATCGGCCTGGAGCTGCTTGGCGATGTCGGAGCAGCCGCAGACATAAACCTTAAAGCCGCCGATGGACCACAGCAGGAACTTGACCATCCGCTCTACATACCGGTAGTCGGCCTTGGCCATGTCGGGGGTGCCGTGGATGAAGGTGTGCCGCACGGAGATCTGGCCCCGGTCCCGCTCAATGGCGATGGCAATGGGCTTTTTCGCACCCTTCAGGTAGGCATCCATCCAGACACCGAAGGGGATAAAGCCGGGGTCCAGCTCGGGAGTGGCCTTGATGGAGTAGTTTACACCAAGATAATTCATGTTCCGTTCCTCCAGATATGAAAATTTGATTTTGAAATGAAAATAATGGAACTCCCTGAAAAAGCGGAAATGAGATACCCAAAGAATTCAAAATGGTAAAAACGGAATCAAATCCAAGCTTTTTCGCAAAAATTATACCATAGATAGAGGGCGGGCGCAAGGAAAGCTTCGTGTGAAATATGCACAAAAAAGAGAGAGACAAATTATACTGGTTTTACAAACTTGTGCACTGAGGGGCAAAAATGCCAAATTTGCGCAAAAGAATGATTGACAATGTGGATAAGTTTGATATAATTTATTTGTGTAAAGCAAGTCCGCCGCGTATCGGGCTTGCGCAAACGAAAAAACAGGAGGAGAAAATTAATGAAAAAGCTTATGTCCCTGCTGCTGGTTCTGACCATGGTGCTGGCTCTGGCCGCCTGTGGCTCTTCCGGCTCCACCACTACCACCACCGCCGCTCCCGCAGCCACCGACGCGCCCGCCGCGACGGAAGCTCCCGCCGCCTCCGGCGACAAGGTTACCGTGAAGGTCATTGCCGCCCAGTACGGCCAGAACACCAATGCCTGGTGGGATGGCTTTGTCAAGGACTTCAACAACGACAACCCCAGCATTAACCTGGTGGTGGACGTTGTGTCCTGGAACGACATCTACACCGTGGTCAACACCCGTGTTGCCAACGGCGATGCCCCTGATGTTCTGAACATCGACGTGTTCGCGGACTACCAGGCGGAAGACCTGCTGCTGCCCGCAAAGGACTACGTCTCCGACGAGACTTACAACAAGATGTTCCCCTCCTTCCTGGAGCAGTCCAATGTGGACGGCACCATCTGGGCTGTGCCTGACCTGGCTTCCGCCCGTGCCATGTACTACAACAAGGACATCCTGGACGAGGTTGGCGTTGAGGTTCCCACCAACTGGGACGAGCTGAAGGACGTCTGCCAGAAGATCAAGGACTTCTACAATGGCGATGTTTACCCCTGGGGCATGGATATGACCACCGATGAAGGCCAGGCCTGCTTCGCTTACTACACATGGAACAATGGCGGCGGCTTCGTGGATGACGAGGGCAACTGGACCCTGAACTCCGGCGAGAACGTAGAAGCCATTGAGTATGCACTGGACCTGTACAAGAGTGGCTACACCAACTCTGACCCCGCGAACCAGAACCGTTATAACCTGCAGGATATGTTCGGTGCCGGCAAGATGGCCATGGTCATCGGCCCCAACTCCATCCCCACCTACCTGGAAGCTGGCGGATACTCTGTCAACTACGGTGTCGCTTCCATCCCCTCCAACGGCGATAACCCCTCCGTCTCCGCTGGCGTTATGGACCGCTTCATGTGCTTCAAGAAAGACGGCCGTACCGCGGAAGAGCTGGCTGCCATTACCACCTTCTTCGATTACTTCTATGAGGATCAGCGTTACTCCGACTGGGTCCTGATGGAAGGATTCCTGCCCGCTACCTCCACCGGCTCTGAGCTGGTTGCCCAGGCGGATGCCTCCATGGCTCCCTGGATTGAGATCGTCGGCTCCTCTAAGTTCTACCCCACCGCCAAGGCGGAGTGGGCAGATGTCAAGCAGGGCGTTATCAAGGTTGAACAGGACGCGCTTCTGGGCGGCGACGTTCAGACGCTGCTGGATGAGCTGCAGTCCGAAATCGCAGGCTAATTCCCGCATAACCACTACACACCAGCGGGCCGGAACCTTACGGGTCCGGCCCGCTTTTGCAATTGTCGCTAAGGCGGCTTTGATGAATCCTCCGGAAAAACCGCTGGGTTTATCAAAACTTCTTTGCGCGGAACTGTAACCGGATGCCGGAATCAGAAAAGGAGGCACACCATTGCGTAAACATCCCCGCTCTTTACAAAAGCCCTATGAGCCATATCTGTGGATTGCGCCAAGCGTGATCCTGATGGCCATTTTCATTATCATCCCAATTTTCTTCGTGTTCCGCATGTCCCTGAGTCAGGTGACCAAAACGGGCACCATTAAAGCGTTCAATGACTTCGCGAATTTCCGAAAGGTCCTGAACAGCAGCCAGTTCCCCATTGTTTTAAAGAATACCGTTGTCTGGACAGTGGTGGTTGTTGTCCTTTCTACGGTCCTGGGCTTTATTTTGGCCCTGATTTTGAACAATCAGTTCAAGGGCAGAAAGGTCGCCCGGGCTATTATCGTGTTCCCCTGGGCAACGACGCTGGTAATTCAGGCGAGCGTTTGGAAGTTCATTATTGATAAGGACTACGGCGCTCTGAATACCCTGCTGAAAACGCTGGGCATTATCAGCGCCAATGTGAACTGGACACCGACACCTGCCGCCTATTTCGGCTGGGAAATCGCCTGTGGTATTTTCGTAACCATTCCCTTTGTCTGCTTTACGGCCCTGTCCGGCTTGCAGAGTATTGACAGCACCCTCTACGAGGCGGCCACCGTGGACGGCTCCAACTACTGGCAGAAGCTGTTCCACATTACCCTGCCGCTGGTAAAGCCCAGCCTGACGGTTTCTACCGTGCTGAACATTATTTACGTCTTCAATTCCTTCCCAATTGTCTGGACGATTTCCAGAGGCGACCCCGCGAACCGGACGGATACGCTGGTTACCTATCTGTACAAGCTGGCGTTCTACAACGGCAAGCAGGGTGAAGCCGCTGCCGTATCGGTAATCGGCTTTGTGATTTTGCTGGTATGCGCCAGTATCTACATGGTTTCCACACTGAAAAAGGAGGATGCGTAATATGGAGCAGTCCATTCGTGTAAACTATAAAAAACTCCTGACCAGAATCCTTCTGTACTTTGTGGTGGTTGTGATCTGCCTGGTGACGCTGTATCCTTACTTCGTGATGCTTACAACGTCCCTGAAAAGCAGAGCGGAGATTTTTGCCAAGGAGGGCACGGTCTTCGCTATCAATCCCCTGTGGAGCAACTTCATTGAAATCTGGACACGGGCACCTATGGCGAAATACATGCTCAACTCTGTGATTATCGCCGCCGGGTCCACCGCCATCGCCATGGTCTGCGGCATCCCCGCGGCCTACGCCCTGGCCCGGATGAAGTTCAAGGGTCAGACCGCGTTCCTGGGCTTCATCATCGTATCCCAGATGTTTGCCCCTGTGGTGCTGCTGATTGGTATTTACAAGGTCATGCAGATGCTCAAGCTGACCAATAGCCTGCTGGGCTTGATCTTTATCAACGCTGCCTTTAACCAGGCATTTACCATCTGGCTGCTCCGGGGCACCTTTATGAGCATCTCCGCGGAGATGGAGCAGGCGGCCACCATCGACGGCTGCAACCGCATCCAGGCCATGTTCCGGGTCCTGCTTCCCGTAGCGGCTCCCGGCATCGTTACCACCTTGATTTTCATCTTCATCAACGCCTGGAACGAGTACACCGTTTCTCTGTGCCTGATTTCCACCGATACCTTGAAGCCTTTGACGGTTGGTATCAATATTTTCAATGGCTATGACATGATTGAGTGGCAGTACCTGTTCGCCGCCTCCCTGTTCGCGATTATTCCCGTTGTGATCCTGTTCATGTCCATCGAAAAGAACCTGACCAGCGGCCTGACCGCCGGTGGCGTAAAGGGCTAAAAATCAACAGGGGCTTGTTAGAATGCTGCAAAACCAAAAAAGCATTTTAACGGCCCCTGTTTTGAAAGAGAACCCCAATTTGCAGATTCCGTCTTTACAAGTTACAGATTAGCTGGTATTCTTATCAGCGGAAAGGAAATCGTTATGGAACCATTTTTGAAAGAAGTGCTGTCGAAGTTCTGCTTGGAAGGAACGCCTGTTTCCTGCGAAAAGTATGGCTGCGGGCACATTAATGTGACCTATCTTGTGGTCGAGGATACGGGCCGCCGGTATATTTTGCAGAAGCTCAGCAACCGGGCCTTCCCGGATATCGCGGGGCTGCAGGAAAACGTGGCCGCCGTTACACGCCACCTGCACAGCAAAACCGACAACCCCTACGGGGCCCTGACCCTGATTCCCACCCACGATGGCAAGACCTGGGTACATATGGAGGAGAACAGCGATTGGCGGCTGTATGATTTTGTGGAGGGGAGCATCTGCCTGCAGGCTCCGGAGAGCCCGGAGGACTTCTACCAGAGTGCCATTGCCTTTGGCACCTTCCAGCAGCAGCTTTCCGATTTCCCCGCCGAGACGCTCCACGAGACCATCAAAAATTTCCACAACACCCCGGACCGCTATCGCCTGTTCCGGGAGGCGCTGGACAAAGACGTGATGGGCCGGGCTGCCGGAGTCCAGCCGGAAATCGACTTCGTGCTCTCTCACGAAGCCGTAGGCGGAAAGCTCACCGAGATGCTCAAAAGCGGAGAGCTTCCTCTGCGGGTGACGCACAACGACACCAAGCTCAATAACGTCATGCTGGACGCTGCCACCCGCACCCCCCTGTGCGTCATTGACCTGGACACCACCATGCCCGGGCTCAGCGCCTATGACTTCGGTGACTCCATCCGCTTTGGCGCGGCCACCGCTGCCGAGGATGAGAAGGACCTGAGCAAAATGACTGTCAACCTGGACCTGTACCGGACCTTTACCCGGGGCTTCCTGACGGCCTGCCCGGGCCTTACGGAGGCGGAGCGGAAGGCGCTGCCCCTGGGCGCGCTGACCATGACCCTGGAATGCGGCGTTCGGTTCCTGACGGATTATCTGGAGGGGGACCACTATTTCGGCATCCACTACCCGGAGCACAACCTGGACCGGGCCCGGACCCAGTTCAAGCTGGTTTCCGAAATGGAAAAGCACTGGGATGAAATGGCAAAAATCGTGGAAGAAGAAACAAAATAAAGACAAAAGGCACCCCCTCCGGGGTGCCGACTTGTGCGGACCGGCTGGCAGGGAATTTGGATGTCTGCGCGGTTGGTCCGGAAAGGAGAAAATTATGGAAAAACCGATTCTGGTTGTGATGGCCGCCGGTATGGGCAGCCGTTACGGCGGACTGAAGCAAATCGACCCTGTGGGCTGCGAGGGGGAGGCCATTCTGGA
This sequence comes from uncultured Eubacteriales bacterium, assembly GCA_900556935.1. Classification (GTDB taxonomy): domain Bacteria; phylum Bacillota; class Clostridia; order Oscillospirales; family Oscillospiraceae; genus Faecousia. The sequence goes on along the minus strand of USQL01000024.1, from coordinate 3,770 downwards.
CTATTCCCTGTTCGATGCCCATGAGGCGGGGTTTGAAACCGCTGTGATTATCATCAAGGAGGCCATCCAAAAGGACTTTATGGAGACCGTGGGGGCCCGTCTGCAAAAAGCGCCCATGGAAATCCGCTATGCCTACCAGGAGCTTACGAAGCTGCCGGAGGGCTATTCCGTCCCCGAGGGTCGTACCAAGCCCTGGGGCACCTGCCACGCGGTGGTCTGCGCCCGGGAGGCCATCGGCAATGCTCCCTTCGCGGTGATCAATGCCGATGACTACTACGGCAAGGCCGCCTTCAAGGAAATCTACAGCTATCTCTCCACCCATGGCGATGACGACAAGTACCGTTACTGCATGGTGGGCTATGAGCTGGGCAAGACCGTTACCGACAACGGCTCCGTCGCCCGGGGCGTGTGTCAGGTAAACGAAAGCGGCTACTTAACCAGTGTTGTGGAGCGGACCAAGATTGAAAAACAGACCGACGGTGTGATTCGCTTCACCGAGGACGGCACCACTTGGACGGACCTGCCCGAGAAGACCACCGTGTCCATGAATATGTGGGGCTTTACCCCCAGCTTTGCCGCCGAAAGCCAGGCCCGGTTCCCGGCCTTCCTGGATAAGGCCCTGGTGGAAAATCCCATGAAGGGCGAGTATTTCCTGCCCTCCACGGTTTCTGCCCTGCTTGCCGAGGACAAGGCCACGGTAAAAATGCTCTACTCCCCGGACAAGTGGTACGGTGTCACCTACGCCGCCGACAAGCCCGTGGTGGTAAACGCCCTGAAGGAAATGACCGAGCAGGGCCTGTACCCCGACGGATTGTGGAAATAAAAAAAGAACCCAAATGGGCGGCAATTTTGCCGCCCATTTGAATTCTTCGGGAATTACCCTATTTTTTCCAGCTTTTCCAGAACCTGGGTAAAATACTCCGGCAGGGGGGCGTAGACAATTACCGGCCGTCCGTCCCGGGGGTGGCGGAAGGAGAGGGCCCCGGCGTGGAGGCACTGGCTGTCCTGGCCCAGCTCCGGCTTTTTGTGGCCGTAGACCGTGTCCCCCAGGATGGGGTGGCCGATGTAGGCCATGTGGACCCGAATCTGGTGGGTACGGCCCGTTTCTAGGTGGCAGCGGATGTGGGTATAGCCCCGGTAGCGCCTGACCACCTCCCAGTGGGTTACGGCGGGCTTGGAATTGCGCTGGGTGACGCACATCTTTTTCCTATCCGTAGGGTGCCGCCCAATGGGGGCATCCACGGTGCCGCTGTCCTCTTTCAAATTGCCGCAGACAATGGCCTCGTAGGTCCTCGCCATGGTGTGGTCCTTCAGCTGGGAGGCCAGAACCGCGTGGGCCAGGTCATTTTTGGCAATGGCCAGAAGTCCGGAGGTGTCCTTATCAATCCGGTGGACAATCCCCGGGCGCAGCTCGCCGTTGATGCCGGAGAGACTGTCCCCCATGGCGTAGAGAAGGCCGTTGACCAGGGTGTCGTCCTGGTGCCCCGCCGCCGGGTGGACCACCAGCCCCTTGGGCTTGTTGATGACCGCCAGGTCCTCGTCCTCATAGACAATGTCCAGCCGCATCTGGGTGGGCACCACGTCTACGGGCTTGGGCTCCGGAACCGTCAGGGAGATTTCGTCCCCGGGCTCCAGACGGTCATTTTTTTTGGCCGGTCTGCCGTTCAAACGCACATTTCCGTCGGCAATCAGCTTCTGGGCGGCGCTTCGGCTCAAATCCGCAACGGCTCTGCTGAGAAAGGCATCCAGCCGCTCTCCCGGTTGGTCCGCTGTCAGAATCATTTCTTTTCGTCCTTCCAAATCTCTTTGTTGCAAAAGGCCAGACTGGCAAACAGGGCAATGCAGCCGCAGGTGATAAAGCAGTCGGCCACGTTGAATACGGGGAAGTCTATAAACTGGGTTTCAATCATGTCCACCACATAGCCAAGCCGCAGCCGGTCAATCATATTGCCCAGGCCCCCAGCGTAGATGGCGGCAATCATCCAGCGCTCAAAGCCGGAAAAGGGCATTCTTTTCCGGAAATATTCGTAAAACAGCGCCCCGGTAAATACCAGAAAAATCAGGGCAAACATCCACTGCATTCCCTCAAAGGAGGAAAAGGCTGCGCCGGTATTGCGCAGGTAGGTGAAGTCCAGAAATCCGGGCAGGAAATCCACATGCCCGCCCAGGGGGATGTTCGCCACCACCAGCGCCTTGGTTACCTGGTCCGCCGCGACAATTGCGGCCACGAACAGGCAGTAATACAAAAAAGCCATAGAAAGGGTTCCTTTCAGTTGATTTACCACGTCAGTCCCTTGGGGTAGAAAAACCGTACTTTTTCCTCCGCTACGGACATGCGGATGTCCGTCTCCATTCGCAGCTCGCCGTCCAGGTTGACGGCGGTGGGGGTGGGGCTGTGGATGGTGAGAGTATCCGTGCGGTAGTGGGTGATGTACTCCGGAAGCTCCTTGTAGCGCCCGGCCTTGTATTTGCCGATGAGGCCCGGCACCTGCCGCCGGGTAATCTTTTTCACCAGCAGAACATCCAGAACTCCATCCGTGGGGTCCGCCTCCGGCACGGCGTAGAAGCCGCCGCCATAATAGCGCCCGTTGCAGACGCAGACCATGGTCATCTCCTCGTCAATGACCTTTCCGCACAGCTCCACCCGCAGGGGCTGGCTGACACCCCGGATGACGTTCACCACCGCCGAGGCCGCATAGGCCGAAAAGCCCTGCAAAAGGGGCAGACGCTTGTAGCTGGCCACATCGGTGCCAATCCGGGCATCCAGGCCCACGGAGCAGATGTTCAGAGCCAGTGCGTCATTGCAGCGAATCAGGTCAAATTGGGCTTCGTCCGCCTCCAGCAGCCGTTCCAGGTGCTGAAAGGCACGGGGCTCCGAAAACAAGCGGACAAAATCATTGCCGCTGCCCCCGGCCCAGACCGTCACCGCCGCGTTGGGGAAGCCCGCCGCGCCGGAGACCACCTCGTTGAGGGTGCCGTCGCCGCCGCAGGCGTAAATGCGGTATTCCTCTCCCGTCTCGGCTGCCTCCCGGGCAAGGCGTTGGCAGTCCCCGGGCTTTTGGGAGATTTCTACCCGGTAGTCCAGTCCCTTGCAGAGCTTTACAATGGCGCTGCTGCATTCCAGTGTCCGGTCCCGGCTTCCGGCGGCGGGGTTGATGAGGAACAGATGCTTCATATCATTTCTTCTTTCTCTGCTGGCCCAGGTACATATAGTAGTCGCATTTGATCATGCCGTTGTAGAGCTTCCGCTTCTTGTCCGCCCGGGCACCGAAATAGTGCTCGAACTCCGGCTCGGAGGTAATGATGTATTTTTTCCAGCCGTCGGCAAATTTCAGGTGCCGACCCAGGGCGGCGTACAGCCGCTGGGCGCTTTGCTGCTCCATCATCCGCTGGCCGTAGGGCGGGTTGCAGATGAGAATGCCCTCGTCGCAGGGCAGACTCATTTTTGTGGCATCCCCGTCTTTGAATTCAATTAGCTCCCCCAGGCCCGCCTTTCGGGCGTTGGCCATGGAGAGAGACACACACTTGGGGTCATTGTCAGAGCCCAGAATCCGGTAAGCGCCGTGGAACTCCCGGTCCTTGGCTTCTGTACGGACCTGTCCCCAGACCTTGGGGTCCAGCCAGGCAAAGGCCTCGGCGGAGAACCGGCGGTAGGCCCCGGGGGCCTTGTTTTTGGCAATCATGGCCGCCTCAATGGGGATGGTGCCGCTGCCGCAGAAGGGGTCCCACAGGAATTCCCGGCCCCGGTAGCGGGTCAGGGTCACCATGGC
>USQL01000023.1 GCA_900556935.1 uncultured Eubacteriales bacterium | reverse complement strand
CGCCACCTTGCCAAGGTGGAGGTAGCGAGTTCGAGCCTCGTCACCCGCTCCAAAAAAGAGATCTGCTTTTGCAGGTCTCTTTCTTTTTGCCCAAAATTGGGAAATGACGCTCTTTTTTGGAGAAAAGCAGAAATCTGCAAATCCGCAGGTGCAAAATCCACATAAGCCCGGGGAAAATGAAATTCTTTTTTGCCGTAATTTCATATTGCATTCTGAATTGTCTAGTGATATGATAGGGAAAACATTTTCCGCGGACACCTGTCCGCGGCGGAAGGGAGCGCGTTTCGAATGAAGTATATCGTCATTTTGGGAGACGGCATGGCCGACGAGCCCATTGCCGCCTTGGGCGGAAAGACTCCGCTGGACTATGCCCATACCCCCTGTATGGACCGTATGGCCGGGCAGGGCACCATGGGCATGGTGCAGAATGTGCCGGAAGGGATGGCACCCGGGTCCGATGTCGCCAATCTGTCCGTGCTGGGCTATGACCCGGCCCGGTGTTATTCGGGACGATCTCCCCTGGAGGCGCTGAGTATCGGGGTTTCCATGGAGCCGGACGATGTGATTTTCCGCTGTAATCTCGTCACCCTTACGGAAGACGAGCCCTACGGGGAGAAGACGATTTTGGACCACAGCTCCGGAGAAATCGCCACAGAGGATGCCGACAGACTGATGGATGCCATCCGCAAGGCGTTCAACTCTGACACGGTATCCTTCTACACCGGCACCAGCTACCGGCATATTATGGAATGGAAGGCCGGGAAGGTTGTGCCTCTGGAGCCGCCCCACGACCATTTGGGGACCGCCATCGGTCCCTGGCTGCCCAAGGAGCCGGTTTTGAAGGACATGATGGAAAGAAGCTTTCCGATCCTAAACAGCCATCCGCTGAATCTTGCCCGGAAGGAGCAGGGAAAGAACAAGGCCAATTCCCTTTGGTTCTGGGGCGCTGGCACCAGGCCCAGCCTGCAGAGCTTTGCGGAAAAGACCGGACTGAAGGGTGCGATGATTTCCGCCGTGGACCTTTTGAAAGGTATTGCGGTGGGGGCCGGTATGAAGGTCTATCAGGTCCCCGGTGCCACAGGCTCCATTGATACCAATTACGAGGGCAAGGCCGATGCAGCCGCCCAGGCACTGCTGCGGGACGGCTGCGATTTTGCCTATGTCCATGTGGAGGGGCCGGACGAGATGGGCCACCAGGGCTTGGTAGCCGAAAAGGTCAGGTCCATCGAATATCTGGACAGCCGCCTGATCGCCCCGCTAAAAAAGGCGATGGACGACTCCGGGGAGGAATACCGGATGCTGATTCTGCCGGACCATCCGACCCCCATCCGTCTGCGGACCCATACCGGCGACCCGGTCCCGTATCTGCTGTACGACTCCACCTGCCAGGAAAAGAAGATTGCCCGCTATACAGAAGAGGAGGCGGCCCAGATCGGGAACTTTGAGCCCAATGGCTGTCGCCTGCTTGAAAAGCTGCTGAACAAAAAGGAGATGTGATTATGGCCAGAGTTTATAATTTTTCCGCCGGTCCCGGGGTGCTGCCGGAGCCTGTTTTGAAGGATGCCGCGGCCGAAATGCTGGACTATCGGGGCACCGGCATGTCCGTTATGGAGATGAGCCACCGCTCCAAGCCCTATCAAAGAATCATCGACGAGGCGGAGGCGGATTTGCGGACTCTGATGGGTATTCCGGACAACTACAAGGTTCTGTTCCTCCAGGGCGGTGCCAGCCAGCAGTTTGCCATGGTTCCTATGAACCTGATGCAAAACAAAGTGGCGGACTATATCATCACCGGCCAGTTTTCCAAGAAGGCATGGAAGGAGGCCCAGCTTTTCGGCACAGCCAACGCTGTGGCATCCTCCGCGGATAAAAACTTTACCTATATCCCCGACTGCTCGGACCTGCCGATTGCGCAGGACAGTGACTACGTCTATATCTGCGAAAACAACACCATTTATGGCACGAAGTTTAAAACCCTGCCCAATACCAAGGGCAAGCCCCTGGTCTCCGATGTGTCCTCCTGCTTCCTGTCCGAGCCTGTGAAGGTGACGGATTACGGTATGCTTTATGGCGGCGCGCAGAAGAACGTAGGGCCCGCCGGCGTTACCATTGTCATTCTCCGGGAGGACCTGATTCGGGAGGACGTTCTCCCCGGGACCCCCACTATGCTGCGCTATAAGACCCATGCGGACAACGGCTCCATGTATAATACACCCCCTGCCTATGGCATCTATATCTGCGGCAAGGTGTTCAAGTGGCTTTTGGAGCTTGGCGGCCTGGAGGAGATGGAAAAACGCAACCGGGAGAAGGCGGCTATTCTCTATGACTATCTGGATTCCAGCAAGGTATTCCACAATCAGGTTGTCAAAAAGGACCGCTCCCTGATGAACGTCACCTTCGTCACCGGGAATCCGGAGCTGGATGCCCGTTTCGTGGCCGAGGCTGCCGAGGCCGGTTTTGTGAATCTGAAGGGCCACCGCAGTGTGGGCGGTATGCGGGCCAGCATCTACAATGCCATGCCCATCGAGGGTGTGCGGAAGCTGACGGAGTTTATGGCGGACTTTGAAAAGAAGCTGTAAGATTCCCGGAGAAAAGAGGAAAAAATATGTTTCAGGTCAACTATTTGAATAAAATCTCCCCCAAGGGTACGGCACTTTGGACGGAGGACTATTGCCTGTCTCAGACGGTGGAGGAGGCGGACGCGCTGCTTGTCCGGAGCGCCGCCATGCAGGACATGGTCTTTTCCCAGAAGCTTCTGGCGGTGGCCAGGGCCGGGGCCGGTGTGAACAACATCCCCCTGGACCGGTGCGCGGAGCAGGGCATTGTGGTGTTCAACACCCCCGGTGCCAATGCCCGCAGCGTGATGGAGCTGACGCTCTGCGGCCTGCTTTTGGGCTGCCGGGATGTGGCAGGCGGCATCGAATGGGTCAAGTCCATTGCGGGCACGGAAAACGTCGCCAAGCAGGTGGAGAAGGGAAAGTCCCAGTTTGCCGGTCATGAAATTCTGGGCAGGAAGCTGGGTGTCATCGGCCTGGGGGCCGTGGGCGGCCCCTTCGCCAACGCTGCCCGGAAGCTGGGCATGCAGGTCTACGGCTGTGACCCCTTTATTTCCATCGACGCGGCTTGGCACCTGGACAGCCAGATTCACCGGGTCAACAGCCGGGAGGAGATTTTCGCCACCTGCGATATTATTTCTCTGCACACCCCGCTTTTGGAGGATACCAGAAAGATGATCAATGCCGGGACCCTGGCCAAGATGAAGGATGGGGTAATCATTCTGAATTTCGCCCGGGATCTACTGGTGGATGACGAGGCCATGGCCCAGGCACTGGCCAGCGGCAAGGTCAAGCGCTACATCACGGATTTCCCCAATGAGAAGACCGCCGCCATGCCCGGCTGTGTTGCCATCCCGCACCTGGGGGCCTCCACGGAGGAGTCGGAGGACAACTGCGCCAAGATGGCGGTCACTCAGGTGATGAACTACCTGGAAAACGGCAATATCGTCAATTCCGTGAACTTCCCCAACTGCGATATGGGTGTCTGCACCAGCCAGGGACGGATTACCATTCTCCATAGGAATATCCCCAACTCCCTGGGCCGGTTCACAACCGCCATGGCAGGGGAGAATTTGAACATCGCCGGGCTGATGAACAAGAGCCGGGGCGAGTACGCCTACACCATGCTGGACCTGGACCACAAGCCCGCAGAAAGCCTGGTGGAGGGCCTGCGGGGCGTTGAAGGTGTTTTGCGGGTCAGAGTGATTAAGTAAAAAAGGACCCCTGGATTTTCCGTGAAAGGAAATCCAGGGGCATTTTCGTAATCAGGAGGCAGAGCCCTCAAATTTTTCCGCAACCCGCTTCATCATCTCCCGGATGGGCAGATGATAGGGGCACCTGCCTTCGCAGGCACCGCATTCTACACAGGCGGAGGCCTTTACCTTCGTTCCGGCATAGCGGTCCTTGGCCCAGTCGGCCAGACCGTAGCGGGTAAGATAGCCCTCCAGCACAAACAGCTGGGGGATGGCGATGCCCACGGTGCAGGGGGCGCAGTAGTTGCACCGGCGGCAGAACTGGGTACCAAGCTCCTTCCGCAGAAGCTCGATTTTTTCCTGCTCCTGCTCGTTCAGGGGCCGTCTGTCGCAGGCGGCGGCCAGATTCTGCCGCAGCTCTTCCAGACTGGCCATGCCGGGAATTACCACGCTGACGCAGGGATTCTGGACAATATAGCGCAGGGCCAGCGTGGCATCCTCAATGGCACCGCCGGCTAGGGGCTTCATGCAGATAAAGCCCACGTTCTTTTCCCGGCAGCGTTGAATCAGTTCCGCGCCCTGGTTTTCTACAATATTGTAGGGGAACATCACCGTTTCCACCCAGTCCAGCTCCAACGCCTTGGCAAAAACCTCCGCGGAGTGGGCTGTGATGCCGATGTGGCGGACGGAACCGTTCTTTTTCGCCGCCTGCAGGGCTTCCAGCGCGCCGCCGGGGGCGGTAATCTTCTCTAAGTCCGGCAGGGAGGGGTTGTGGAACTGGTAGAGGTCGATGTAATCCGTCCGGAAATTGTGCAGGGAAGTGGCAACGTCCTTCTCCATATTGGCTCTCGTCAGGCCTCTTCCCTTGGTGGCCAGAATGAATTTCTCCCGAATGCCCTCCAGACCGTAGCCCAGGTATTCCTCGCTGACGGTATAGCCCCGGGCGGTATCAATATAGTTGATGCCCGCGTCCAAAAGCTTGTGCATCAGCACCTTGGTACCCTCCGCGTCAATCCGCTGAATGGGGATGCCTCCAAAGCCCAGGCGAGAGACCTTCAGGCCGGTTTTTCCCAGAGTCACATATTCCATTGTTTTATCCTCCTCTATTTTCCCAATTTCTGATTTTTCTCAAAGGCGGCAATTACACAGTCCATAACAGCCCCCGGAAGCCGCGCTCTTCCGCTGACAGCCCGGGCGATGGCACCGCCCATATTGCCGCAGCCGATGAATCCATATTTCATAGGCACCCTCCTTGAATTGGCTGAGAATATTATACAGGAGGCTGCTGAAAAAAGAAAGTATCTCGCGGAAAAAAACGCACCGCCGAAGCGGTGCGTCAAGGAAAGGAGATTATTCGTGGACCCGGAACAGGGGGCCAGCCACTCGCTTGTATAAAAGCATGGTCAAAAGGGAGACGAGGGCCCCTTTGATCAGATTCAGCGGGGCGACGCACAGCGCCACAAAGGAGAACACGCCGTGGATGCTTCCGTGAATTTTGGTGCCCATGCCGATGAGCACATCCATGGGAATGCCGTAGAGCTGGGCAAATTTGGGAAGCAGATAGACGGCATTGAAGGCGGTGCCGATGACGGTCATGGTCAGGGTGCCAATCACCAGTCCGACAATTGCGCCCTTCTTATTCTTGTGCAGGTGATACCAGACGGTCGCGGGAAGGACAAGGCAGCAGCCTACGAAGAAATTAGCGAAATCTCCCACAAAGGCGGTGGAGGTTCCCTTTAGTAGAAGCTTCAAAAGGACCTTGATGCCTTCAATAGCGACAGCGGCGCTGGGTCCTAAGAAGAAGCCGCCCAGCAGAACCGGCAGCTCGGAGAAGTCCAGCTTGTAAAAATCCGGTGCCAGGAACAGAAGGGGGAAGTCCAGCACATGCAGCACAACGGCGATGGCCGAGCAGATGCCGATGATGCTGACTCGCCGGGCGGGGGTTACATGGCGCAGATGGTCAAATTTCCGCTCCGTCAGCCTGGCGGCCACAGCCAGCGCGACAATGACGACGGCGGTAATCAGCAGAAAGCTGATATTTTCCTTGGCTTGGGTAAGTAGTTCGTTCATTTTTTGTCACCTCAACGTAAAAAATCGCCCTGAGTATCCACTCAGGGCGCGAAAAAAACGCAAAAATTGCGTATCTTCTTCCATCCAGACTATACTGTCGGTATCGGAGTTTCACCGATTCGGCGCTTACGCGTTCGCGGACTTTACCGCCGGTGGGGAATTACGCCCCGCCCTGAAGACTACATTATTCAGTTGCCCTAACCATAGCACAGGGAGCGATTCTTGTCAAGAGCAAATTTTTGTGCTATACTTTTTGTCAGTATTGGGTCTCCGGGACAGCGGGCTCTGCCGGAACGGGCGCAGTGGGGGCGGAGGGCGTGGAAGCATCCTTGCCGGGCACCTGCGCGAAGCCCTGGATTTTCCCGCCTGGGGCGGTGTTGGTCACATCCCCGCCGATGACCTTGTTTTTATGGACCAGCAGGGTGGCATAGACCGGCTCTGTGGCCCCCGGGTAGTTTTTGACCTCGTAGACATAGCGCATGACCTTTTTCCCGGTAAACTGGCTCAGGTCGTAATTCTGGCATTTCTGCAGGGTGTTATATCGCTCAAAAACCTCGTTTGTCTCCTTGGGAATCAGCACCTGGCCGGATTCCTTCGGAGAGCTCACCACCTCCCAGCCGAAGCTCTGCAAAAATTGGACCCGCCCATCGTTGCTGGAAAGGTCCTGGCCATCGGTACGGAAGGTCTCCTCGCTGTTTCCGAAGAAGAGAATCAGCGCCAGCAGGGCGGCGGCCACAAGCCCCAGAATCAGCATCAATTTTTTGAAATCGACCTTTGCGGTCAATACAACCATTTCAATCCCTCCCAAAGCTTTTTCACTGAAGCCTATGAAGCCAAGGGGGCGGATAGAACGGAGGAAGCATGGAACGATTGGACAAATTCCTGTGCGACAGCGGGGCAGGCACCCGCAGTCAGGTAAAGCAGCTTTTGAAAGCCGGGCGTGTGACGGTGGACGGACGGACCGCAAGGGACCCGGGAGAAAAAATAGATGCCCAGAAGCAGGAGATTCGATTGGACGGTGTGCCCATGGGTGGCTATCAGCGCCGTGTGGTGATGCTCAATAAGCCGGAAGGCCTCGTCACCGCGACGGAGGATGCCTTCGATAAAACCGTTATGGAGCTTCTGCCGGAGCCCATGGGGCGGTGGGACCTGAAGCCAGTGGGGCGGCTGGACAAGGCAACAGAGGGACTGCTGCTGCTGACCAACGACGGAGAGCTGCTCCATAGGCTGATATCTCCTAAAAAAGAGGTGCCCAAGGTCTATTATGCCCGCCACGAGGGCACGGCCGGTCAGGCGGATATCGACGCGTTCTTCCAGGGCCTTACACTGCGGGACGGAACCGAGTGCCTTCCGGCGGTCCTGGAGCCCCTGGGGCCGGGGGAAAGCCTGATTACGGTCTGTGAGGGGAAGTATCACCAGGTCCGGCGGATGATGGCTTCCCGGAATATGACCGTTTTGTATCTGGAGCGGAGAAAGGAAGGCAGCCTGGAGCTGGGGGACCTTCCGAGAGGGCAGGCGCGCTGCCTGACGGAGGCGGAAATCCGGGAACTGGAAGCCCATTGCGGTAAGTAGACGGGAAAAACCGGCAAAATGCCTGAATTTTTTGCCCTGCCTTGGGAAGATATGACAGAGGACTGTCAAGAATACCTAAAAAACAAGCGCTAATTTGCAATAAAATGTCAAAAGGTACTTGCAAACTGCGCAAAACCTGTGTATAATAACAGTGCGATTTTGTGGAATGCGTATTTATGCAACATTCTAAGGAGGGGCCCCATATGTCCAACAGTGTATTTCAAAGCGTGATCGTACAATTAAAGGATATTTCCGACAGAACCTTCGGTGTCATCGATACGGAAGGCTGCGTTGTGTCCTGTACCGACGTCTCTTTGCTGGGAGAGCGCTGGCCGGATGCCGCACTGCGGATTGGCGGCGGGGTGGACGGCATCACCGTTTTTGCCCAGAAGTGCTTCAAGGCCATCGTGGGCAGCTCCAACCTGTATGAATACGCGGTGTTCTGCTCCGGCGAGGACGAGACGGCCAAGGCATTCTGCTCTATGGCGTATATCGCTTTGAATGATGCCAAAATCTTCTATGAGGAAAAGCACGACCGGGGTACCTTCGTCAAGAATATCATTATGGACAATATTCTCCCCGGAGACATCTATATTCGGGCCAAGGAGCTGCATTTTGCCACAGACGCGCCTCGGGCGGTGTTCTTGATTCGTCAGGTGGGCCGCAGTGATGTGGCCACGGTGGACGTGCTGTCCGGCCTGTTCCCGGACAAGATGCAGGACTTTGTGCTGAGCATCAACGAGAGTGACGTGGCGGTCATCAAGCAGATTACCTGCAATACCCCCAGCGAGGAGCTTGAGAAGATTGCGGTCAATATCGAAAACACCCTGAAAAACGAGCTCCGGATTAAAACCTCCATCGGCATCGGCACCGTCTCCGAGCATCTGCGGGAGCTGGCGGATTCCTACAAGGAGGCCCAGACGGCCATTGAGGTCGGCAAGGTCTTCGATACCGAAAAGAGCATTATGCGCTATGAGAACCTGGGCATTGGCCGCCTGATTTATCAGCTGCCTACCACGCTGTGCGAGATTTTCCTCAGCGAAATCTTTAAAAAGAGCTCCATCGACTGCCTGGACCAGGAGACGCTCTTCACCATCAATAAGTTCTTTGAGAACAATCTGAATGTCTCCGAGACCTCCCGGAAGCTGTTTGTCCATCGGAACACCTTGGTATACCGTCTGGAGAAGATTAAAAAGCTGACGGGGCTGGACCTGCGCCAATTTGACCATGCCATCGTCTTCAAGGTGGCGCTGATGGTCAGAAAGTACCTGTCCTCCCGGGAAGCCCGGTAATCAAACCCAGTCCTTTTGCGGGGCTGTTAAATAACGCTGTCATTGCGAACCAGTGACCGATGTCACTGGTGTGGCAATCCCCCGGTTAGGGGGAAAGACCCGGATTTTCTATCTTAAAAGTTTGAAGACCCGGGGGATTGCCACGCCAGTGTGCGCACTGGCTCGCAATGACAGATTATTTTTTAACAGCCGGTTTTCTTTTGAAAAAGTTATGTTTACCCCAAAAGCCGCCAGAAGACTCACAATTCTGCTAAGGATTGGAAAAAAATACAATCGGAAGTGAGAAATCCGTGACGCAAAATGAAAATTTTTGTAAAAAAATAAGAAATTTAGCCGCGTTTTATGGCTCGTCATTGACTTTTCAGCCGCTTTGTGTTACAATTCCAATACATTGCGTGCGTGGGCCTTTCTGCCCAAGGTCCGGCTGCCGGGTCCCACGCGGATATTTCGACTGGAGATAGATGCAAATGATTGAATTTACAGATGTCGTAAAATGCTACGAGCAGGGAAATAAAGCGCTGAACGGCGTTACAATGCAAATCGATGACGGGGAGTTTTGCTTCCTGGTGGGCCCCTCCGGCTCCGGTAAGTCCACCATTATCAAGCTGATTACCGGGGAACTGCGGCCCACCTCCGGCACCGTAAAGGTCAATGGATTTACGCTGGAGCGCATCCGCAAGCGGGAGATCCCGCTGCTTCGCCGTACCGTCGGCGTTGTGTTTCAGGATTTCCGCCTGATTCCCAATATGACGGTGTATGACAACGTGGCCTTTGCCATGCGTGTCATCGGTGCCCGGGAACGGGAAATTCGGGACCGTGTGCCCTATGTTCTGGAGCTTGTGGGCCTGGAAAATAAGGCCAACCGTCACCCCGGCGAGATGTCCGGCGGTGAGCAGCAGCGTCTGGCCATTGCCAGAGCCCTGGTCAATAACCCCTCCACCATCATTGCCGACGAGCCCACCGGTAACCTGGACCCTGCCAGATCCTTTGAAATCATGGCACTGCTGCAGGAAATCAACAATCTTGGCACCACCGTCCTGGTGGTTACCCACGAGAAAAATCTGGTGGAGCTGTTTGCCAAGCGCGTCATTGCCATTGATGACGGCTATGTGGTCAGCGACGGCAGAGAGAGGTAAGGGACTATGAAATTCAGTAACATCGGATATCTTTTAAAAGAGGGCTTCCGTGGGATTTTTCTCCATGGGTTTATGTCCTTCGCCGCCGTGTGCGTTACGGTGGCCTGCCTGATTATCGTGGGCAGCTTTTCCATTTTGGCCTACAACCTGGATGTCATGGTCCAGGACCTGAACCAGACCAGCGAGATTCTCGTCTATGTAGACAGTGACCTGTCCGATGCGGAGGCCAGGAGCATCGGAACAAAGATTAACGCCCTTCCCAATATCCTCCAGGCCACCTTCGTATCCCGGGAGGAGGCGCTGAAGGAGTTCGTCGCCGACCACAATGACGATTCCGTCTTTACCGGCGTTCAGGCAACGGACCTGCGTCACCGCTATGTGGTCACGCTGGATGACAACACCCTGATGCAGCAGACCGACGAGCAGCTGCGGCAGATTCCCGGCGTTGCCGACACCAAGGCGGCCTACGAGCTGGCCCAGGGCTTTACCACCATTCAGCAGGTGCTGCACATTGCCTCTGTGGCGCTGATTGCGGTTCTGCTGGTCATCTCCCTGCTGATTATTTCCAACACGGTCAAGCTAGCCATGTACGACCGGCGGGACGAGATTTCCATTATGAAGATGGTGGGCGCAACCAACGGCTTTATTCGTCTGCCCTTTATGGTAGAGGGCTTTACATTGGGCATGATTGGTGCCGTGCTGGCTTTCGGCCTGGAATGGGTTGGCTATGACGCGCTGGTGGAAAAAATCGCCACGGTGGACGCTCTGAAGCTATTTACCTTCGTGCCCTTTGAGAATCTGCTGGTTCCCATGGTCATCGTCTTCGGCGCTGCCGGCCTGTTTGTAGGCATCGTGGGCAGCTGGACCTCCATCCGGAAGTTCATGGACGTGTAACCCAAGCTTGCACAGAGATATGAAATTTTCCACAAAGTCGCTGCTGAGCCTGTGCCTTTCCGGGGCGCTTCTGCTGACGCTTCTTCCGCTGCCGGCGCGGGCCTCCGAGAAGACCACCAAGATTAAAGAGGAGCTTGGCTCTTTGAAGGATGAAAACGCCGCGATTCAGTCTGAAATCGATGCGATTCGCCAGAATTACCAAGCCACCACCGACCAGATTCAGGACCTGGTCAATCAGAAGAATGCCGTAGACCAGGAAATTGCCCTGCTGCATGAGCAGATTTTGAATATCAATCAGCAGGTCATCGCCTATGGCCAGCTGATTGCGGATTCCCAAGACGAGCTGGAGGATTCCCAGACTCGCCTGGATGAGCTGAACGAAAAGCACAAGCTGCGGATTCGGGCCATGGAGGAAGCGGGGACCGTCAGCTATTGGCAGGTGCTGTTCCGCTCCAACAGCTTTACGGATTTCTTAGACCGGATGACCCTGATGGAAGAGATTGCCGCGTCAGACCAGCGCCGCCTGGACGAGATTCAGCAGGTGGCTACGGAGGTCAGCTCCACCCAGGCTCAGATGCAGCAGGAGCTGCGGGAGCTGGACGAGGCCCAGGCCCAGCTGACGGAAAGCGAAAGCCTGCTTGCTGAAAAGCGCACGGAGTCGGATGAGCTTCTGCGCAGCCTGGCGGCCCAGCAGGAGGAATTCCTGCTGCTGCTTGATGACTCCGAAGCCAAGCAGGATGCCCTCATGAAGGAGATTGCCCAGAAGCAGAAGGAGCTTTCAAACGCCGAGTACGAGGAAAAGCTGGCAAAGCTGGCGCTTCAGGGCCAGAACCCGCCGTCCTCCGCCACCTGGATTACGCCGGTTTCCGGCTATACCATTACCAGTGCCTTCGGTATGCGGGTCCATCCCGTTTATAAATATCAGCTGATGCACAACGGCATCGACATGGCCTGCCCCCAGGGCACGCCCATCTATGCCACCCGGGCCGGAACGGTTACGACCGCCTCCTATCAGGCGAGCGGCGCGGGCTACTACGTCAGCATCAACCACGGCGATGGCTTCGGCTCCATCTATATGCATATGACCAATTACGTCGTGTCCAAGGGCCAGACGGTCACCGCGGGCCAGCTGATTGGCTATGTAGGAAGTACCGGTGTTTCCACCGGGCCCCATCTGCACTTTGGCGTGTCCTACGCCGGAACCTATGTCAACCCAATGGCATACATCGGATAATTCCAAAGGAGACTCTATGAAAAATCGCAAAAGACTGGTTTCAATTCTGGCAGGTGTCATGGCGGGCATTATGCTCCTGACCCTGATTTTGAGCCTGGTTCCAACCCGGGCCTATGCGGCCTCCTCCAGCGAGATTCGGAAGCAGATCAACCAGCTGCGGGACCAGAAGTCGGAGCTCAAATCACAGATTGAGGATTTGAAAAAGCAGTACCAGGCGAATAAGGATGATATTGCGGACATTGTTTCCCGGAAGAACATCATTGACCAGGAAATTGGCCTGCTGCATGCCCAGGTGGACAACATCAACGAGCAGATTTCCGCCTACGGCGTTCTGATTGCGGACAAGCAGGACGAGCTGGATAACGCCCAGGACCACTATGATACGCTCAACGAGGAGTATAAGGTCCGGGTCCGCACCATGGAAGAGGAGGGCACCCTGAGCTATTGGGAGGTGCTTTTCAAGGCCAACAGCTTTTCAGACCTTTTGGACCGCATGAGCATGATTGAGGAAATCGCCGCTTCGGACAATCGCCGCCTGAAGGAGCTGGATGAGGCCACTAAGGCGGTTGCCCAGGCCCAGGCTGAGCTGGAGACGGAAAAGGCGGACCTGGAAACCACCAAGGAAGAGTTGAATGCCACCCAGGCAGAGCTGGACGACAAGCGTGCCGAGGCCGACGAGGTCATTGCGGAGCTCATCGCCAAGGGTGTCGAGCTGGAGGGCATGAAGACGGACCTGGAAGCGGAGGATGAAAACCTTCTCAAGCAGATTGCCGAGATGGAGAAGGAGTATAATAACGCCAAGCACCAGGAGTGGCTGGCCTATATGGCAACCTATACAACCGTCCCGCCTGCAACTACGGCTGCCGCCACAGACAGCAATGGCAACAGCAACGGCAATTCAGGCTCCAGCACCCCCAGCTCCGGCGGCACCTGGCTTCGCCCCTGCAGCTATACGTACCTGTCCAGCCCCTTCGGCTTCCGGACCTCTCCCACCTCCGGCGCTTCTACCTATCACCAGGGTGTGGACCTGGCGGCCCCGGCAGGTACCCCGGTATATGCCACCCGCGCCGGTGTGGTGACCACCACCACCTATTCCAATTCCGCCGGTTACTACGTGACCATCAACCACGGGGACGGCTTCAGCTCCATCTACATGCACCTGAATAACTATGTCGTCTCCTCCGGCCAGGCGGTTTCCGCCGGGCAGCTCATCGGCTATGTGGGCAGAACCGGCATTGCCACCGGCTATCACCTGCACTTCGGCATTGCCTACAACGGTGCTTATGTAAATCCCTGTGCCTACGTTTCTCTGTAATACGCTTCTTCCCACATTTCTTTCCGAAATGTGGGAAGAATACTATCCATCGTAAGGAGACAAATGATGAAGAAGAAAATTTTGCTGGTTCTGTCCTATGTTCTGGTTGCGGTTTTGGCCTGCGGCGTGACCCTGGCGGTTGTATTTTCCCAGACGGAGTATTCGAAGCTGGGGGAACTGGAATCGCTGATTTTACACCGGTTTGCCGGAACGCCCGACCAGACGGAAATGGAGGATGCCGCGGCATACGCCATGATTGATGCCCTGGGGGATCGGTGGAGCTACTATATCCCCGCCGCGGATTTTCCCGCCTTTGAGGAAAACTCCAACAATGCCTATGTGGGCATCGGCGTGACCGTCACGGCCTTGGAGGACGGAACGGGCTTCCTGGTAGCGAAGGTGGAATCCGGCGGCCCCGCGGACCAGGCGGGAATGCAGGCGGGGGACATCATTGTCCAGGTGGAAGGCGACAGCGTGGAGGGCCTGACCGTGTCGGAGCTCTCCGGCCTGATCAAAGGGAAGGAGAATACCTCCGTCAATGTGACCGTCCTGCGGGAAGGGGAGGGCATTACGCTCTATATGACCCGGAAGCAGATGAGCACCACTGTGGCAACCGGGACCCTTCTCAATGAGCATGTGGGCTATGTGACCATCGCCAATTTTGATGAACGGTGCGCGGAGGAGACCATCGCCGCCGTTCAGAGTGTTCTGGACCAGGGGGCGGATATGCTGCTGTTTGATGTCCGCAACAACCCTGGCGGATATGCGGAGGAGCTGTGCAAGGTCCTGGATTACCTGCTTCCGGAGGGAACGCTGATGCGGATGGTGGGCACTGACGGCAGCGAGGAGACGGAAACCTCCGACGCAAGCTGTGTCAAGGTGCCTATGGCGGTGCTGATGAACGAAAACTCCTATTCTGCCGCCGAGCTCTTTGCCGCGGACCTGTGGGAGTATGGCGCGGCCAAGACCTTTGGAACCAAAACCAGCGGCAAGGGCTTCTATCAGAACGTCTTCCAGTTTTCGGATGGCTCCGCTGTGGGCCTGTCCATTGGCCGGTACTATACCTCCAAGGGCGAAAGCCTGGAGGGCATCGGCCTGACTCCGGACGTGGAGGTCAAGCTGAATGACGAGCAGGAGCAGGCGCTCTACAATGGCCTGCTGGAGCCGGAAAACGACCCCCAGCTCCAGGAAGCACTCAGCTATCTCATGGACAAGGTTGTCCGGCCGTAAAATGATAAAACTTTAGGGGCGGCTGCCAAGCCGCCCCTATTCTGTTTTTTGCGGTTGGTTACGCCAGCAGCGGTTTCAGGGCCTCCGCCAGCTTGTCCTTCTGGGCCTGGGCTTCCGTCAGGTCCTTGCCCAGGGTGGTGAAATAGGTTTTAATCTTGGGCTCTGTGCCGGAGGGACGGACAACCACGGTTGCGCCGCCTTCCAAATCATAAATCAGCACATTGGCGCTGGGAAGACCGGTCTTCTCCGTATCCTTGTAGTCCGTCACCCTGGTAACGGCATAGCCGCCGATTTCCTTGGGGGGAGCCTTGCGCAGACCGTCCATAATCCCGGCCATCTTTTCCATGCCGGACAGGCCCGGGAACTCGAAGGAATCCACCTTGTTGAGATACCGGCCAAACTTGGCGTAGATGGCTTCCAGCCGCTCCTTGATGGAGGAGCCGATGGAGCGATAGTAGGCGGCCATTTCGCAGATCAGCATGGAGCCGATGATGGCATCCTTATCCCGGACGTAGGAGCCCGCCAGATAGCCGTAGCTCTCTTCAAAGCCGAAGATGAACCGCTCTACCTCTCCGGCTGCTTCCAGCCGGGCAATCTGGTCGCCAATCCACTTAAAGCCCGTCAGAACGTTGCGCATTTCCACGCCGTAGCTTGCGGCAACCTTGTCTGCAAGAGGGGTGGAGACGATGGATTTGACGGTCACGGGATTTGCGGGCATAGTTCCTTTTTCAATACGGCCCTGGCAGATGTAGTCCAGCAGCAGAACGCCCACCTCGTTGCCGGAAACCAGCTGGTAGCTTCCGTCGGGGCAGCGGATGGCGATGCCTACCCGGTCCGCGTCGGGGTCCGTGGCCAGCATCAGGTCCGCACCGTTCTTTTCCGCCAGCTCCAGCCCTAGCCGCAGGGCCTCAAAGATTTCCGGATTGGGGTAGGGGCAGGTGGGGAAGTTGCCGTCCGGGTCCTTCTGCTCGGGGACAATGGTGATATCGTCAATGCCGATGTCGTGGAGCACCCGGGTGACGGGCACCAGACCGGAGCCGTTCAGGGGGGAGTAGACAAGCTTCAGCCCCGCGGTCTTGCACAGACCGGGACGCACGGAGCGGGCCTTGATGGCATCGTACAGCGCTTCCTTGCAGTCGTCTCCTACATACTGAATCATCCTGGAGGACAGCCCCTCCTCAAAGGAGACAAGCTTGGCACCCGTCAGTACATCGGTCTCCTGAATCTCCGCGTAAACAACGGCGGCGGCATCGTCGGTCATCTGGCAGCCGTCGGGGCCGTAGGCCTTGTAGCCGTTGTACCTGGCGGGGTTGTGGGAGGCGGTAATCATAATACCGGCGTTTGCGTGATAGTACCGGGTGGCAAAGCTCAGGGCGGGAACGGGCATCAGAGCGTCATAAATCCGGACCTTGATTCCGTTGGCGGCCAGCACACAGGCGGCATTTTTGGCAAAAACGTCGGAGTTAATCCGGCTGTCGTAGGAGATGGCGACGGTCTGCGTGCCGCCCTGGGTTTTCACCCAGTTTGCAAGACCCTGGGTGGCCTGACGGACCACGTAGATATTCATCCGGTTGGTACCGGCACCCAGCACGCCCCGGAGACCGGCGGTGCCGAATTTCAGGGCCACCGCGAAACGGTCCTTAATCTGCTCGTCGTCTCCTTCGATTTGCTTCAGCTCCTGGGTCAGCTTCCCGTCTTCCAGCTCAGCCGTGGCCCAGCGCTTGTAATCGTCCAAATACATGTTGTTCACCAATCCTTTTATAGTGTACTTTTTGTATTTATGCTGGGTTTACTATAAATCATTTTCCCCTTTTTGTCAATGTTGCAGAGCGCTTGGTAGAACAATTGCGTGAATATACGTTTCGATGGAAAGAATTTGCAAAAAAATTGCCTATGCGTGAAACCTTTTTGATCCAAAAGCTGTCTACCATAGTGAAGGGCCCAAACCAAAAGGAGATGTAATTGTGACAGAAAAACAAATCGTCGATTTATTCTGGAATCGGGATGAGGATGCCATTGCCGCCACGGACGGTGCCTATGGCCGGAAGCTCCGGGGACTGTCAGGCCGGATTCTTCGTAATCCGGAGGATTCCGAGGAGGTTGTAAACGATACCTACCTGAAAACCTGGAATTCCATTCCCAAGGCGCGGCCCCAGTACTTTTACGCCTACATCGCCGCCATCTGCCGGAATCTTTCCTTGAATCTGCTCAATTGGAATCAGGCGGAAAAACGCAAGGCGGACATCGTTTCCATTTCGGAGGAGCTGCAGGAGTGCATCCCGGATGTTTCCCAGGATGCCGTGTCGGAGGGAAGGGAGATTATTGGGGCGCTGAATGCCTTTTTGGAGACCCTGCCCCAGGACAGCAGACTGATTTTCGTTCGCCGGTACTGGTATGCCGATTCCATTGGGGAGATTGCCAAGCACTATGATATGACCGAAGGAAAAGTCAAATCCCAACTCCACCGCACCAGAAAGAAGCTGTATCTTTTTCTCAAAAAGGAGGGAATTCAAATATGAAAAGCCGAAGATTGATGGAAGCGCTCACCGGTATCGACCCCAAGTTCATCCAGGAGGGGGAATACGCCGTCCCGGAGAAAGCCCCTCAAAAAACGCGACCTCTGCGCCGTGTGGCCGTGGTGCTGCTGGCTGCCTGCCTGGTGCTTGCTCTGGCCCTGGGGGCCTACGCCGCGGACCTCTTTGGCATCCGGACGCTTTTTGAGACACCCTATGTTTCCATCCCGGAGGAGGCTGTTCCCTATATCCAGCCGGAAACCGCGGAAAAGGCATCGGAAGGGTGGAGCTGCAAAATTACGGAATCCCTCTGCGACTACGCAACCGCCATGGTGACGGTCACCGTATCCGGCGGAGACCAGTATATTGTCGCTCCCACGGACTGCGGCCCCGGGGACCGGGTGGGCATGATTGGCCTTTCCGGAAATCAGACCCTGGAAGAGTATGCCGCTGCCCATGGAAAGAAGCTGCTGTTTGCCGGAGCCAGTCTGACGCGAATCGGAGGGGAACCCACGGGAAACGGTTCCATGCGCATGGAGAACCTTTCCGAAAGCGAAATGGTCATTCTGTCTGAGTGCAGCAAAACGGTGTCTGCCCCCACGCTGGATGCCATCTGCCTGGTGACAGCCCGGGAGGCGGGAAGCAAGGACGTACAGCGGGTGGAGCTGCCCTTTACCCTGACGGAAGCTCCCGCCGACGCGGAAGGGGAGAGCGTCTACCATCCCCTCAATCCGTCGGCAATCCCCGGTATGACCGTAGGAGACCTGCACGTGACCAAAACCCCCTTGGGGCTGAATCTCCGGATGCGGGAAACCGTCACGGATAAGGATGCCTACTACGACATCATGAAATATGAGATTGACGGCCTTACCCTTGGAGAGTATGGCGCTATTGGGGAGGAGGATGGAAATTACTATTTTACCGCCAATATGTGTCAGGGGACACTGAGCGATATTTTTGTGATTCACGTCTACGACTGGAACAAAGACCCCCTTGGAGAGATTGAATTCCGCAAATTCATTGGAGAGTGATGTACGGCGGATAAGAAAAGGACCTGTTCCAAACGATTCCTTTCGGGGGTGGCGATTACAGCCGCTCCCGAGAAGGAGATTTGAAACAGGTCCTTTTTGCCTTTGAAAAGATTATTCCGCTACGAAGGAGTAGGAAGCGCCGTCTTCGACGGGGGTAGCATCCACGCCGGTCATGGCATACTCGCCGTTGATGTAGAAGGCCCAGTACTTGCCGTCCTTCTCGTAGTCCAAAGTTGTGCCGTTGACCGTGGTGACGTACAGGCCGTACTCGCTGTCCTCGCCCTCAACAAGACCCAGGTCCAGCAGAGCGGCGCCCACGGTGTCCTTGTCTGTCTTGACGGTGACGGCGGTCTCCTTGCCGTCGGGGTCGGTTACGGAGAAAGCAAAAGAGGTGTTTCCGCTGCCGTAGGTCTGGCCGGAAACCATGGAAACGGTGGTGGGCTCGGTGGGAGCCTTCTTGCCGCAGGCAACCATGCTGAAGCACATTGCCAGAATCATTGTCAGGCACAGTACAATGCTGATGCGCTTTTTCATAAACAATATCTCCTTAAATAAAAAATCAGCTTTCTGGATACAACCCAAAAGCGGAGATATTATAACACGGAAGCGCCGGAATCGCAATGACTTTTTTGAAATTTTGTTCCAGTATTGCATTTTGCCGGGAATATTGGTATAATGACACGGATTCGACAGAACGGATGTGATTCAATGAACGCGGATCCCTTTTCCAGGTGTCATCCGGCGGTGAACTTCGCCTTTTTCGTTGCGGTGATTGGCTTTGGCGTGGTGATTCAGCATCCGGCCTATGCCATTGCGGGCCTCATTGGTGCCAGCGTCTATTACCTGCTGCTCCATGGCAGGGAGGGCCTGAAAATGCTCAGAACCATGGGCCTGTTTCTGGTGCTGATTGCGCTGCTAAACCCCTTCCTCAATTCCCGGGGGGAGCATGTGCTCTTTACCGTCTTCGGCCACCCCTATACCCTGGAGGCCATGGCCTACGGCGGCATCTTGGGCATCATTTTCGCCCTGACCATGATTTGGTTCGGCTGCTACAGCCAGGTTTTGACCAGCGATAAATTTACGGCCCTGTTTGGGAACCTGATTCCGGCGCTTTCCCTGCTGCTTGTGATGGTCCTGCGGCTGATTCCCGCCTTTACCAGAAAATCCAAGCAGATTGTAACGGCCAGAAGCGCCATCGGCAAGGGAACGGAAAACGCCGCCTCCGGCAGGGAAAAGCTGCACAGCGGCATCAGCATTCTCTCGTCTCTGACGGACTGGGCGCTGGAGGGCAGCATCGTTACGGCGGACTCCATGCGGGCCCGGGGCTACGGCTGCGGAAAGCGGACCAATTTCCATATCTACCGAGTAGGACGGCAGGATGTTTTTCTCATGGCCGCGATTGTCCTTTTGGCAGTTTGCGTTCTTGCCTTTGGCGGGACGGAGGCTGGCTACACCCCCTATTTTTACTGCGACTATGTGACCTTGGGATTTCCCGCGTACTGTGTGCTGCTATTGATCCCCTCTATTTTGTATTTGCGGGAGGAAATTATATGGAACAGCTTGAAATTCGAGGATTAAGCTTTTCTTACCCCGGCGGGAAAAGAAAATGCCTGGAGAATGTGTCCTTTTCCATCGCCAAAGGGGAATATGTGCTGCTCTGCGGCAACAGCGGCTGCGGGAAGACCACCCTTTTAAAGCACCTCAAATCCGTTCTGGCCCCTACGGGAGAGCGGCAGGGGGAAATTCTCTTTGACGGAACCCCTTTGGAGCAGGTGGATAGCCGTACCCAGGCGGCCTCCATTGGCTATGTCATGCAGAACCCGGACGAGCAGATTGTTACGGACAAGGTCTGGCACGAGCTGGCCTTTGGCCTGGAAAATCTGGGGGTGGATGCCGGGACCATCGGCCTTCGGGTTGCGGAGATGGCAAGCTTTTTCGGTATCCAGAGCTGGTATCACAAGGATGTCTCCGAGCTCTCCGGCGGCCAGAAGCAGCTGTTAAACCTGGCTTCCATCATGGCCATGCAGCCGGAAATTCTGGTTTTGGACGAGCCCACCGGCCAGCTGGACCCCATCGCCGCCTCGGATTTTCTCAATACCCTAAAGAAAATCAACCGAGAGCTGGGCACCACGGTGCTGATTACGGAGCACCGGGCGGAGGATATTTTCCCGGTAGCGGACCGGGTGCTGGTGATGGAGCATGGCCGCCTGACGGGCAACGCCGCTCCCCGGGAGATTGGCCGCGGCATGTTTGAAACCAATAGCCACCTGACCCAGATGCTCCCGGCTCCCATGCGAATTTTCTACCAATGCGGAGAACCGGGCCAAGCTCCCCTGACCGTGCGGGAGGGCCGAAACTGGCTGACGGAAAAGTATGGCTCCAACCCGCCAAAGGTCCGCACAGTACCCATGACGGACGCGCTTCCCAGCGGGGAACCGGCGCTGCGCATCCAGGATGTGTGGCTGCGCTATGAAAAGCAGTCTCCGGACGTTTTGAAGGGCCTGAACCTCTCCGTTCCCGCCGGGTGCCTGTATACCATCGTGGGCGGCAACGGCGCGGGAAAGTCTACGACCCTGCGGGCCATCTGCGGGGCCAACCGGCCCTATCGGGGCAGCATCCAGGTCTTTGGGAAGGAGACGAAGAAGTACCCCAAGGGGGCGCTGTTCCACAGCTGCCTTTCCATGCTGCCCCAGGACCCCCGGAATCTCTTTGTCAAGCAGTCGGTGCGGGAGGAGCTGCGGGAGATGGATTCGGACCCTGTAGAACAGCAGCGGGTGTCTGAGCTGTGTGAAATTGACCACCTTCTGGATTCTCACCCCTACGACCTCTCCGGCGGCGAGCAGCAGCGGGTGGCCCTAGCCAAGGTGCTGCTGACCAAGCCTCGGCTGCTGCTTCTGGACGAGCCCACGAAAGGCCTGGACTGCGGCTTTAAAAGCCGGTTTGCCAAGACCATGAAGCAGCTGACAAAGGATGGGATGGCCATTGTCATGGTGTCCCACGATATCGAGTTCTGCGCGGAAAACGCGGATATTGCCGCCATGTTCTTTGACGGTCAAATCATCGCCTCCGGTCAGCCCCAGAGCTTCTTTGGCTCCAACAGCTTCTATACCACCTCCTCCAACCGCATGAGCCGGTGCGTCTTCGAAAACGCAGTGAATGTGGAGAATGTGGTGTCCCTGGTGAAGCAGAATCAGGAGTGCGCGGAATGAAAAAAACAACATTTTTTTCGCTTCTGACGATTTTTATTCTGATTCCCGCGACATTGTATTTCGGAAGCCAGATCAAGGGCCGTTGGTATTATCTTACCAGCACTCTGGTGATTATTGAAATCATGCTGCCCTTTTTTGCCAGCTTTGAATCCCGCCGCCCTCAGCCCCGGGAGCTGGTGACGCTGGCGGTGATGGCGGCACTGGCCACAGCCTCCCGGGTGGCACTCGTGATGGTGCCCTATTTTAAGGCCATTACGGGCATCATCATGATTACGGGCATCGCCTTCGGCTCCCAGGCGGGCTTTCTCACCGGTGCCATTGCCGCCTTTGCCAGCAACTTTTTCTTCGGCCAGGGCCCCTGGACCCCTTGGCAGATGTTCGCCTACGGCTTTGCCGGGTTCTGGGCGGGGCTGTGGTTTCACAATAAGCCAAAGCTTTGCAAGCCCTGGATTCTGGGCCCCTTTGGCTTTCTATCTATTTTTCTTCTGGTGGGGCCCATGCTGGACTGCTGCACCGTGTTTACGGTCCTGAGCAGACTCACCTGGTCCGGGGCGCTGGTGATTTTCGGACAGGGTGTTCCCGTGAACCTGATTCACGGCCTGGGCTGCGGCGTTACTCTGGTGCTGCTGACCAAACCCTTGCTGTATAAGCTCAACCGCCTGCAAATCAAATACGGCATGATGTCCGCCGGAGGGGAGGCGGCAAAATGAAGAAGGAACAGCTGTTTCTTTCCACCATTGACCCCAACGCCGGGAAGACCGCCCGGGAATACGGCCTGGGGGTGGAAATTGCCGAATACTGCACGGCGGTGAATATGGATATGCTGTTCGCACAGACAAAACCTATGGCAGACGCTCAGGCGGAAGGGGTGCCCAGCCGGATTTTCCACGGTCCATTCAGCGAGCTCTACCCCTGCGCCATCGACCCGCTGGCCCGGGACCTGACTATCCAGCGTTTTCTCCAGTCTGCGGTGCTGGCGGAAGCGTACGGGGCCCGAAAGCTGATTTTCCATGGGGGATTTCTCCCAAATGTTTATTACCCCTGCTGGTATACCGAGCAGTCCGTTCCTTTTTGGAAGAATTTTTTGAAGCGGCTTCCGGGGAATATGGAGATTTGCGTGGAGAACGTCATGGAATCGGACCCCCAGTGGCTTTTGGACATTGCCGCCGGGGTCAATAGCCCCAGACTGCGGCTGTGCCTGGATGTGGGGCACGCGAATGTGTGCTCCCAAATTCCGGTGGAGACGTGGCTGGAAACATTAGCCCCCTGGATTGACCATTTTCACATTCACAATAACGACCGCTCCTTTGATACCCACAGTCCCTTGGCATCCGGGAGCATCCCAATGAAAGAATTTTTGCAGCGCGCCCAGTTGATGTGCCCCCAGGCAACCTATACCCTGGAGATGACCGATGTGGCCCCGGAGGTCCGCTGGCTGCTGGCGCAGGAACTATTGGAGGAAGAACAATGACTCTGGAAACCTTGATACAATCCATTGAACCTTTGTCAAAGCAGGCTATGGAGGAGGCAAAGCGGCATCAGGCCGCTTTGGCCAAGCCCCCGGAGAGCCTAGGAAGACTGGAGGAGCTCTCCATTCAGCTGGCGGGCATCACCGGAAAGGTCCATAATTCCATGGACAAAACCCACCTGCTAGTATTCGCGGCGGACAATGGCGTGGTAGAGGAGGGGGTTTCCAGCGCACCCCAGTCCGTGACCCTGATGCAGACCATCAATTTGACCCGTGCCAAAACCGGTGCCTCGGTGCTGTGCAGGCATGTTGGCGCTGGCATTACCGTCTGCGATGTGGGTGTCAATGCGGTAATCACCGAGCCCAAGGTCCTGAACAAAAAAATCGCCTTTGGCACCCGGAATATTGCCAAGGGCCCGGCCATGACCCGGGAGCAGGCGCTGCAGGCCATTCTCACCGGCGCGGAACTGGCCATGGCCACGGAAGCCGATGCCATGGGCGTGGGCGAAATGGGCATTGGCAACACGACGACCTCCTCCGCGGTGCTGGCGGTTCTCCTGGGTGTCAGCGTGGAGACCGTTACCGGCCGGGGCGGCGGCATTACGGACGCGTCCTTCCGGAAGAAAAAGCAGGTGATTGCCGATGCCATTGCCCTGAACCGCCCGGATGCCAAGGATGCGGTAGATGTGCTCAGCAAGGTGGGCGGCTTTGATTTGGCGGCCATGTGCGGCGCGTTCCTGGGCGGTGCCGCCAGCCACCGGCCCATGGTTATTGATGGCTTTATTTCCGCGGTGGCCGCCCTGTGTGCCGTGCGCCTGTGCCCGGCGGTGCGGGAATATCTGGTGCCCAGTCACGCCTCCTATGAAATTGGCTATCGCCTTGCCATGGAGGAAATGGACCTAAAGCCCATGCTTCTTTTGAATATGCGCCTGGGCGAGGGCAGCGGCTGCCCCTTGGCATTCCAGATTCTCAGCGCCGCCTGCGCCGTCATCAATGACATGGCGACCTTTGACCAGGCGGGCATTGACGACGGCTACCTGGAGGAAATCCGGGAAGGGGACAAGTTTACCGTGGAGGCAGGAAAATGATTGTCTTTGTCTCCGGGGGTGCCAAAAACGGGAAATCCTCCTTTGCCCAGAGCTTGGCGGTAAAACTTGCCCGCGGCGGGAAGCGCTATTATCTTGCCACCATGATTCCCTGCGACGAGGAGGACCGGGACCGCATCCGCCATCATATCGCGGACCGGGACGGCCTGGGCTTTGAGACCGTTGAGCAGGGCCGGGACATTGCTGAGTGCCTTACAAAAGTCGATCCCAAGGGCAGCTTCCTTCTGGACAGTGTGACGGCGCTGCTGCTCAACGAGCTCTACCCGGACCCAAGCACCTGGAAGCTGGACCCTACGGCTCCGGACCGCTGCCAAAGGGGACTGGAGACCCTTTGCCGGTCTGTTTCCAACATTGTTCTGGTCAGCGACTATATCTATTCCGATGCCGCCCGGTATGACGCGGAAACGGAGTGCTTCCGCCGGGGCCTGGCTCAGCTGGACAAAGCCATGGCGGCGATTGCGGATACGGTGATTGAGGTGTCCGCCGGAAACCTGATTTTTCACAAGGGAGGCCTGCCCCAATGAAGCAGTTTATCCATGCCTTTTTTATGTGTCAATCCATGTTCTGCGCCATTCCCTGTCCCTGCAAGGTCTGGGACGAGGAGGCCCGGGATAAGCTCCTCTGGTGCCTGCCCCTGGTGGGGCTGGAAATCGGTCTTGTGTGGTGGGCGCTGGGGCTTCTGTGCCGGTATCTGGGCCTTACCCAGGCGGTGACGGCTGTGGTGCTGTGTGCCGCACCCTATTTCCTCACGGGCTTTATCCATCTGGACGGCTTTATGGATGTGACCGACGCGGTGAAATCCTGCCGGGATTTGCAGCGCAGACGGGAGATTTTGAAGGATTCCCATGTGGGCTCCTTTGCTGTGATTGGCTGTGTGCTGCTGATTCTTGCCCAGTTTGCCTTCTGTGTTTCCTTCAATATGAAAACGGATTTTCGGGTTTTGATTGTGATTCCCGTGGTCAGCCGGTGCTGCAGCGCCCTGGCGGTGAATGTACTTCCAAAGATGTCCACCAGCCAGTATTCCCAAAAGAAGGTCCGCCCAGCGGATATCGCGATTCCCTGCGTCCTTCTGGCCCTTGCGCTGGCCTTTGGCTTTTCGCTCCGGTTTCGGTGCGGCCTGGTGCTGCTGGTGGAGCTGGCGTTTTATGGGCAGCCGCTTCTGCGGGGCTATCGCTCCTTGCAGGGCATGAACGGGGATATCTCCGGCTACTGTTTGACCATTTCCGAGCTTGCGGCCCTGGGGGCCCTGGCGATTTTGTAAGGAGGCAGCGATGGAACTGATTATCGGCGGCGCTTACCAGGGCAAACGGGCCTTTGCGGTCAATACCCTGGGCATCCCTGAGGCGGATATTTTCACATGTAGTGGTACGGAAATTGATTTCTCCAAGAGATGTATCGATAAGCTGGAAGAATTTGTCCTCGCCTGCATCCGGGCAGGGGAGGACCCCTTGGAAAAGCTGAAAGGACAGAATCTCGAGGACAAGGTGATCATCTGCATGGATATGTTCTGCGGAGTAGTGCCCATTGACGGGGAAATGCGGCTGTGGCGGCACACCACGGGACTGGTATGCCAGTATTTGGCGGGGAAGGCCACAGGGATTCACCGGATGTTCTGCGGATTGGAGCAAAGATTAAAATGAGTACACTCTACCTGATTCGCCACGGCCAGACCCAGGCCAACCTGGAGCACCGCTACTGCGGGGCGACGGACCTGCCCCTCTCCCCGGAAGGGGCAGAGAACCTTCAAAAGCTCCACTATTCCGTTTCCAATGTCCGCTTTCTGACCTCCGGGATGCTTCGCACGGAGCAGACGCTGAATATTCTCTTTGGCCCCGTTCCCCATGAGCGGCGCCCGGAATTCCGGGAGGTGGATTTCGGTATTTTCGAAATGCACACCTACGAGGAGCTGAAGGAGAACCCCGCCTATCAGGCGTGGCTCACCGGCGACAATATGGAAAACATTCCGCCGGAAGGGGAGAGCGGCAATCAGATGTGCGCCCGGGTGCTGAAAGCGCTCCCGGAGCTCTTCACGGAGGACACGGTACTTGTCACCCACGGCGGAGTCATCGCGGCCATTATGGACCGTCTTTTCCCGGAGGAACACAAATCCCGCTACCAGTGGCAGCCCACCCCCGGCCACGGCTACCGAATTGAAGAAAAAACGTACCAGCCTATTTTGTAAAAAGGGATTGACAAAGCAGGAAATATACGGTATAATACCCAAGCACTTGCGAGAGTGTTGGAATGGTAGACAAGCACGTTTGAGGTGCGTGTGGTTACGCC
>USQL01000022.1 GCA_900556935.1 uncultured Eubacteriales bacterium | reverse complement strand
TGAAAATCCGGGGGATTGCCACACCAGTGTGCGCACTGGTTCGCAATGACAGGTTGTTTTCTAACAGCCCCAGCGGCTCAATCAAAAAGGGAATATTCCCGCACGTCTGCCCAGTTCCGGCGGATGACAATCTGGCCCGTCAAATCCGTGTTGTCATAGAGGATGGACCACTGGGTATTGCTGGTGATGGACTCCGGATTGGGCTCCTGCGAGGCCGCCTTCAAAGCCTCCCAGCCGGTTTCCTCCGTAAAGGCCCCCTTGGCATTCTCGAACACCGCTTCCATTTTGTCGTAGCGCTCTCTGCCGTGGCCGTAAATGCCGTTGCGCTGGTTGGGCAGCACTCTGTCGATATAGAGGCCGTAGAAATTGGTAATGGCGCGCATCGGCGTATCCACCAGGGGGCGGTCCGGATTGTCGCAGTCATATTCAATCACCCGTCCGTCTCCGGAGGCATCCGTAATGTAGAAGTGATAGTCCCGCCCGGAGGAAGCAAACATGTCATAGCTCCGCAGCAGTTCTACCGCCTCCTGGGTAGTCGCCGCCCGGTCCAGCACCAGCCGGATGGCCAGGGTGGTGGCAATGACCTTTTTCCCCGTATGCTGGAAGGTGGGCTCGCTGTCCAGGGTCAGCACACCGATGGATACCCCCTTTTCGTTCATGCCGTCCAGGCAGATAAAGGGGGCCGTCAGGCTCGCCAGCTTCTTTTTGAGTCCCGCGTCCGGCTGGTTCGCGGACACATTGTCCAGCGCCGCCGTGGCGACGGACCGATAGCCGTCCTTCGGCGCGCAGTAGACCAGCATGGCCGAGGTGTCGTTTTTAAAATCGTAGTTCCGGCCCATGCGGATATGGCCGTCTTCGTCCCGGATGCTGAACACGCTGCATCCAAAACTGGGTGCCTTGATGGAAACCGGCAGCAGCGGCAGCGCTTCCTTTAGGATCGCGTCAATCATGGTCTGGTTGTCCTTGATTCCGTAATCCAGAATCTTTTCCAGGCTGTAGTGATAGTGGATGTTCATCCGGTACAGGTTGTAGCCGTCTTCGTAATCCGTCAGCTTTTGGATGCTGCGCACGGTCCGGAATCTGGTAAAATAGAGCCCGGTAAAGACCAGCACCACCGCAAGCACCAGCGCGAGCAGGGTCAGCAGCGCGCTACCAATTTTCTTTTTCATCGGGGGAAGCCTCCTTTTCTGTGCCGTTCTCTGTAGAACAGGCTGTTTTCCTTTTTGGGCAAAATCCTGTGTCTTCCCAAAATTGGGGGATTTTTCTTGACCTTTTCTTGCAAAGCATATATAATAAAGCTACTTCAATATAGACAAGGAGCGTTCATCCATGGTTTATCATATGACCGTTGCGGGCCTCGAACGGGACCTGCCCATTTGTCCTGTCAGCGAAAATCTGTCCATTGCCGGTTTCGTCATCTTTGGCGACCAGGAGCTGACCGTAGCCTGTGCCCGGGAGCTGCTGAAGAAGGCCCCGGAGTATGACTACATCATCACCGCCGAGGCCAAGGGCATTCCTCTGGCCCACGAGATGGCCCGTCAGGCCGGGGATGCCAAGTACTTCGTGGCCCGGAAGGGCTCCAAGCTGTACATGCGGGATACCTTCGGTGTGGCCGTCCGCTCCATCACCACGGACCGGGAGCAGCATCTTTACCTGGATGGCAGCGATGCCAAGCTCATCAAGGGAAAGCGGATCCTGGTGCTGGACGATGTCATCTCCACCGGCGAAAGCCTGACCGCCCTGGAGGCGTTGGTTGAAAAGGCCGGCGGCATCATCTGTGGCCGCATGGCCATTCTTGCCGAGGGCGAGGCAAAGGACCGGAAGGACATCATCTACCTGGAGCCCCTGCCCCTGTTCAACCCCGACGGTACTCCCAAAGGCTAATCGGTCATTCCATTTTGAGCTGTTGTAAAAAAGGGCTTCTCCCCCGGCGGCAATCCTACCGCCGGGAGAAGAGGTTCTTTTTTTGTGACAGCTCTTTTTTTATCTCTTACTTCTTGTGGAAAACAATCGCCCGGTCGTAGATGAGCTCGTAGTAGGAGGTACCTACGTTGTTTTCATCCAGATAGGCCCGGAATGCCAGAAGCATGGGGTTCCCGTTGTCCAGGCCGTAGTACTTGCCCTGGGTGTTGCCGGTGGAGTAGGGCAGGATGGCGGTGTAGTCGTCCATTTTCGTCCGGGCGATTTTGTAGACATAGTACTGGTCCGCGTTTTCGCAGTCCTTTTCCAAGTACTCCTTGGCGCTTCCGGCGAACAGAGAATCATAGATGCTGCAGGCACCGTTCAGCATGGGCCGGCCGTAGAGCACCGCGTTGGAGTAGATTGCCTTGCCGCTGGTGGTGTGGTTCACACCGTAGACCACCACAAAATCCTCGTCGGAATCCAGGGTAAAGTCCTTGGTCATGACGTAAGCGGCATCCCGGTTGTCGCCCTGGGCGTTGGTATCGTTAAAGTAGGCGGTCAGGCCCTCGGGCACGGCGATCTTCGTGCTCAGCTCCTCGTAGGTGTAGTCCTTGCCGTACTGCTCCAGCAGTGCGGAACGGATTTCATCCAAATGCTCCGGGGCGCTGGGCACCTTGGAGAGTTCATGGACACCGGTGCCTCTGGCGGTAACCTCCGCGTTCTCATAGGGGTTGGATTCCACTTCCTCCGTGGGGGTCAGGCGATAGACGATGGCATCCTTTTCCAGCGCCTCCAGATACTTTTCGTAGGCGGCCTTGTCCTTGGGCTGGGAAACACGGCCCAGCAGGCAGAAGGTATCGTCGCCCTTGTCCAAACCCATGCGGTAGGTATCCTCCGGGATGGGCATCACGTTAATCACGCTCTCGGGGTAGCCCGCCGCCTTGAGCTGCTTAACAACCTTCTCGGTCACCGTCTGGTTGGCGGAGACCACCATCACCGCGTTGGTGCCGTAGGCGCTGCTGCCGTCATGGAGAATGTTGTTCATGTTCAGAGAATTGCCGATGGAGCCAAAAATGGGATGGTACAGCCCCGTCTGCTCATTTCCGGCGCTGAAGAAGCCACCCTCAGAGGAATAGTCCTTGCCCTCCTTCTGCGCGGTGAACATGATGTAGTTGATATAGGAATAGTAGGTACACTCCGGGGGCAGGGGCGTAATCAGGACAATTGCCTCATCGGCGCGGAGCTTATACTGCCAGCCCGAGGGCGGGAACGCGGGATTGGGGACCTTCTGGTCCGGGGCCTCGGGCAGGTCAAAGACCATGTAGCTGGAGCCCGCGTTGTTGCCAAAGCAGCTGTAGAGCTTCCCCTCCGAGGCAAGCTGCAGCGTATCCAGCTCGTAATACCTGCCCTCCTGCACGGTAAAGCCCTCTTTTTCCAGGCCGGTTTTCAGGGAATCCCCCGCTGCCGCCCTGGCAGGAAGCAGGAAGCTCCCCACCGCGCAGACACCTGCCAGCGCAAGGCAAAGGGATGTACGAAGAATGGTTTTTTTCATAGGTCATAGCCCTCCTTTTCGTTGTCCAGTTTACCACCGAAACAGCCTGTTTCCCAAATTCCGGTATGAAATGCAGCCACAGGGAACGAAATGCATTGCCTGGCATTTCGTTCCCTGTGCGTGTTTTTCGTACCGTTAAAAGAGAAAACTACCAAAAGCTGTTATATAGTGGTGATAGGAAACAAGAAGGAGGTCCCCTATGAAGAAACGAATTCTCTCCGCGCTGCTGGCCCTGACGCTGGCAGGCTCCGTCTGCGCCTGTGCCGCCAAGGACGAGCCCACCCAGCCCGCCACGGAAGCCGCCACCGCCCCCACAGAGGCAGCCGCCCCCGCCGCCGAGGCCTTTACCAAGGACAAGAAGGGCGCTACCGAGTTTACCCGCCAGATCAACGAAAACGTCTACCAGCTGCTTGATTTTAACGACAAGCAGGAGGAGGAGTTTGCCACCCGCGGCTTTATCACCGCGCCGGACAGCCTGCAGATTGCGGGCAGCAACGGAAACATCGTCTTTAACCAGGATGCCTACGATTTCGTCAGAGACACCGAGGCCCCGGACTCCGCCAACCCCAGCTTGTGGCGGAACACTCAGCTCAACGCCTACTATGGCCTGTTTGAGGTGCAGGAGGGCATCTATCAGGTTCGCGGCTACGATTTGTCCAACCTGACCTTTGTAAAATCCGACAACGGCTGGATTATCCTGGACTGCCTGGCCACCGAGAATACCGCCAGAGCCGCCCTGGAGCTGTTTGAATCCCAGATGGGCGAAGCCAACATCGTGGCGGTCATCATCAGCCACGCCCATGTGGACCACTACGGCGGCATCCGGGGCCTTATCTCCGAGGAGGATGTGGCAGACCCCAGCCTGCCTCTGGACGCTCAGATTGCCTCCGGCAAGACGGCCATCATCGTTCCCCAGGGCTTTGAGGAGGCGGTCATGTCCGAAAACGTATTTGTGGGCACCGCCATGAAGCGCCGCTCCATCTATCAGTACGGCTCCTCCCTGCAAAAGGGCCCCCAGGGCTCCCTGTCCGTAGGCATCGGCCTGGGTGTCTCCCAGGACGGCATTGGCTATATCAACCCCACCTTCGAGGTGACGGAGGCCGTTTTCGAAACCGCCATTGACGGCGTTCGGGCCATCTTCCAGCTGACCCCGGACACCGAGTCCCCCGCCGAAATGAACACCTACTTCCCGGACCAGAAGGCCCTGTGGATGGCCGAAAACTGCACCGCCTCCATGCACAACCTCTATACCCTCCGGGGCGCGCAGGTGCGGGATGCCAGTGCCTGGGCCCGCTACATTACGGAGGCCCAGACCCTGTTTGGAGAAGAGGCGGAGGTTGTGTTCCAGTCCCACAACTGGCCCCACTGGGGAAATGCGCTGATTCAGGAATACATGACCAACACCGCCGCCGTCTATAAGTCCATCCACGACCAGACCCTTCTGTACGTCAACGAGGGCTACACCTCCACCGAAATCGCGGACATGATTCAACTCCCCGAGGCGCTGGAAAAGGTCTGGTACACCCGGCAGTACTACGGCACCCTGAAGCACAACGTCAAGGCCGTCTACCAGAAGTACATGGGCTGGTACGACGCAAACCCCGTGAACCTGGACGAGCTGACCCCAACGGAATACGCCCAGAATCTGGTTCGCTACTTAGGCGACCCGGACAAGGTCCTGGAGCTGGCGCGGGAGGACTATGAAAAGGGCGAATATCAGTGGGTTGCCCAGATTACCAACGCCCTGGTCTACGCGGACCCCGAAAACACCCAGGCCCGCTACCTCTGCGCCGACGCGCTGGAGCAGCTGGGCTATCAGGCGGAGTCCGGTGCCTGGCGGAACGCCTACCTGGTCGGTGCCTTTGAGCTGCGCAACGGTACGGACCTGTATCCCCCCACGGAAATCGTGGGTGCCGGTACCACCGCCCAGAGCATGAGCGCCCAGAACACCCTGGACTACATGGGCATCATGATGGATACCGAAAAGCTTGCTGACGAATCCTTCCTGGTAAATCTGGTCCTGACGGACGACCAGAACTACCTGCTGAAAATCCATCACGGCGTACTGCTGTACTACCCCGGCCAGCAGTCCGACGAGGCGGCCTTCACCATCACCACCCGCCGGGCAGGTGTTCTGGCCATCGCCGCCAAGAACACGGACCTGATTGCAAAGCTGGTCACCGTAGAGGGCGACGAGGCTCTCTACCGGAAGCTGTGCGACAGCATGGGAAAGCTCAGCCTGTACTTTAATATCATTGAGCCGTAAGGCATGACACTTCCCCGCCCCGGGCTTCCAAAGGTCCGGGGCGGATTTTCTTAAAAGTCAGAAAGGAGGCACTATGCATATCTTCTTATTCGGCACGCCGGACCTCTGCGGCAGGACCGCTCTGCTTCTCCGGAAGCACCAGGTAGAGTCCTTTTACAATCAGGAGGCGCTGGTGGATGCCATGCAGCGTACCCTTCCCGACGCGGTGTTTTCCATTATGGACGGCGCGGCGGGCATGGAGGGGGCCATGGCCGTCCGGCGGCTTGCCCCACGGCTTCCCGTCGCCTGGTTTACGGGGGACCTGGGCTTTGCCCCCCAGGCTTTCCGGATTCAGACCAACTATTTTGGCACCCTGCCCATTACCGCGGAAAAAATTCAGGCAGCCATCGCAAAATGTCTGCCCCGGGAAGTATAAATTGAAAAAAGAGAAAAACGGTTGTATAATAGAGCAAACAGATAGACAGGAGGGAGCCGCCTTGGATGGTCCCATGTATATCGCCCTGTGCGACGACGTAGCCTCGGATGCTCAGGCCATCGCCCGGTACGTCTGTGAATATTTAGACCGGGAGGAGCTGTACGCCAAGCTGGATACATTCCCCTCCGGGGAAGCGCTTCTGGAAAGCGGACCGGAAAAATACAGCCTTGCCATTCTGGATATTTATATGGGCGGCATCAACGGGATGGAAACCGCAAGGGCCCTTTTGCGGACCAACAAGCGGCTCCAGGTCATTTTCGCCAGCAGCAGCATTGATTTCGCGGCGGAGGCCTTTTCCATCGACGCGCTGCACTATATTGTAAAGCCCGTGGACAAAGAGCAGCTGTTCCGTGCCCTGGACCGGTTTTTTGAAAGCCACTATGCCATGAAGACCGTTGCCGTCAAGGCCGGGCGGCTGGAGGAGCACATCTATTTATCCGACATTCTCTACATCGAGGCGGAGGGAAAGCGCTCCAAAATACACCTGAAGCAGGGTGTTCTGGAGGTCAGCCAGTCCCTTTCCCAGATGGCCGCCCTGCTTCCCCCCGGAGACTTCTGCAGTCCCATCCGCTGGGCGCTGGTCTCCATGCGGGAGATTTCGGCGGTGCCAGGAGCCGCCGTCAAGCTGTCCGACGGCACGGAGATTCCCGTCAGCCGGAGCAAGCGGGAGGAAATCCGGGATGCCTACGCCCGCTTCCGCTGGGACGGCATTCGCCGAAAGATGAGGGGGCGGTAGCATGGAAACAGCCCTCGCAAGCCTTTTGTGCACCCTGGCCCATATTCCCACCCTGGTCCTCCGGATTTCTCCCTTCCGCCCCATCTTAAACGCCGGGCAGAAAAAAGCGCTTTCGGCGCTCTATACCGCCGGGCTGGTTTTCAATTTTTTCCTGGTCTGGTTTTTGTTCCGGCAGGGGCAGATGGACATCGGCCTTTATAAAATCAACCTGCTGGTGTTCTGCGCCATTATGGGCATGGTCAATATTCTGGTGGTTCCCGGCTATTGGCGGGAGCACATGTTCTCCTTCGGCCTGACCGCCATGGTCTTCTGGCTGTGCTTCGGCGTTGCCGCCTTCACCGCGGGGCATTTCGGCCTGGCCTCCCAAAGTCAGATGCTCATTCTGGAAAATCTGCTGGGGCTGACGCTGTTCTCCCTCCTCTCCCCCTGGAGCCGGAGGCTGGCCAAAACCACCGTTACCCCCTTCCTGATTCAGAAAAACGAGAAATACTGGAAGACCATCTGGTTCGTGCCCATAGCCCTGTTCCTCAGCGGCATTCTCAGCCGGGGCTATCAGGGCTATTCCCACAGCGTGGGGGACCTTGTCAGCATTCTGCTGGTGAGCATCGCTGCCTACCTCATTTGCCGCCGGGTGGCCCAGGACTACGGCGCGCTCCAGGAAAAGGAGCAGCTGAATCGCCAGGTCCAGCTGCAGAAGCAGTACTATCGCGCCCTGACGGAGGCGGTGGAAAAGGAGCGGAAGCAGCGGCACAATTTTAAGCACCAGCTGGCCGCCATCCGGGGCTTCCTGGACAGCGGCAATACCGCGGCCCTGCAGGAATACTGCGACGGCATGGAAATCGGCATGGCGGACATTGCCCAGATTCCCTACACCGGCAATCCGGCGGCAGACGGGGTCCTCTACTACTACGCCGGAGAGGCAAAAAAGCAGCACATTGACTATACGGTCCGCTGCCGCCTGGACCACCTGGACATTGCGGACACGGACCTGTGCTGCCTTCTTGGCAACGCCCTGGACAATGCCGTCACCGCCTGTGCCGCTTATTCGGGTCCCCGGGAAATTGTCGTTGCCTCGGAAAAAAGTGGCGGTGCGCTGCTGCTTACGGTGGACAACAGCTTTGACGGAACCCTTTCCCTGGAAAACGGCGTTCTCCTGTCCCAAAAACGCCCCCACAGCCGGGGCATCGGCATCCCCTCTATGGAGGAGATCTGTCAAAAATACGACGGCACCTGCCGCTTCGAGGGAAAGGGCCGCCGTTTTGAGGCCAGCTTTTTCCTGCGCCTGCGGCAGTAGCCGCAAAAAATATCGCGGCGGCCCGGAGTACGTTTTCTCCGGACCGCCGTATTTTCAGGCTGATGTGTAGATGGTTCCGTCCTCGACGGTAAACCAGGCAAGCTCGGAAAGGAAGCTCTCCCCGGTCTGGTCCGTCATCTCAAAGCACAGGGCAAAGGTCCCGTCCCCCAGGTCCTGTTCGGCAAAGGCGGTGTCCTTTGTCACCGTAACGGTTTCCCCCTCATACAGTTCCGGTTCTGTATCATCCCCGGAGATGGTCATCACATAGTGCAGCAGCGTCACCCGGTCCCCCGGCTGCAGCTCCCGCAGATTCCGGTCCGCCATGCCGCTGTCCCCAATTCCCTGCCGGGCCCCCAGAATTCTGAAGGCTCCGTCACCGTACTGATAGGCCACCCGCAGCTGATATTTTTCCCCGTTCAAAAGAATGGGGATGGAATAGAGGTTGTAGTCCTCCCCCTCGTAAATCAGCTCCGTATAGCACAGGGCCCCGTCCAGACAGCCCCAGACGCCCCGGAAATTGTCCCGAAAAACGCCGTTTTCCCAATCCGCGTCAATGTCATTGTCATAGCCCAGCATCAAAATACTGTCATTTTCTTCATCGACGTAGTAGAGGTCAAAATACACCCCCTGCAAAAGCGATGCCGCGTCAGCGCCGATGTCCAGAACAGCATTGCCGTCCTCATCCACGTACAGCGGATGGTCCTCCAGCCCCTGGTCTCCGGCGGACTCCACCTGCACCGCGTTTGCCACCGTTTCTCCCACCTGGGCCATATAATCCATTCCGGCCTGACTCAGAGAACCGGACAGGGCATATTCATACAGATACCCCACCGAGGGGCTTGTCCCCAAATCCGCGTAAATATCCGCGTTTTCCCTGTCCGCGCTGTAGGGATAATAGCAGGACAGGCCCGTGGCCCCATCCCGATAGGGGCCATTCACTTTATACACGACGCACTCGTCCAGCGCCTGCAAAAGCGTCTGGGCATTGCCGTCAAAAAGCTCCAGGTTATTGCGCACAAAGTCCCCCAGGTCCACCATATCCGTATAGCCCTGGTCGTCGGTATTGCCGCCGTAGTTTTCCGCTCTTCCCGCGCCGCGGCCCAGCTTGGCGAAAAACCGTCCGTCTGCCGCCGCCTTGGTCAGCGCTTCCCGTCCCAGCGCCTCGTAGGCATCCAGCAGGGGCTGAATATTTTGCAAATCCACCACAGACAGGGTCATCTCATCTGCCTGGTCGATTTCCTCGCAGCCCGCGGCATAGCTGTCGCAAATCACCCTTCCCAGCTCTGCCCCATTCATGGTCGGCTGGCAGCCCAGCGCATAGAGCCACTGGCTGTAATTCCAGCCGCAGCCCGGCTCGGTCTCCTCGCTGGCAATCAAATATCGGGCGCAGTCCTCCAGCATATAGGCTGTATCCATCGTCGCCATCAGGCAGGCATCAAAGCCCACCACATCAAAAGGCGGGTCCTCCCGGGACAAGGTGCAGGCACTGGCAATCGCGCTGTAAATCTCCGGAAGGGACAGCGAATCATCGTCATAGGTCTCGTCAAAGGCCACCCCGGCAAGGCTGCCGCCGCCGTGGTTCCAAAAAATCAGCATGGTCCGGTCCGCCGGGTAATTTTCCCCGCAAAACCGCAGAAAGTCCTCCAACGTCTCCGGCGCGCCCATATTGGCGTTGGGCAGGGCATCCACCATTTCCAGGGTGTCCCCGGAATAGACATACCGCCCCAGCTGTCCGGCCTCCACCTCCGGATGGGCCCATTCATAGCTGCCGCCGGTCTCAATCACCACGGTCACATTCTCCGGCAGCGCAACCTGTTCCATTTCCATCAGGTCACTTGTCGCCGCCTGATACTCGCTTTCCAGGTCAGAGCCGCACAAATACCAGTAAATCGCCCAGCTCTCCCCCTGGCTGTTGTCCCCGGCCATGCTTCGGGGCGGTTCTGTTGTTTCAGCCGGTTCTTCCCATTCCTCGTCCGAGCAGCCCACCAAAAGCAGAGCCATACAAAGGGCCAGCAGAAACGCGATCCATCTCTTTGTCTTCATATCCGTCTCCTTATTTCAGTCAGATTTGCGGATGCTCCTACAAGGGAACCTCTGATTCAATCGGCAAGACCCGTCATCCAGCCGAAGACGATTGATTCAGAGGTTTCCAAACATATTCTATCGGTTTTCCATTTTCCTGTCAATCTCATTTGGAGCCGGAATCAAGGCATTCGGGAAAAACCGCAAAAAAATCCCCTGGATGAAATCATCCAAGGGATTGGCGACCCGGAACGGACTCGAACCGTCGACCTCCAGCGTGACAGGCTGGCGTGCTAACCGACTGCACCACCGGGCCAAGAACAGGACGAATTATAACAGATAAATCCCCGTTTGTAAAGCCCTTTTTTAAAAATTTTTATCTTTTTTCAAAAAAGCAAAAATATGCGGCAATTTTTTCGGAATTTTGCTTGTTTTCCTCCATTTTTCCCTTCCGTTTCCCGGAAATAGATTGCGTTTTTCCCAGAGCGGTGCTATAATGCCGGTAATGTGGTGATTTTTACCATAGAACCATTCTTCTTCGACAACGGAGGCAGATATGAAAATTATCATTGCAGGCGACGGCAAGGTCGGCTCCACGCTGACCCGGCAGCTCACCGGCGAAGGGTATGACGTGACCATCATCGACTCCAAGCTTCTCCCCCTGGAATACAGCGTGGAGCGGTACGATGTCATGTCCGTTCAGGGCAACTGCGCGTCTATGGACGTGCTGCGGCAGGCCGGGGTCCGGGAGGCGGACCTTCTGATTGCCGCCACAGGAGCGGACGAGGTAAACCTTCTGTGCTGCACCACGGCCCACGCCATGAATCCCAAGCTGCACACCATCGCCCGAATCCGCAACCCGGAATACACCGAGCAGATTTACAGAATGCGGGAGCTGTTTGGCCTGTCCATGCTCATTAACCCCGAAAACCAGGCCGCCACGGAAATCGACCGGCTGCTCAAATACCCCGGCTTCCTCCGGCGGGACACCTTTGCCAAGGGCCGGACGGAAATCGTAGAGCTCCGGGTGGATGCCAACAGCAAGCTCTGCAACGTCCGTCTGTCGGACATGCGGGAGATTGTCCGGTGCAAGGTTCTGGTCTGCGCGGTGCTGCGGGGCGGCTCCACCATCACCCCCGGCGGCGACTTTGTGCTGCGGGAGGGGGACCGGCTCTTCATCACCGCCCTCTCCGAAAACCTGACCACCCTGCTGAAAAACCTGGGCATTCTCACCCGTCAGGTCCGGCGGGTCATGCTCTGCGGCGGCGGACGGGTCAGTTACTACCTGGCCTCGAAGCTTTTAAAGGCCGGCATTGGCTGTGTCATCGTGGAAAGCGATGCCGCCCGGTGCCAGGAGCTGTGCTCCGGGCTTCCCGGGGCCGAGATTATCCACGGGGATGCCTCGGACCAGTATCTGCTTGACAGCGAGGGCCTTCCCCAGTGCGATGCCCTGATAACCCTGACGGGACTGGACGAGCTCAATATGATTGTCTCCCTCTACGGCATCTCCCAGGGCATCCCCCAGGTGATTACCAAGGTCGGCCATATGGACAGGAACAGCATTGTCTCCTCTCTGTCCCTGGGCAGTGTGGTGTGCCCCAAGGAGCTGTGCTGCAGCAACATCGTCCGCTATGTCCGGGCCATGCAGAACCAGACCGGTGCCGCCATCTCCATGCACACCATTGCCGACGGCCAGGCTGAGGCCATGGAGTTCCTGGCCGATGAGAAAACCCGCCACTGCGGCGTGCCCCTGAAGGAAATCAAGCTCAAATCCAATGTCCTGGTGGTCAGCATCAGCCACGGTGCCGCCACGGAGATTGCCAACGGCGACTCCGTGTACCATGCGGGAGATACCATCATCGTCGTCACCAATAGCGGCGTGGTTCTGCGGCAGCTCAACGACATTTTCGCGTGAGGCCCGGCTATGAACTACAAAATGATGGGGCGCTTCATCGCCCAGATTCTTCTTTTGGAGGCCGGATTCATGCTTCCGGCCGCCTGCGTCAGCTGCTGCTGCGGGGAGATGTCCGCCGTCTGGGCCTTTCTGTGGACCATGCTGCTGTTGTGCCTGATTTCCGGCGTTCTGCGGTTTTTCTGCAAGGGGGCAAAGAGCAATTTCTATGCCACCGACGGCATGGTCTGCGTGGCCCTGAGCTGGATTGTGCTGAGCCTTGCGGGGAGCCTTCCGTTTCTCATTTCCGGGGCCATCCCAAGATTCATCGATGCCCTGTTTGAAATCGTCTCCGGCTTTACCACCACCGGTGCCTCCATTCTGCCCGCGGTAGAGGGGCTGCCCAAAGGCATCCTCTACTGGCGCAGCTTCAGCCACTGGGTGGGCGGTATGGGCGTTCTGGTGTTCCTGCTTGCCATCGTCCCCAGCACCGACCGGGGCAAGGGCTTTACCATGCACCTGCTGCGGGCGGAGAGCCCGGGGCCCAGCGTGGGCAAGCTGGTGCCCAAAATGCGTAAGACCGCGGCCATCCTCTATGCCCTTTACATCATCCTGACCATTGTGGATTTCTGCCTGCTGCTTTTTGGCGGCATGCCCGCCTTTGAGGCCCTGTGCAATGCCTTTGGCACCGCCGGAACCGGCGGCTTCGGCGTGCGGAACGACTCCTTCGCCAGCTACAGCCCCTATCTGCAGAACGTGACCACCGTTTTCATGTTCCTCTTCGGTGTCAACTTCTCCTGCTACTATCTGCTGATTCTCAAGCAGTGGGGGGCGGTATTCAAGGATGAGGAGCTGCGGGCCTACTTTGGGGTGGCCCTGGCCAGCACCCTTCTGATTTTTTGGAACATCCGCGGGCTCTACGGCAGCCTCTGGGAAACCCTCCGCCACGCCGCCTTCCAGGTTTCCAGCATCATGACCACCACGGGCTTTGCCACCACGGACTTTGACCTGTGGCCCAGCTTCTCCAAAACCATCCTGCTGTGCCTGATGGTGATTGGTGCCAGCGCGGGCTCCACCGGAGGCGGCATTAAGGTCTCCCGGATGATTCTGCTGTTCAAGAGCCTCCGGCGCAGCTTCCTGCAGATGCTCCACCCCCGGCGGGTAGAGTTGGTCCGCAGCAACGGCCAGGTGGTGGACGACAAGATTGTGGAAACCACCAATGCCTACCTGATTGCCTATGTGTTTATCCTCTTTGCCAGCTTCCTGGTGCTGAGCCTGGACGGCTTCTCCACCGAGACCAACTTCTCCGCGGTGCTGTGCTGCTTCAACAACATCGGCCCCGGCCTGGAGGCCGTAGGTCCCACCTGCAATTTTTCCGACTTCAGCATTCTCAGCAAGCTCACGCTGATTGTGGATATGCTCTTAGGACGGCTGGAAATCTTCCCCATCCTGTGCCTCCTGTCCCGCCACACCTGGCACCGGACCGTCAAGTAAGCAAAAGCTGCCCTCGGTGACACAATCCCACCGAGGGCAGCTTTTTTCGTATATTTTGCTCCCGCCGGTCAGAGCTCAGATGCAGCAGAGGAAATTTCCCCGGCAGCAGAACACCTGGGCCAGATAGCAC
The DNA here is from genome assembly GCA_900556935.1 of uncultured Eubacteriales bacterium. Classification (GTDB taxonomy): domain Bacteria; phylum Bacillota; class Clostridia; order Oscillospirales; family Oscillospiraceae; genus Faecousia. Next base: position 13,308 of record USQL01000022.1, on the reverse strand, counting down.
AGGCACAGACCGGCGCAGGGGCTTCCGCCCATGGTAAAGCCCCGGAAGTTCCCGGCGGACTGGCGGTAGGCGCTGTCGCCGTTCTGGATGGCGTCCAGCGCCTGCAGATACTCCCGGTTGTCCGGCTCCATGGATACTGCCCTTCGGATGTGCTCCAAAGCGGTCACCTGGTTGCCAAGCCCCTGGTTGGCCAGAGCGCTGAGATAATACCAGCGGGCATCCCGTTTGTCGCTGTTCCGCAAGGCGTTCAGGGCTTCCTCATAGCGCCCGTAGCGGATATACTGCTGGGCCGCCTGCTGGTAGCCGTCCTGGGCCTGGCGGGAATACTGCTGCTGGCCGGTATACCAGCCGCCGAAGGGATTGTACCCGCCAAAGGGGTCGTAGCTCTCGTAGGGGTTCTGTCCGCCCCCCTGGCCCGGCTGAGCGCGGTATTTCTCCGGGTTTTTAATCCGGTCGTAGGCCTCGTTGACCTCCTGCATTTTCCGGGCGGCCTCCGCGTCCCCGGGGTTTAAATCCGGGTGGTATTTCTTCGCCAGACGGCGATAGGCCTGCTTGACCTCCTCGTCGGAAGCCCCCGGCTCCAAACCGAGTACTTTATACGGATCCATCGTCGCTGCCGCCTTCCTTCTTGTATTTCTGCCGGTAGGAAACCCACACACCGCTGTAGAGAATGTTGTCCAGCAGCGCCTTGTCCTGAACCAGCGGTAGTTTTTCGTAATAATAGGTGCATCTTGCCATGGTCAGGGAGAACACCTGCTCCCAGTTCATGTTTTCCAGGGAAAGGGTTGGGTTGTAGCTGCCCTTTTTCCGGTCCTCCGGCGCATCCAGCACCGCGTCCATCAGATAGACAAATCGGCCCAGGGCGCCGCCCAGCTGCCGCAGGTCCTCTGCCCACTGGTCTTCCTTCCAGACGAACAGCTCCCCCATGAGCTCCCCAAAGAGCCCCGCGGGCCGGTCCGGATTCTGGCAGTTTTCCCTTTCAAAGCCCCGGATGCCCTCCAGGCACCGGGTTAAAACGCCGCACTGGCGGGGGTAGCGCTCCGAAATCCGCCGGTAGTCCCCCTCCATGGCCTTGGCAAGCAGCCGGGCGGAGGTCTTCCGGTCGTCATCCCAGTCGTCCATGCACTTGCAGTAGGCCAGGGCCACGTTCATATCCGCCGTATAGCGGATGATTTCGTTGTCCGTCCAGGCCCGTCTGCTGACGGGATGGGTCAGGCAGCGGCCCTTCCCCTGGGTTTCCTCCGGCTCGTAAAGGCTCAGCAGCAGCAGCGCCAAAAAGGCCATATCATACCGCAGCCCCAGCCGGGCCAGCTGGGAGCTGTTTTTCCCGATGCTCCTACAGATCCCGCAGTAAACCTGGGAATATCTGTCCTTCTGCGCCTGCGTCAGCTCCCCCACATTGGCCGTCACATACCCAAACAAAAAACCGCTCCCTTTCGCGTCCTCCGGAACGGAAAACGCAATGTCTGCTAAAAAAATACAAAATAGCTGTGAACACCCCGTAAACGATTCCCAAAATTTCTGAAAATACCCTGCCTTCCCCTCATCCGTCAGGGCTTCGCCTTGCCGGTTTCCCCAGAGGGGAAGCTCTTTTTTCCCTCCCGGAAGCGGGTTAAAAGCGTATTGAGGGCCGCGCCGTAAAACAGAATGCTGACGCAGCAGTACAGCCACAGCATACTGATGGCGATGGAATACACGGAGCCGTAAATATTGGAAATGCGGGTAAAATGGGTGACATAAATGGAGTATACCCAGGAAAACACCGTCCACCCCACCGCGGAGAACACCGCCCCGGGCAGGCTTGCCAAAAAGCCGTTGCGCCGGTTGGGAAGGACCATGTAAATGGCGGTAAAGAGGAGCATCTGCACCACCAGCAAAAACGCGCCCCGCAGGTCAATCATGTCCATCAGGAAGATAATCACCGGGTTGTCGATGCCGTAGAGCAGGTCCATCAGGGCGTTGCCGAAAACATGCAATACCAGCGTCAGCACCAGCACCAGCAAAAACAGCAGCGCGTACACCACGCTGATGCCCCGGGTATACACATAACCCCGGTCCTCCTCCACGCCGTAAACCGCGTTCAGGCCGTTTAAAACGCCGTAGACCCCCTTGCTGGAGGACCACAGCAGCGTCAGCAGGGACACCCCCGCCACCGCCGAGGAGGAATTGCGGTAGGTGCTCATCACCAGCTCCTGGATGCTCTCCGTCAGGGCCTCGGGCAGGACGTTTTCCAGCACCGCCATCAGGTCCGCCACAGTCAGGCTCGTATAGCGCAGGGAATTGAGCACCAGCAGCAGCGCCGGAAAGGCCGACAGAATCAAAAAGTAGGCCCCGTAGCCCGCCCGCAACGGGATATTGAGAGACGCGATGGCCTGACCGGCCTTTGCAGCCTTGCCGACAAAGCCGCCCTTGGGTAGCTCCTTCATGGTTGCCCTCCTTCTCATCAAAGCCTTTTTTCCCGCAGCCCGATTTGGGGGCTGCGGGAAAAAGCAATCATTCCGCGGAAATCATGTAGTAATACACAGGCTGACCGCCGGAAATCAGGTTGACCTCTGCCTCCGGGCAGATATCCGCAAACAGGTCCGCCGCCTTCTGGGCGTGCTTCTCCTTGGTATCCGCGCCATAGTAGATGGTGATAAACTCCCGTCCGTCATCCCGGACCTTCTCCGCAAGGCCCTTCAGTAGAACCGTGATGTCCTTGCTGGTGCCGAAGAGCCCCTTGCCGTCCATGGCAAGGTAATCGCCCTCATGGATGTCGTAGCCGTCAAAGTCGGAGTTCCGGGCAGCGTAGGTGATCTGCATGGTCTCCACGGAGGACAGCACCTCCGTCATGGCCTGGGTGTTCTCCTCTACGGTTCCCTCGGGATTGAAGTTCAGCATGGCGGTCACGCCCTGGGGAACGGTCTTGCTGGGGATCACCACCACATTCTTGGGGGTCAGCCCGTTCACCTGCTCGGCGGCCATGATGATGTTCTTGTTGTTGGGCAGCACGAAAACGGTCTCGGCAGGCACCTGATTCACCGCCTCCAGAATGTCCTGGGTGCTGGGGTTCATGGTCTGGCCGCCGGAGATAATCCTGTCAACGCCCAGGTTCATAAACACATCCGCAAGCCCCGCACCGGCGCAGACGGAGACCACGCCCACAGGCTTCTCCGGCTCCGCGATTTTGGGGGCCAGGTCCCGCTCGTTCATCACCTTTTCGGTGTGCTGCAGGCGCATGTTCTCCACCTTGACGGTGATGAAGTGGCCGTATTCAATGGCCTCGTGGAGGGCCTTTCCGGGGTCGTTGGTGTGGACGTGGACCTTGATAATCTCATCGTCGTCCACCATGACCAGGCTGTCGCCCAGGCTGTTGAGGAAGGCGCGCAGCTTCTCGGGGTCGTTCTTATTCTCCCGTCCGATGATAAACTCGGTGCAGTAGGTGAAGGTGATATCCTCGGTCTTAAAGTCGGAGAAGTTGGCCGCCTCCTTGGCATCGCCCGTCTCTCCGTTCTCCGGCACCACTACGTCCTGCCCCCGCAGGGCCAGCAGCATGGCTTCCAGCGCCAGGACCCAGCCCTTGCCGCCGGCATCCACCACGCCGGCCTTTTTCAGCACCGGGTTCATATTCATGGTATCGGCCAGGGCAATTTTTGCCTCCTCCAGAGCGGCCTCCAGGGCCTTCTCCACGGAGTTGTCCTCCTGGGCCTTCTCCGCCGCCTTGGCGGCGGCCAGACGGGAAACCGTCAGGATGGTGCCCTCGGCGGGCTTCATAACGGCCTTATAGGCAGCGTCCACGCCCTGCTGCAGGGCATCCGCCCAGAGGATGCCGTCGCAAACCTCGTGGCCCTTCATGGCCCGCTTCAGGCCCTTGAACAGCAGCGACAGAATCACGCCGGAGTTGCCCCGGGCCCCCCGCAGGGTGGCGGAGGCGGCAATCTTGGCAACGCCGTAGAGGTCCGGGTCCTCAGCGCCCCGCAGGTCGTTGGCGGCGGCGTGGATGGTCATCGACATATTGGTGCCCGTGTCCCCATCGGGTACAGGGAATACGTTCAGTTCGTTCAGATCCTGCTTGTGGATCTCAATAGAGGCGGCCGCGCTGAGGATCATCCGTCTCAGCTCAGCCCCGGTAATGGTCTGCAATGTGTTTACACCTCCGAAAATTATCCAATCATCATGGAATCAATATAGACATTCACGGCACGTACCTTTGTGCCGGTGCATTTGGTTACCACGTAGCGAACCTCGGAAATAATCGAGGTGCCCACAGCAGACAGGTTGACACCGTTGTCCACAATGATGTGCAAATCGATGGAAATGGAGTCGTCTTCATTGAACGTAACCCGAACGCCCTTGTCCACAGACTCCTTCCGCAGCAGGCGGTAAACCCCGTCCTTAACGCTGCGGGCGGCCATGCCCTTCACACCAAAGCAATTGGACGCGGCAGTACCCACAATGCCGGTGTAGACACCGGTGGACACATTCACGCTGCCATTTTCATTTTCGTGACGGATCATAGAAAATCCTCCTTGTTCAGAATTTACACCATGCTCTCTTCCCAGCACGCGGGCGCGGTCAGGCCCATCATCTTGACAATGGTGGGTGCCACGTTGGCAAGGCCGAAGTGGCCCTCCTTGATGGTCCATTCATGGTCCTTATCATAGATAATGAAGGGCACGGGGTTCAGAGAATGGGCGGTGCGGACAGAGGTCTTGCCCTTCTTGGTCTCGGTCATCTGGTCGGCGTTGCCGTGGTCCGCGGTGACGAGGACCGTATAGCCGTACTTGTCGGCGGCATCGATGATGGCCTTTACGCCCTTGTCCACGCACTCCATGGCGTAGACCACCGCGTCATACACGCCGGTGTGGCCCACCATGTCGCCGTTGGGGTAGTTGCAGCGCAGGAACTGGAATTTCCCGGATGCCATGTTCTCCACCATCTTCTCGGTGATCTCCTTGGACTTCATGGCAGGGGCCTGCTCGAAGGGAATCACATCGGAGGGGACCTCCTCGTATACTTCCAGATTCTCGTCCACCTTGCCGGAGCGGTTGCCGTTCCAGAAATAGGTCACATGGCCAAACTTCTGGGTCTCGGACAGGGCATACTCGTGAATGCCCGCCTGGCACAGGACCTCGGTCAGGGTATTCTTAATCACAGGGGGCTGCACCAGATAGTCCGTGGGAATCTTCAGGTCTCCGTCGTACTGCAGCATACCGGCAAAGAGCACGCCCTGATAGTCGCCCCGGTCAAACTTGTCAAAGTCCTTCCGGTCAAAGGCCAGGGAGATTTCCTGGGCGCGGTCACCCCGGAAGTTGAAGAGGATCACGCTGTCGCCGTTGGCAATCTTGGCAACGGGAGCGCCGTTCCGGGCCACCACAAAGGCGGGCAGGTCCTGGTCGATGCAGTTTTCCTCCGCCCGGTAGGTTTCAATGGCCTCCTTGGCAGAGGCAAACTGACGGCCCTGGCCCTGCACATGGGTGCGCCAGCCGGCCTCCACCATGGGCCAGTTGGCCTCGTAACGGTCCATGGTAATCTTCATACGGCCGCCGCCGGAGGCGATGGCGTAGTCACAGCCGGCGGTGTTCAGCTCGGCCAGAACCTTTTCCAGCTGGTCCACATACTCCAGCGCGGAGGTTGCGGGCACGTCACGGCCGTCCAGCAGGATGTGGCAGTAGACCTTCCTGGCCCCTTCTTTGTGTGCCTGCCGCAGCATGGCAATCAAGTGGGAGATATTGGAATGGACATTGCCGTCGGACAGCAGGCCCAGGAAGTGCAGGGCATGGCCGGACACGGCGTTGGAAAGCAGCTTTTTCCAGGTGGCGGACTCGTAGAGGGCCCCGGACTCGATGGACTCGCTGACCAGCTTCGCGCCCTGGGAATAAATCTGGCCGCAGCCCAGAGCATTGTGGCCGACCTCAGAGTTGCCCATATCGTCATCGGTGGGCAGACCGACGGCGGTGCCGTGGGCCTTCAGGTAAGTATGGGGGCAGGTAGCCAGCAGCTTATCCAGCGTAGGGGTATTGGCGTTCTTGACCGCGTCGCCGCTGCCGCCGTCGCCCTTGCCGACACCATCCATAATCACAAGTACAATCGGTTTTTCCATAAGTAGTACCTCCAATATATATTTTATTGTGGCTCGGTTCTTCTTAAAAAAGGCATTTTACCAGTTGTATTATTTTACAACAGAAACGAAAAACTTACAACTCTTTTTTTATTTTTTCCGTTCCAACCAAAAATACCTCCGGGAAGCCCCTATTTTGGGTTAAATTCCCCGGAGGTATTAAATTTCTGTGAAGCCATATTGGTCTTCATTGGCTCCCCTGAAAGGGGAGCTGTCAGCGCAGCTGACTGAGGGGTCCGGCTTGGCCTTTGGTCAAGCCTTGCGCCGTAGGCGCAAACACATGGCGTTTAGGCTCTCCGGCCCTGCTTTTCCGCCTACGGCGGAGGCTTTTCTAAAGAAAAGCCAAACCCCTCAGTCTCGGCTATCGCCGATCCAGCTCCCCTTTCAGGGGAGCCTTTGTACACTATCTGCTGTATTTACCGCCCCGCTTTTTTCCCTTTTTGGGCTTGAAGATCAGGATTCCAAAGCCTACCAGGGAAAGGGTCAGGCCGATGAGTGCCAGGCCGACCCCAGCGCCGCCGGACTGCTTGGGTGCCTCGGTGGTCTCCGTGGGGAAGGTAAAGGGGAAGGTAGTGGCCTGGGTAGTGGGGGCCGTTGTGGGTGCGGTGGTGGGGACGGTAGTAGGAGCCGTCGTTGGGGCAGTGGTCGGCGCGGTCGTCGGGGCCGTGGTCGGCGCGGTCGTCGGGGCCGTGGTTGCCTCGGTGGTGGCCTCGGTGGTTTCCTCCGTCTCCTCGGGGGTGTAGTGGTCCTTGCCGTCGGAGTCCAGGAACTCAATCCGGCCATGGAATGCCTCCTCCAGCTGGGCAATCAGGTCCACGGACCAGGGGCTCTTGGCGGGATAATAGATTTTGGTATTGGTATCCCACAGGCAGTTGAGCTTGAAGGATGGGAAGGGGCCCTCACAGTGGATGGCCGTGAGATTCTTGCAGGAATGCAGGCTGTTCTCCCCGAAAATCCGGAAGGTGGAGGGCAGATGGATGCTGGTGAGCCCATCGCAGTATTCAAAGCTGTGCTCCCCCAGGGTGTGCAGGGCAAAGCCGAAGTCCACCTCCGTAATGCCGTCGTAATCCTGGAAGGAATAGGCCCCCACGGTGGTCACGTTTCCGGACAGCACCACCTTGGTAATCCGGTCCTTATAGCTCTGCCAGGGCGCGCCGCCCTCTGCAAAATCCTCCATAGGGCCGTTGCCGGTGATGGTCAGGGTGCCCCCGTCCAGGGACCAGGTGATGCCCTCGCCGCTGGTGCCGGAGGCGGTCTCCGCCCTTGCCGCCACAGGGAGCAGCAAAAGGACAGCAAGCAGACAAGCAAAAATTCGATTCATGTATTTCATAGGACCTCCTATTTACCTCAGTTCATTGTTCCTTCCGCTCTGGCAAACAGCACCGCCACCCGTTCCCGCAGAGCCCGGGCCTCCGGGGTATCCGACTGTCCAAAGCGCTCAACCCATTCTTTCGAGGCCTCCTGGGCCTGTTTCAAAGTGGTCATGTCCAGACTCAGGTCCGCCACCCGGAAGGCCGGAAGCCCCGACTGTCGGGAGCCAAAGAAATCGCCGGGCCCCCGGAGCTTTAAGTCCTCCTCCGCGATGCGGAAGCCGTCGCCCGTGGCGCACAGGGCTTTCAGCCGCTGCAGCGTCTCCGGGGCCCGGTTGTGGGTGGTGAGGATGCAGTAGCTTTTGGCGCTGCCCCGGCCCACCCGGCCCCGCAGCTGGTGAAGCTGGCTCAGGCCGAACCGGTCCGCGTCCTCAATCACCATCAGGGTTGCGTTGGGCACATCCACGCCGACTTCAATCACCGTGGTCGCAACCAATACGTCCGCCTCGCCCCGGGCAAAGGCGGCCATGGCCTGCTCCTTTTCGGCCCCCTTCATCTGGCCGTGGAGCAGCGCCACCCGCAGGTCCGGGAATACGGTTTTCTGCAGGGTCTCGGCCCAGGCGGAGGCGGCCTTGACCCCCAGCTCCTGGTTTTCCTCCACCGCCGGACAGACCACAAAGCACTGGTGCCCCTGGGACACCTGCTTGCGGATAAAGGCGTTGATTCTCGCCCGGTAGCTCTCCCCCACCAGGAAGGTATCCACCTTCTGCCGCCCGGGAGGCAGCTCATCCAGCACGGACACCTCCAGGTCCCCGTACATGAGAAGCGCCAGGGTCCTGGGAATGGGGGTTGCGGACATCACCAGCAAATGGGGGTCCCGCCCCTTGGCGGAGAGCATGCTGCGCTGGTCCACGCCGAAGCGGTGCTGCTCGTCGGTAATCACGAGACCCAGATTTCCAAAAGCGGTGCTCTCGGAAATCAGGGCGTGGGTGCCCACGGCAATGGCCCCTTCCCCGGAGGCCAGCGCCTCCCGGGCAAGGCGTTTTTCCTTTGGAGTCCGGGAGCCGGTGAGGAGCACCACGGGGATGCCCAAGGGGGCGAACAGCTTTTGAAAGGAGGCGTAGTGCTGTTCGGCCAGGATTTCCGTCGGGGCCATCAGGGCCGTCTGGAAGCCGTTTTGGGCCGCGCAGTAGGCCGCCGCCGCGGCCACCATGGTCTTGCCGCTGCCCACATCTCCCTGCACCAGCCGGTTCATAGGCGTTCCCCGGCGGAAGTCACCAAGGATCTCTTCAATCGCCCGATTCTGGGCTCCGGTCAGTTGGAAGGGCAGGCTCTTTCTAAAGGGCCCCAGGTCCAGCTGCCCGTAGGCGGCCGTGTGCTTTGCCTCCCGGGCCGCCCGCATGAGGGAAAGACCCGCGGAGAAGACAAAGAACTCCTCAAAAATCATCCGCCGCTTGGCCTTTTCCGCCACAGCCAGGCTCTGCGGGTCATGGATGGCCGTGTAGGCGGCCTGGGCCGGGAGAATGTCGTATTCCTCCAGCAGCTCTCTGGGCAGCACCTCCGCCGGAGGGTCGCACAGGGAAAGGGCCTGGCGAACAAGCTTTGTCATGGCGGCGTTGTTGAGCCCCGCCGTCAGCGGGTAGATGGGCATAATCCGCCGGGTGGTCACCGCCGGGGCATCCACCCCCTCAAATACGGGATTGGTGATGCCATAGCCGCCGTAGTCCCCGCTGACCGTACCATAGAATATATATTCTCCGCCGTACTGCAGATTCTCCGCGGCGAACTTGGAATTAAAGAAGGTCAGCTGAATGCGTCCGGAGTGGTCCGCCACGGAAACCCGGGTCAGGTCCAGTCCCTTGCGGATGTGGGCCGTCCTGGGGGTGGACATGACCACCGCCCGGAAGCAGGCGGGCTCGTCCACCTGGAGCTGGGCGATGGGCACCATCCGGGTGCGGTCCTCATAGCCCCGGGGAAAATGGCAGATGAGATCCCCCAGAGTAAAAATATTCAGGTTTTCCAGCTGCCCCGCCCGGGCGGGGCCCACGCCCTTGAGGCTGGTCACCGGATCGGATAGCTTTGCCATAGGTCACCTCCAAAGCCATATAAAAATGAAAAAACTCCCTCCAAGCAGTGCTCGGAAGGAGATATTTTCAGAGAACTCAGGCCAGCTTGTTCAGCTTCAGGGTCATGCTGCTCTTCTTCCGGGCAGCGTTGTTCTTGTGCAGAAGACCCTTGCCAACAGCCTTGTCCACGGACTGAACAGCAACAGTGTAGGCTTCCTTGGCAGCGGCCTTGTCACCGCCTTCCACAGCAGCCTCGAACTTCTTCAGGTTGGTCTTCAGAGCGGACTTGTCAGCCTTATTCTTCTCGTAAGCAATCTTGGAAGAAATGACATCCTTCTTAGAGGACTTGATGTTGGGCATTGATTACACCTCCTCACAGCGGTATTTCATACAGTCCCGTATTATAACGGAAAATCCAATCAAAATCAACCCTTTTTTGAAAAAAATTTATTTTGGGAGTGTCTCTCTTCCCCGTCCAGCCCTTCCCGGCCCGCGGGAGTGGCTGGAAGGGCTGTCAAGGGTGAAATTTTTCACAAATTTCGCCCCCGGGTCAAATTGCTCAGAAAGGGAAAAAGTTACGAAACGGTGTCAAAAAGGAAAAGTTTTATGTTAATTCCCTGTCTTTTCTCCACAGGGCCATTGGATTGTGGAAAACTCCTGTGGACAAGTCTGTGGAGAATGTGGAAAACTTTGAGTTCTCCACATTCTTTTTCCGCCGTCCCCGGTTTTCCGCGCCTGTGAAAAAGCGTCGCCCCTCACGGGCAGGAATCCGTCACGCAGCGACATCCCCCTTTTCCCCGCCCCGCGTCTCCAAAAACCCGCAACCCCGCCGTTCCCCGGCAAAAGGTTTGGTTTTCCCCCTTTCTTTTTTTGACGGTCTCCGCCCCCGGCGGGCCGCCCCGAAAAAATTTGTGCATTCCACCAAAATTTCCCGCGTATGCCGGAGGGCGAAGCGGGAGATACTAGCCCTGCATCCATTTTTTAGGAGGGTATCCATGCAGGGCAAAGTAGATATCTGCGGCATCAGCACCTCCCGGCTCCAGGTTTTGTCCCCGGAGGAAACCAACGCGCTGCTGCAGCGCTCCCGGCAGGGGGACGAAAGCGCCCGCCAGAAGCTGATTGAGGGCAATCTGCGGCTGGTGCTATCTGTAATTCAGCGCTTTGACAAGCGGGGGGAGAGCCCCGACGACCTGTTCCAGGTGGGCTGCATCGGCCTTATGAAGGCCATCTCCAATTTTGACTCCACCAAAATGGTAAAATTTTCCACCTACGGGGTGCCCATGATCGCCGGGGAGGTCCGCCGTTACCTGCGGGACAACAGCGTCATTCGGGTCTCCCGCTCCATCCGGGACGTGGCCTACAAGGTTCTGCAGTGCAAGGAGGCCCTGACGGCCAGGCTGGGCCGGGAGCCCACCCTGGAGGAGATTTCCAAGGAGCTGGACCTGCCCCGGCAGGAGGTCAGCCAGGCACTGGACGCGGTGTGCGCGCCGGTGAGCCTCTACGACAGCGTGTATTCCGACGGCGGGGACCCTTTGACGGTGATGGACCAGGTGCAGGACACCAGGAATACCGAGCCCAACTGGATGGAGCACATCACCCTTTCCAATGCCTTCCGGCGGCTTTCGGACCGGGAGAAGGAAATTCTCAGCCTGCGCTTTTACCACTGCAAAACCCAGATGGAGGTGGCCCGGAAGCTGGGCATCTCCCAGGCCCAGGTTTCCAGACTGGAAAAGGGAGCCATCGCCGCCATGCGGAAGGCCGTCAGCGTGTCATAAATTTTCCCCGGCCCCCATAAGCTGTCCCAAATAGAATGGAGGGAGCGCCATGGGGGTCAAATTCACACAGCTGCAGTGCAAGGAGGTCATCTGCATTGCCAACGGGGAGCGGCTGGGCTTTATTTCCGATATTGTGGCCGAGGTGCCGGAGGGGATTATCGCCGCCATTGTGGTGCCGGGAAAATGCAGGTTCTGCGGCATTGCCGGGCGGAAGGACGACTATGTGATTCCCTGGTCCTGCGTCAAAAAGGTGGGGCCGGACATTGTCCTGGTGGATATCCGTCCCACAGACTGCCGGGTCCCCCGGCCCAAGCCGAAGATCCCCATCTGATTTGTGTAATTTTACAAAAGGGTCCGGGGAAAAAGCTGTGATTTTTCCAAACTTTCTTAAAAAAACTTCTTGCAAATTTCTCTTCTTTTGGGTATAATATTCCGGCGTGGGTTTGCGCCCATAGCTTCAAAACCACACACCCGGGGATCGGAGCCCCCATGTGCCTGAATTCAGGCGGGGATTTCGGGATGATCGGGGTGGAGGAAAAACAAAAGGAGAACTGTAAAAATGGCTGTCGTATCTATGAAGCAACTGCTGGAGGCAGGCGTTCACTTCGGTCACCAGACCCGTCGTTGGAACCCCAAAATGGCCCCCTACATCTACACCGAGCGCAATGGTATCTATATCATTGACCTGCAGAAGACCGTAAAGAAGCTGGAGGAGGCTTATAACTTCGTTCGTGACACCTCCGCGAGCGGCGGCAACATCCTGTTCGTCGGTACCAAGAAGCAGGCTCAGGACGCTATCAAGGAAGAGGCTGCCCGCTGCGGCGGTTACTACGTCAACGCCCGTTGGCTGGGCGGTATGCTGACCAACTTCCGCACCATGCGTACCCGTATCGACCGTCTGGCTCAGCTGAGAAAGATGGAAGAGGACGGCACCTTCGCCATGCTGCCCAAGAAGGAAGTCATCAAGCACCAGGCTGAGATCGAGAAGCTGGAGAAGTACCTGGGCGGCGTGAAGGAAATGAAGAAGCTGCCCGGCGCGCTGTTCATCGTGGACACCCGCAAGGAGCGCAACGCCATCGCCGAGGCCCATCGTCTGGGCATTCCCGTTGTGGCCATCGCCGATACCAACTGCGATCCCGACGAGATCGATTACCCCATCCCCGGCAACGATGACGCCATCCGCGCCATCAAGCTGATCGCTTCCGTCATGGCCAACGCCATGATCGAGGGCCGTCAGGGCGAGCAGATCGAGGAAGCTGCCGAGGCCAAGGACGCTGAGTAAATCTGCAAAACACCGCGCGATCTCACGGGGCAGGGAAGTGTCCCTGCCCCTTTTTTGACAAATAATTTACAGGAGGAACTAAGAATGGCTTTTACTGCTGCTGATGTGAAGACCCTGCGCGAGATGACCAGCGTGGGTATGATGGACTGCAAGAAGGCGCTGGTCGAGTGCGACGGCGATATGGATAAGGCTGTCGAGTGGCTGCGCGAGAAGGGCCTGGCCAAGGCCGCCAAGAAGGCCGGCCGCATCGCCGCCGAGGGTATGTCCTATGCCCTGACCGAGAACGGCGTGGGCGTCGTGGTGGAGGTCAACTGCGAGACCGACTTCTGCGCCAAGAGCGACCTGTTCGTGGCCTTCGTCAAGGACATCGCCAAGGTCATCGCCGAGCAGAACCCCGCCGACGTGGACGCGCTGATGAACTGCAAGTATGTGGGCAGCGAGCTGACCGTGTCCGAGACCATGCCCGAGAAGGTCATGTCCATCGGTGAGAACCTGCAGATCCGCCGCTTCGTCCGCTTTGCCGAGAATACCAGCGTGGGCTATGTCCATGCCGGCGGCAAGATCGGCGTGCTGGTGAACTTGGCCGTGGACGGCGGCATCGACGCCACCGAGATCGGCAAGAATGTGGCCATGCAGATCGCCGCGCTGAACCCCCGCTTCTGGGACAAGGCCCAGGTCACCGACGAGGTGCTGGCCGAGGAGAAGAAGATCGCTCTGGCCCTGATGGACACCGATCCCAAGATGGCCTCCAAGCCCGAGGCCGTGAAGGAAAAGA
>USQL01000021.1 GCA_900556935.1 uncultured Eubacteriales bacterium | reverse complement strand
AGGAAGCCATCTCCAAGGAAGATGCCGAGAAGCTGGTTGCCGAGCTGAAGGAAGCCGGCGCCGAGGCCGAGATCAAGTAAGTTATCTCCCCATGGAATGCTGTGCCGCCGCCAGAAATGGCGGCGGCTTTTCCTTTTCTTCTGGGGAAGCCCCAATGAAAGGGGCAGGAGCTTCCCCTTGAGACTATTTTTACTTGAGAACGGATTGCCACACCAGTGACATCGGTCACTGGTTCGCAATGACAACGTATCCTTCGGAGTTTCTAATACGCACACGGAATGCAGATACACGGGCGTTGACTTGCAGCGCCTTTGTCTGTGCACTCTACCCGAAAGGAACCCTTTTATGGAACTCGATTCTACCCTGGCTACCATAAGCACCATGCTGCCGGATCATCTGGGACAGGCCGTAAGTACGGCGGCCGCCTCCTTCATTCCGGAGGGGCTGACCGATGTAATCTGGCACGCCCAGCGTTATTTTCCCAAAGAGCTGGATGTGGTTTCCACCGCCAAATTCATGCTGTATTTTTCGGTGATTTCCCTGATTCTCGGTATTTTAGGACGCGTCTTTCTGGGAAAACGTTCCAGCCTGAATCTGTCTGTTTCCTCCTCCATGGGCATTCTGTTCGTCTACGCTGCCACGGTGGTGATTTACACCTTCCACCCCTGGAACCTGAATCTGCTGCTCACGCCCCTGCCCTTTGTCAGCTTTTCCGGGGAATACTTAATTGTGCTGCCCATTACGGATATGCAGTTTCCGGCTCTGTGCGCCCAGGCTCTGTCCCTGGTGCTGCTGGCCTTCCTGGTAAATCTGGTGGACACCTTCATTCCCAAGGGAAGCAACCTGATTCTCTGGCTGCTGCTGCGGCTGGTGACCCTGGGCGTATGTATGGTGCTGCACCTGGCGGCGGACTGGGCCTTCCAGACCTATCTGCCTGGGGTACTGGTGAACTACGCACCCATGCTGCTGCTTCTGATTCTGGCCTTCTGCCTGCTGTCCGGCGTTATCAACCTGCTGCTGGGGCTGGTGATTGCCGTGGCGAATCCCTTCCTGGGAGCGATGTACACCTTCTTTTTCTCCAACATTGTGGGCAAGCAGGTGAGCAAGGCGGTTTTCTCCACCGCCATTGTCTGCGCCGTGTTCTATCTGCTGGATTTGTTCGGTTACACCGTTGTATGTATCTCCGCCGCCGCCCTTATTACCTACATTCCGTTGGCGCTTCTGCTGCTGGGACTGTGGTATCTGATTGGCTGCGTTCTTTGAGCGAGGTTTTTTCAATGAAAATTTTGTCTGCTATTCTCTGCTGTCTGCTCCTGGCCGGGTGCGCTGCCCCGAGTCCGGAAACTGTGCCCACCACAGCCCCTCCGGAAACCGCAGCTTCCGTGCCCAGCACCACCGTCCCCACAGAGCCTCCGGAAACTGAGCCTGTAAAGGATGTTATTGATCGGACGATTGATGCCATGTCTCTGGAGCAGCGGGTGGGACAGCTGTTTCTGGCACGGTGCAACAAGGAAACGGTTATCTCCGATCTTTCCCGATACCATCTGGGCGGGCTGGTACTCTTCGGCGAGGATTTTGAAGGCCAGACCCCGGAAACTATGACGGAGCTGCTTACCTCCTACCAGGCCGCTGCCGATTATCCCCTGCTGCTGGCAGTGGACGAAGAGGGCGGCGATGTGACCCGAATCAGCCGGAATTCCGCCTTCCGGGAAAAGCGGTTTTCCTCCCTGCGGGCCCGGTGGAACCGAGGCGGCCTGGAGACGGTGCTTTCCGAGGAGGAAGAAAAATGTCAGCTGCTTACGGGACTGGGCATCAACGTGAATCTGGGGCCGGTGTGCGACATTGCCACGGATTCCGGTGCTTTCCTCTACTCCCGCTCCCTGGGTCAGGATGCGGAAACCACCTCTCAGGTGGTTTCCGAAATCGTCAATCTGATGAGCCAGAACCACATCGGAAGCGTTCTCAAGCATTTCCCAGGCTACGGAAACAACGCCGATACCCACACGGGCATTGCCCAGGACAGCCGCTCTCTGGCGGAGTTGGAAGGAAAGGACTTGCTGCCCTTTGCCGCCGGGATTCAGGCCGGCTGTGGGGCTGTGATGGTGGGGCATGTGATTGTGGAAGCCATGGATGGCAGTCTTCCCGCCTCCCTCTCCCCTGCCGTCCACGAATATCTGCGGGACACCATTGGCTTTACCGGCGTCATCATGACCGACGACCTGGTGATGCAGGCCATCACCGACCAGTACGGCGCCGGAGAAGCCGCGGTCATGGCGGTTCTCGCCGGGAACGATCTGCTGTGCTCTACGGAGTATGCCACCCAGTACCAGGCGGTTTTGCAGGCGGTTCTGGACGGGCGGATTTCCGTGGATACCCTGAATGCCGCCGTGCGGCATGTGCTTGTCTGGAAGCAGCAGGTAGCCTCCTACGGCTGATCAGAGGTCATCCGCATCCTGCACCGGCTTTTCCGTAGGAATCTCCGGACGGCCGGTGTAGCTGCCCTGAGGGTCGGTTTTGATTTTCTTCTTTTTCGCCATTGTTTCACCCCCTACTGTGAGTATTCCCGAAGCGGAGGTTGTTATGTTCGATATTACGCTGCTTGCCATGGGCAAGCTGAAGGAGCCATTCTATCTTTCCGCCGCGGCGGAGTACGCCAAGCGGCTGGGAGGCTACTGCAAATTCACCCTCCTTGAGCTGCCGGAGGTTCGGCTGCCGGAAAATCCCTCCCCTGCCGAAATTGCCGCCGGTCTGGAAAAAGAAGCGGACACCATCCTGGCAAAAGTTCCGAAGGGTGCCTGGTTCTGCGTGTTCACTCCCGAGGGGAAGACTCTTTCCAGCGAGGGCTTTGCGGACACTCTGAAAAACGTGAAAAATTCCGGCAAAAGCTGCGCCTGCTTTCTCATCGGCTCCTCCTTCGGTATGGCTCCCAGGGTCAAGGCGAAAGCGGATTTTAAGCTTTCCATGGGGCCCATGACCTTCCCTCACCATCTGGCGCGGATTATGGTTCTGGAACAGCTGTACCGGGCAGAGGCCATCCAGGCCGGTTCTAAGTATCACAAATAGATTGCAACGCTGTCCATTCGGAAGATTTCTCCGAATGGACAGCGTTTTTATTATATGAGATACCTTGACAGATGAGGTACTATGTGTTAAGATGATTTCAGCAAGGAAGGGAGGAATGTGTATGTCCATCGCAGGCGATCTGATCCGCGGCCACACCGATGCCATTATCCTGGCTCGGCTGCTCCGGGGTGACAGCTACGGCTACGAAATCAACAAAACCATCTCCACCCTCTCCTGCGGACGCTTCGAGCTGAAGGAGGCAACCCTGTACACCGCCTTCAAGCGGCTGGAAGAGCTGGGGTACATCACCTCCTACTGGGGCAGCAGCGGAGCCGGGGCCAGGAGACGGTACTACACCATCACCCCGGAAGGCCGTCAGGGTTGTGACCAGCTGCTGCGGGAGTGGCAGGAAACCAAAGAGATTATGAATCGACTGTTGGAAGTGGAGGAAGAGATATGCGGGAACAGCTCACCCAATATGTAAATCTGTTATTTGCCGGTGCCCCCGACAGCGAGGACATCCGGCAGGAAATTTTGCAGAACACCCTGGATCGGTACGACGATCTCATCGCCGCCGGGAAAACCCCGGAGGCTGCCTATCGTCTGGCCATCAGCGGCATCGGGGATATCCACGAAATTCTCGGTACGCAGGAGCCGGAGACACCTGTGCAGCCGGAGGCACCGGCCAAGGAGAATCGTACCGACGACCCAATGCGAAAACTGCTGCGTGCCATTGCCGTGGGGCTTTACATCCTCTGTCCCCTGCCCCTGATCGTTCTGGACAGCATGGGCATGGAAATCTACGGTCTGTGCGGAACCATGAGCATTGTGGCCGTGGCCACGGTGCTGATCATTCTGGGCGGCAAGAAGGGCGACTCTTCGGAAACCCGGAGGGCTGAGGCAGACGAGCCCAAAACCGCCCTGGGCAAGAGCATTTCCGCTTTTGTCTGGACAATCGGCCTGGTCGTCTATCTGACGGTCAGCTTTCTCACCGGTGCCTGGCACGTCAGCTGGGTAATCTTCCCCATTCTGGGGGCGATCAGCAATCTGGTCTGCGCCCTACTCCCGGCGGAGAACCCCCTGGCCGGTCAGCAGAAGCGGCGGCTGCGGAAGCGTGTCTGCGATCTGATCTGGGCTGTGGGACTTGCTGTCTACTTTCTTCTGAGCTTTGCCACAATGGCCTGGTACATCACCTGGGTAGTTTTTCCGATTGTCGGCGCAGTGCAGGGGCTTACCATGGCGGTTTGGGATTTGAAGGAGGCTGTGAATAATGAAGCGTAATGCCATTATCCGGGTCATCGGCTGGTCCGTTACTCTCGTGGTGCTGCTGAGCCTGCTGGTGGGCGGTCTGGTCTATTTTCTGCCCTATCCAAAACAGACGGCGGCGGAGAAGGTAGATGCTACGGAATTTCCGGCAGAATTATCAACGGATTTCCTGAACTACGGAACCTCCGCAGGGGACATCCGGGAAATTGAGATTGACTGGGTATCCGGGGAAATTCAAATCATACCGACGGGAATCGACCACATCAAAGTCAGCGAGGCCGCCGCTCACGCCAATACCGAGGCCATGCTCTGCCGGAAGGACGGGGACACCCTGAAAATTTCCTTCTGCAAAGGCAAGCTTGCCAGCCTGAAGGGGATCGGCACCAAGGATCTGACCATTCAGGTGCCCAAGGACTGGGCTTGCCGGAAGCTGGAGATAGACGCGGCCTCCCCCAAGATAAGCGTCCAGGGGCTGACCGCCGATGAGGTAGACCTGGATACCGCCGGCGGGGAAAGCCGGTTTGACAGCTGCACCCTGGGCGAGCTGGATGCCGACACCGCCTCCGGGAATCTCTATCTTACAGGCACACTTGAGAACCTGGAATACGATTCCGCTTCCGGCAGTGTGGAGGCAGAGCTTGACAATGTGCCCAGCAAAATCACCATGGACACTGCCTCCGGCTCCCTGTCCCTGAAACTGCCCAAGGGCGCAGGGTTTGCCGTAAATCTTGACACCCTGTCCGGAAAATTCCGGTCGGATTTTGAGACCAGTCAGGATGGCAGCCGGTATCTGTGTGGCGACGGTGCCTGCAAGATTGAGATGGAATCCATGAGCGGCGGGGTCACCGTGAACCAGAAATAAGCAATCCCCCGGCCATCGGCCGGGGGATTTTGGTGTCAAAACTCGCCCGCGTCGTACATAACAGCAGACAGGGCGCACAGAGGGGCGGTTTCACAGCGGAGAATCCGCTTTCCCAGAGTGCAGACCTGCATTCCGGCGGCTCGGGCCTGGGAAACCTCCCCTTCCTCCAGGCCGCCCTCCGGGCCGGTGAGCAGGCTCACCGTGCGGTAGGTACCGGTGAGAGCCGTTTTCAGGGTCAGGGCCTCCTCGTGCTCATAGAACATCAGCGCCTTCTCCGCCTGACAGGCTCGGCTCAGAGCCTCGGAGAAGCTCTTTAAGGTGATGACCTGGGGAATCCGGCCTCTGCCGGACTGCTCGGCGGCGGAGGCTGCGATTTTCTGCCAGCGTTCCAGCTTCTTTTTCAGGCTCTTCTCGTCCGGGCGGGAGACGCACCGTGCCGAGGGAAACGCCACGATCTCATAGGCTCCCAATTCCGTGGCCTTCTGAATCACATGCTCCAGCTTGTCCGCCTTGGGGAAAGCCATATAGACGCTGACCCGCACCGCCGCCTCAGATTGGGAGGCTCGGCGTTCCGTAACCCTCAGCTCCCAGGGATCCGTGGAGAAAATCTGGCAAAGGCACTCCTGCCCTTCCCCGTCGCAGACCAGCACCGTCTCCCCGGGCTTCAGGCGAAGCACCTTGGCGTGCTGGGCGTTTTCCCCGGTAAGAAGAATCCTTTCCCCGGACATTTCCTCCTGTGATGCAAAAAAGCGTGTCATGGCATTCCCTCCAATTTTCTATAGTTTATCAGAAGATCAGAAATCTTGCAAGGGTTTTCCTGAAAAAGTATTGACAAATTCCGAAAGTTCCGTTATAATATCAAAGCACGTTTGCGAGAGTGTTGGAATGGTAGACAAGCACGTTTGAGGTGCGTGTGGTTACGCCGTGGGGGTTCGAGTCCCCTCTCTCGCACCAAAAAGGAGCCATCTTGGCTCCTTTTTTTCATCAATACTTCAAAACAGTAGAGAGGAAAAACCCATGGAAAACATTCGGAAAGTGACATTCGGCGATGAAAGAACTTTGGCCTATATCCAGACAGAAAGCTGGAAAGCGGCTTTCAAAGACCTGATTCCTGAGGATGTGCTGATTCGTTCAACAGATTTGAATAAAGCCACCGCCATGTACCAAAAACTATTGGAACTTGGAAAGGGAAACGGCTATATTCTGGAAATAGACGGGAAACCCCATTGCATTGCCTGGTGGGATGCGGCCCGGGATGAAGATATGCAGGGTGCGGCAGAACTGATCTGTATTCACTCCCTAAAGGAAAACTGGGGCAGGGGCTATGGACACTTGATGATGGAGCGAATCCTGGAGGATGTGCAACAGGCAGGGTATCCCCAAATCATGCTGTGGGTATTTGAAAAGAACACCCGGGCTATTGGATTTTATAAGGCCCACGGATTTGTGGCCACCGGAAGAAAACAGCCCGCTTTTGGAGCGGTAGAAGAACGGTACATCAAAAATCTGAACAGCGAGGGTAAAGGATGATTCGATTTTTTGTAACGCCCCAGGAACTGACAGGCCGGTTTCATACCCTGACCGGTGAGAATGCCAAACACGCCAAAGTTTTGCGCCTCAAAACAGGGGAGGAGGTGCTGCTCTGTGACGGTCAAGGCATGGAGTGCCTGTGTACCCTGGAAGATCCGGACAAGCTGACATTGGCCCTGGGAGAGTGCCGGAAAAGCGAGAGCGAGGCATCTGTCAAGGTCAGCGTGTATATGGCCTTTCCCAAGGCGGACAAGCTGGAGCATGTGATTCAGAAGGCCACGGAGCTGGGGGCGGCGGAAATTGTGGCCTTCCCCTCGGAGCGCTGTGTGTCCCGCCCGGATGAAAAGAGCATTCAGAAGAAGCTGGACCGTTGGCAGAAAATCGCCGCTTCCGCTGCCGAGCAGTCCGGCCGTGGGGTGATCCCCCAGGTCCTGGTGCTGGGCACCTACGGGGCGGCTTTGGAGCGGGCAGCGAAAGCCGACAAGGCCCTGCTTTTCTACGAGCATGAAAACACCGTCACATTGCACGACGCGTTGGAAAGCGGCCCGTGGAAGACGGTCAGCCTGCTTACAGGCCCGGAGGGCGGTCTGGAAGAGCGGGAGGTCAGCAAGGCGCTGGATGCGGGCCTCACGGTCTGCACCCTGGGAAAGCGGATTCTTCGCTGCGAGACGGCCCCGCTGTGCGCCCTGTCCGCCGTCATGTACGCGGCAAATGAGTATTAAGAAACACAAACGGCGTACCGCAACGCAGGCGGTACGCCGTCAATTCATTTTTGCCGGATGTCCACATTGCCGGAAACCGTTTCCGCGCGGATGGCGCAGCTGCCGTCGCCGGAAAGGTAGGTGTCGCCCTGGGGGGTGCTGTAATCAAAGTCAGAGCGGAATTTGCCGCTGACGGTGTCCAGCCTCAGGGCAAAACCCGCCTTCTTTGGCAGAAACAGCTCCAAATCCCCGGAGACGGACTCCAGGTCGATTTTCTCGGGGCGTTCCGTCAGCTCCAGGGCGCAGTTCCCGGAGGTGGTTTCTAAGGAAACATCCCGGGCCGCGCCGGAGCAGGTGATCTTTGCGGAAATGGTGGAAAGGCTCAGTTCGTCGGCCCGAATGTCCGTTAATTCCATCACACCGGATACGGTGTCCACGTCCAATTCCGTTCCATTCAGGTTTTCAATCCGGATAGGAGCGGAAATACTCTCTACAGAAAGCTCCCTGGGCATCCAGCCATCCGGAACCAGCACCGTTAACTCCGCACCCCGGTGGCCGCCAAAATTCAGAATGCTGCTTTCCGTGGCGCTGATGGAGAGCCTCCCATCCTTCAGGGAATATACGGTGCGGTCCGCGTCGGCTCCGGTGACCGTATAGCGCAGGGTGTCCCCGGTGTCCTGTCGGATGGAGACAGAGCCGTCCACCCAGTCAATATCCAGCGACTGCACCTCAGAAGCGTGAAAGCTCTGGCTTGCGGATTCCGTGCCACGGTTAGCGAAATTGCCAACGGAGAGCGCGCCAATGGTCAGGCGCTTTACGGGGATGCTGAACAGGAAGGCACATAGGATAGCGGTCAACAGAACGCTGAGGGCCGGTTTGCGCAGTGAATGCTTTCCCAGCAGGGCGAACACCAGCTTTATCAGGGAATCCGCAATGGGGAAGAGAATCCAGGTAATCCACCAGGCATGGGTGCGGAAGCTGATGAGAAGGTATACTGCAACGGTCAGCAGCCACAGCAGGGAATTGGCGCACTTTTGTACTTCACTTTGTGGGCCTTCTTCGATTTTCATTGTCTGTCCGGTGCTTTTTCCGGCAATGAGCTGCATGGCCACACCCAGCGCTACCATGGTGAGCAGACAGCACAGCCCAAATTCATCCTGCAGAAGAAACAGGGGTACCGGGCAGAGAATATAAAAGAAAATGGCGATAACGGTCAAGACAGCCCGTGCTCCTCCGGAGATGGGGTTGTACGTCTCCAGGGAATCCATCAGCTTTCCGGCAAGAACCTGAATCACCACACCGCAGGCGACCATCCCCAGCAGACAGCACAGCCCGATTTCGTTCCGAAAAATGAGTAGGGGAATGGGGCAGGTAATGTACAGGAAAACAGCCACGGCATTGCAAATCCGCTTTCCCAGGGGAACATAGCCGGAGGCCTCTTCCCGTTCCGGGGAGGCGCTCTTTCCCAGAAGCGCATCGATATCCCCAATGCCGGAAACCGCCTTCCGGTAGGCATCCTCCTCGGAGAAGCCACTGGAAACCCAGTCATCAAACCGGTCCAACGTATTCTGTAAAATCTCCTGCTCCATATCCTCGGTGCCCACGGTTCCTGCAAAGAGCAGGTGGACATATTCTTTCAGCTTTTCTCTCATAAAGATTCCTTCCCTTCCAACAGATGATCCATGATTTGCCGTGTCTCCAGCCATTCCAGCTGTAACCGGTGGCAGGCTTCCCGGCCTTCGGGGGTGATGGAATAGTACCGCCTCCGGGCGCCGCTGCCCTGGTTGCCCCAATAGGAGCGAATATAGTCCTGCTCCTCCAGCCGCTTGAAGGCCGTATAGAGCGTCGCTTCCTTCAGCTCAAATTTGCCGCCGGTCATGGTGGAGATGGTTTTGTTGATTTCGTAGCCGTAGCTGTCCGATTGCAGCAGACGGGCCAGAATGATTGCGTCCGTATGTCCCCGGATTAAATCTCCGGCAATTGACATGGCCTGCACCACCTTTCTGAAACACATACTATCATGAGATACCTCATCTGTCAAGGTATTTCGCAAGAAAAGACAGCGGCAGGAAAATCCCGCCGCCGAAATACGTCACTTATGATACCGGCTGCCCGCCTGAATCGCCTCTGCCCGGTACAGTTGCTCCAGCACCATGATTCTTGCCAGGTGGTGGGGGAAGGTCATGGGGCCCATGGAGAGCTTGAAATCCGCTTTTTCCTTGACCCTGGGGGCCATACCGAAGGAGGAGCCGATGAGAAAACAGGCGCTGCTCTTTCCGGAGAGCTTTACGGAGGAAAGCTTTTCGGCAAAGGCTTCGCTGCTGAGTTCCTTGCCCTCCGGTGTAAAGACGCAGAACCAGGCCCCCTTGGGGATGCGGCTGAAGATTTCCTCCGCTTCCTTTTCAAGACCCGCCTGAATTTCGGACGGACTGGGATTTTCCGGCAGACGGTATTCGGTCAATTCCAAAAGCGTAAACCGGCAGTAGCCGGAAAGCCGCTTGGCGTACTCCTGGGCGGCGGAAATATAGAATTTTTCTTTCAGCTTTCCCATGGTAATCAGGGTGATTTCAAACATTTTTCTTCCTCCTTGTTTTTCCCATCATACCATATTTCGCAATTCTACGCAAGAATGTATTCTTTGAAAGAGTACGGGAAAACTGTCGGCGGGAGGGATTTTGATGAAAAAGATACGAAAATTAAAAGCGTTCCCGCCCCTGTTTCTTCCGCCGGAGGGCGGCCTTTCCGGCCCCATCCAGACGGACCCCCAGGGCAGCTATACAGGGATTCCCGAGGAGCCCTTGGAAAGGCCTGTTCAGGATGTGGACGACCTCTGATTTTTTCGGATGGGCCGCTTTCGCCGCCCATCCGACCGTTTAGTATCCCTTGTATTTTTGCCGGGTAGCCAGGCCGCCCCGGATATGCCGCTGCTCCTTGTTGCGGTCCAGAATCACCCGGACCTGCTGATACAGCGGGTAGTTGCAGTGCCGCAGCCGTTGGGTCAGGTCCTTATGGACGGTGGATTTGGAAATGCCGAATTCCTTGGCGGCGGCCCGGACAGTGGCACCGGTATCAATCATGTAAACGGCCAGGGCACAGGCACGTGTTTCCATTTCTTCCTTCACAGCGCTCCCCTCCGATGGGTTTGTGGGACCCGAGGGCCCTTTCTCCATAGATATTCCCTGGGAAAGGCGGATATGTATTTGGATGCTTGACAAGGAAATCGGAAGGGTCTAAAATAGGGGAAACAGAAACGAGGTGCCGAACATGATTTTTTTCAATAACGACTACAGCGAGGGCTGCCATCCCAAAATTCTGGAAGCCCTGGCAAAAACCAATATGGAACAGACCTCCGGCTACGGCATGGACCCCCATTGCGCCCATGCGGCGGAGATGATCCGCGCCCTTTGCGGCGACAAGACCCTTGCGGTCCATTTCCTGGTAGGCGGAACCCAGACCAACCTGACGGTGATTGACGCGGCTCTCCGCCCCCATCAGGGCGTAATTGGCGCGGACTCCGCCCATATCAACGTCCACGAAACCGGTGCCGTGGAGGCCACGGGGCATAAGGTGCTGTGGCTTCCCGGAAAAGAGGGGAAGATTTCCGCCGCACAGGTTAAGGAAGCGGTGCTGGAGCACCGGGCAAGCGACAGCTTTGAGCACACGGTCCAGCCCAAAATGGTCTATATCTCCAACCCCACAGAGCTGGGAACCCTCTATTCCAGGCACGAACTGGAGGAGCTTTCCGGGGTATGCCGGGAGCTTGGGCTCTATCTGTTTGTAGACGGCGCGCGGCTGGGCTATGGCCTGGAGGCATCCGGCAATGACGTGACCATGCAGGATCTGGCAAGGCTGTGCGATGTTTTCTACATTGGCGGCACCAAGGTCGGCGCGCTGTTCGGTGAGGCTGTGGTAATTTCCAACCCGGAAATCAAGCAGGATTTCCGGTACCTTATCAAGCAGCACGGCGGAATGCTGGCCAAGGGCCGGCTGCTGGGCATCCAGTTTGAGACCCTTTTGGAGGATAAGCTCTATTTCACCATCTCCCGGTATGCCGACCGCCTGGCTGACCGGATTCGGGCCTGCCTCCGGGAGTGCGGCGTGCAGCTGCTGGTTCCCGGGGTCACCAACCAGATTTTCCCGATTTTGCCGGACGAGGCCCTGGCGGAGTTGGCGAAAAGCTATGTATTCTGCGAGCAGTGCAGGGTAGACCCGACCCATCGGGCGGTGCGTTTCTGCACCAGTTGGGCAACCACCGAGGAAAATGTGGAATCCCTGTGCCGGGATCTGAAACGGATTCTGACAAAATAAAATACAGAACGATAAACCGTTGTTTCACCGGAAGGAGCAATCCCTCCGGTGATTCTTTTACCATCACGAGATATGAGATAACTATGACTTAAGTTACAATATAAATACAAAATAAAACAAAATGTAATTTTTCGTATTGCTTTTTGGAAAGAAAATGGTATAATTTAGGTGTGAAAAAAGGAAAAATCAGGAGGGAACTTCTGTATGGCCGAAAAGGAATTGCGGCATATGAACCGTGGGGAATTGATAGATGTTATCTACGCCCTGAAACAGCAGCAGGAAGCCCTGGAAGCGGAAAACAACACGCTAAAGGGGGAGCTTTCCCGGCAGGAGCTGAAAATCAAGAACGCGGGCTCCATCGCGGAGGCCGCCTTGGCCCTAAGCGGGGTATTTGAGGCGGCCCAGACCGCGGCGGACCAATATCTGGCTTCCATCCGTGTCAGCTGTGGAAGCGCCGAGGAGATGGCCAATCAAATCCTTTCGGATGCCCGGCAGCAGGCGGAGGAGATTCGCGCCTCCGCAAGTGCCTATGAGGCCCAGGTGAATGCCCGGTGCGAGGAGCTAAAGCACCAGGCGGAGGCGGAGACAAAAGCCCGCTGGGATGCCTTCGAGCGGAAGGTAGGGGACCTGTTTATGAGCTATCAGAACGGCACCGGGAAAGGAACTTGGTAATGGCAGACACACGGATTCCCTCTCTGGAAGAAATAGCCAGGGAGCAAAAAAGGCTGAATAAACGCCAGAGGTTCCGACGGATTTTGAGGAGCACCGTCGGGGTCCTCATTGTGGCGGCGGCAGCGGCGGCGATTCTCGCAACCCTGTTCATGCCTGTGCTGCGGGTCTCCGGGGACAGCATGAGTCCCGCCCTGTCTGACGGGGACATTTTGCTTCTGTGGAAGACAGACCGGCTGAAAACCGGGGACCTCATTGGCTTTTCCTGGCAGAATAAGCTGCTTTTAAAGCGGGTAATCGGCTTCCCCGGGGATGTGATTTCCATAGACGAGCAGGGAACCGTAACGGTGAATGGGGAAGTGCTGGACGAGCCCTATGTGGACGAAAAGGCCCTGGGGGAGTGCAGCATTGAATTTCCCTATCAGGTGCCGGAGAGCCGCTATTTTGTCCTGGGGGACCATCGGGCCACCTCTATTGACAGCCGCAGTACAGTCATCGGCTGTGTTGACCGGGAGCAGGTGGTTGGCAAGGTCCTTTGCAGGATTTGGCCCCTGCCAAAAGAATGGACGGACATATTTCATCGATAAAGAGGGTTTACCATGACGGATTTTATCAAAGAGCGGCTGGAAGAGGCAAAAGCCCGGCACCGCCGGGGGAGAACCTTTTTGGCTGGCCTTGCGCTGCTGTCGGTGTTTGCCGCCGGTGCGGTGTTCTGGCAGCTGCGTCAGACCGGTATTTCTGCCACTTCCGATGTAGTCTGCGGCCTTGCAGAGCATGTTCATACGGAAGACTGCTACGAGACCCATTTCATCTGCGGCCTGGAAGAGGGGCAGGAGGAAGCGCCCGGCCACACCCACGGCCCGGAGTGCTACGAGGAAACCCGGGTCCTGCGCTGCGAAAAGGAGCCCCATACCCATGGGGACGACTGCTATACCGAGGAGCGGGTTTTGACCTGTGCCCTGCCGGAGCATACCCATGGGGAAGACTGCTATGATTCGGACGGCACCTTGGTCTGCACCCAAGAGGAGCACAGCCACGGGGAGGACTGCTATACCGTCGAGCAGGTTCTAACCTGCACCCTGGAGCCCCACGAGCACGACGAAAGCTGCTACGAGGAGACCGAGGTCCTGACCTGTACCCAAGCCGAGCGGGCACCGGTTGCCCATGTCCATACGGATGCCTGCCGGGAGACCACGCTCACCTGCACCGTCCCGGAGCACACCCACGACGAAACCTGCCTGCCGGACCTGACCGCGGATGTGGAGGATGCGGAAACCCTCCGCGCCAACGCAGCCAACCCCGGCACCGGCATCTGGAATACCGACCTTCTGGCCGTGGCAAAGGCCCAGCTGGGCTACCGGGAGAGCACCCGGAACTTTATCCTGGACGACGACGGCACCCGCCATGGCTACACCCGCTACGGCGAAAGCTACGGTGACCCCTACGGCCCCTGGGACGGAATGTTCTTGGCGTATTGCCTGCGCTATAGCGGGGTGCCGGAATATGTGGCACCTCAGCGGGCGGGCGTTTCCACCATGCTCAGCGAATCCGCGGGCAGCCTCTGGCTGCGCCAGGGAAGCGCCGAGACGGCCCAGCCGGGAGATATTGTTTTCTTCCATGGCACGGCAGGCGTTGTCAGCCTGGGCGGGGAGGCGCTGACCGTAATTTGTGGGGATGTGTCCGGACAGGTGGCGGCGGTGTCCGTTTCTGCCCAGTCGGTGACAAGCCGGATTGCGGTAGGGGAGGCTTACGCAGCCTACGGCCTTCCGATTTTCCGGGATAATCCGGAATCCACGGAGGCAGGCGAGGCTTCGGAATCCGGCGCATCCTCGGAAGAAACCGAAGCTACCGATGCCGCGGAGGCTACAGAAGCTTCCGAACCCACAGATAGTTCCCAGAATCCCGATGGCGCAGGGACTTTAGTACCCTCCGGAGAACAGATCGCAAACGGCTTCTCTGAGGGCAGCAATTCGCAGGCCCCCTCGGAGCCGTCCCAGAACGGGAGCTTGGGTGAACTGGATGCGGCTTTTGCGGTAAGCCCTCAGGATGGGGTTGCACCCGCCGCTTCCGTAATCCTCAATGACTTCATTGACAAAAATAAATCCGGATTCAGCAAAAAGGTAAGCGGTGCGGCCGGAGACCAATGGGTGCCCTTGGAGGGAGACCATATTCTGGATGGTGACGAAATTCAGTTGACCATTGGCTATCAGCTGCCTGAGTCCTGCCGAGGTACGCTCAAAGCAACCTACAGCATCCCCAAGGGACTGCAAGTGGAGGACGTTTTCGATGAGCCAATCAAGGACACTGCCAACAATATCGTCGGCCACTACGAGATTGTCAATAATGAAGTGACATTTTACTATGACGAGGACCTGTGGACAAAGCACAATGTATTTGACGGGACCTTCAAGGTCGCCGGAAAAGCGAACCGTATTTCTTCCGCGGAGGGCGGAGAAATCCAGTTCCCGGGTATCGGCTCCCTGCATGTAGATCCTTTGAACCCGGATTGCAGTATTGCGAAAATCGGCCTTAGCCGGGAAGCCTGGGATGACGGAAGTATCTTGGTTCGTTATAAAGTTACTTTTTCTACCAAAAATGGAGCGGGAGGACCTATTTCTATTACCGATCAGCTGAACAATGTGAATGCCTCCAACATGATTCGAGGCTACTTCAAGGAAGACTCTGTCACTGTTACCCGGGTCAGCGGCAAAACCAGAACATCCATTCCTTTGAATTCGCAGGATGTAAGCTTTTCTGACAATACCGCGGATGGAAGGCCAATTCTTACGGTTTCTAACCTGGAAGCACTAAAAGCCGGTGAAAGTTATGAGATGGTCTATGGAGTCATTGTACCGCCGGAGTCCTTTACAAGTGCAAGTGGTGCTGGAAAGCTATATAATTTTGCCTCCGGAACAGCCGGAAATCTTTCCACGAAATTGAATAACCAGTCTTTTGTCAGTTTTTTTAATCGAATTGAGAAATCCGGTACGTATGATGCCGTAACCGGCAGGGTGCGCTGGACAATTAAGCTCAATAACCCAGGATTTGGCGGCGCTCAAATGACCGGTTACACAGTGCGGGATGTGCTTCCCCAGGGTGTCTCCATTGTGGGCGACGTAAATCTTTACTGTGAAGGCAATTTGAAATTTGTACAGACCATAGACGGCAGCATTTTCCAGCGTGACGGGTTTACGTTCCCGCAGGGCTACACCAAAACCCCCTATACATTTATTTTTGAAACCGATGTCCCCAATTCCAGCCAGGCGTTTTCTCTGACCAATACGGCAACTCTTACAAGGGGCAGCCTGTTTTTTAGTTCCAGCGCCACTGTCCAAGTCGCTCAGGGACAATGGGGACTCAGTAAAAGCTTAGAGGAAACCATCGGGGATACGGCCTACTGGAATTTAACGGCCCGGAATTCTACGGGAGCGACGAACTTCACAATCCTGGATTCCATTTCCGACGGTGTTGACAATGGTAACAACAAGGTTTCTCCGGATTCTCACTATGCCTTTGCCAGTGAGCTTTCTCAGGCGATTGGGGCAAATCTTCAGCTTACCATGACCGACGGCACAAGCCGGAGCTTTGCGGATTTGGGGAATCAACTCAGCCTATCCTTTTACGCCAGTGCCGACGGCACGGGTACGCCGATTGATCCGGCAGACAGTACCACCAAGGTACACAGCTTTACGATTACTGTCACTTCGGAAAATCTGGCGGTGCAGACTTTGACCCTGAGCCGCTACCCAACCCATTTGGACCTGAATTCTGTGCCAATTGGTCGTACCTGGACCTATCAAAATCTTGCCCGTGTCAATCAGAGCAATTACGTTTCCGACCAAGTTGTCTACCGGAACGCGAGAACGCTTGAAAAACTGGTATCTACCGATGGCGGAAATACCTACCATGGCAACAGCACCGAGACGCTTCCAAGCGACGGAATGCTTTATTATCAGTTGGAGCTGCATACTGAGGCCGGAGCAGACCCCTTACAGGTGGAGGATCTGATTCCAAAGAGTGCCGCCTATGTGGCAGACAGAACCTCGATCACGGTTGACGGGCAGAGGAATGCCGGAACTTTGCAAGTTTCCCAGAACGGACAGCAGCTGATTTTTGAGGTTTCCAACTATGGTTCCGGCCAGCAGGCCCATACGATCCTCATTCGCTATGCCTTGCGGGTTTCCGGGGACCCCGCCTGGGGATTCCTGGGTACCAGCCAAGTGAACTATACCAACACTGCCAGCTGGGGCACGGAAAAATCCATGGTAAGTACCACTCTTACAAGAGAGGTCAATAAGATGACCAAAGAAAGCACACAGCTTTCCCTGGACAATAAATTGATCAATAAAATCCAGTATACCGTCTATATCAATCCTGCCGGAGTGGACTGCAAGGAAAATAGCGATTCTTTGGAGTTAACGGACAGGCTCACCGTACCCGACGGAGTGACCTATACGGTGGACAAGTCCAGTATTAGGCTCTACTATTATTCCTTTGACCCCCTTACCAATGCCATTTACCAGGACCGGGAGGTTCCCCGAAACCTGTGGCAGGACATGGACCCTCTATCCGGAGACCTTCTCCGTATTCAGGTGCCCGATGAGACAGCCATGATTCTAACTTATGTCTGCGAATTTGACCCGGGAAATTATTCCGCACCGCCCATCAGCAATACGGTGTCTCTTGTGGATGTCTATTCCACCGGCGTACAAATCGCGCTGACCCAAAGTAGTTCCTCCGCGACCATCAATAATGGTCAGCTGATTCTGAACAAGCAGGATAGCCTTACCGGCGAGCTGCTAAAGGGTGCGGAGTTCCGGATCGATGCCTACCGGAAGGGAACAAACGGAAGCGACGGCATCTGGGAGGAGCTGGGAACCTATGTAAACCAGAACGGCGTTCTTACCCGAAGCGTTACGGAATCCGGTGAAAACGCCCTGCATCCCGATGTGCTTTACCGCATTACGGAAACCAAAGCGCCGACAGACTATGTGCTGGGTTCTACACCCTACTACGTCCTTTTCTTCAAGCAAGGGGAGCGGAATGGTGCGTTCTTCCGGGCAACCGGCTATCAGGAGGCTCTGCCGGATGGCTCCGTGAGGGCAGACACAGGCATCCTCTACGGACTGTCCACCGGCGCGCTTACCTTGTCCGTCAAGAACGAACCCAGCAAGCTTTCTGTCCAGAAATACTGGATGAGCGTTGATAATCAGCCTTTGGCGAATCCGCCCGTGGACGCGATCTTGGTGCAGCTTTCCAGAGATACGGGTGTCGGAACGGCGCGGCAGGAGGTAGGAACTCCCGTCCGGCTGGATGCGGCGAACGACTGGAAGTATACCTGGGAAGGCAGCAACAGTCTTCCAACTGTGGACAGCCAAGGAACGCCCTACCGCTACTATGTAGAAGAACTACAGACAAAGAGTAACTGGCGTGTTACCTACAACCACGGCATCCAGACCGGTGTGATCACCATTGTCAATCAGGTCTATTCCTACGAGCTTCCAAAAACAGGCGGCTCCGGGAACCGGATCTATTGTATCATCGGCAGTTCGCTGCTGCTTGCCGCCGCCGCGGGACTGCTATACATGAGAAAAAGGAGAAAGGCCATATGAAAAAGAACAAGTTTGTTTCCCTTATCTTAGTGCTCCTTCTGATGGCATCTATGGTAATAAGTGCCTATGCCGACGGAAGCTCCACCGGCGGGACGGGCACCATTACCATTCAGAAAGGTGTTTCCGGAAAGAACTACAAGCTTTACCAGCTATTCGTACTAAACAGCTATAATACGGAAAACAATAATAATCAGTATTCCTACACGGTCAACAGCAACTGGACGAGCTTCTTTGCGATGGATGGCGCCGGCTATGAATACATTCACCTGGAAAACGGCCATCCGACATGGCAGGTGGAGGAGAACGTTGCGCGTGCGGAAGCTTTTGCAATATCGGCTCTGAGCTATGCTTCGCAAAACAATATTCTACCTTCCTTTGAGGGAACCTGCCAAGACACCGGCCTGTCATTTACCGCCGTTCCCTATGGCTATTACCTGCTGGACAGTGCAGTGGGAACCCTTTGCAGTTTGGGTACCAACGCTCCCGACCTGACCATTGAGGAGAAAAATGAAGCGCCCGGTGTTACAAAAACCACGAAGCTACCTGGTCAGACGGATGAACAATACGGTCCCAACAACACGGCGGCCATCGGTACAACGGTGGACTTCCGCTCTGTCGTCAATGTCGGCAAAGGCACAACCGACTATGTTTACCACGATAAGGCAACGGGGCTGACAATCAATGGCCCGATTACCGTGAAGGTAAATGGACAGGATGTAGCTACCAAAAATTACACGGTCACAATGAACCCAACCGACGGGTGCACCTTTGAGGTCAGGTTTCGCAATGATTATATTTCTACCCTTGCCGCAAATTCGTCCATTTTCCTCACCTATCAGGGAACGGTAAATAAGGATGCGGTGACGGTCGGTAAAAATGACGCATGGGTCAATTATGACAACGCAACAAATGTCACCCATTCCGAAACGCACACAGAAACCTTTGCCTTCGATATTTTGAAAGTCAATCAGCAGAATAAACAGCTGCCCGATGCGGTTTTCGAACTCTATAACGGAAACGGAGCGGGCGCACAGAAGATTGAGCTTGTGTGGGACCAGACCCAAAAAGGCTACCGTCCCGCGTTGGTGGGTGAAACACCGGAAAATATTACAACAAAGGGAAGCGTGATCCGTGTCTTCGGGTTAGATAAAAAAGTCTATTATCTGAAAGAGGTCACGGCACCGAGGGGCTATAACCTGCTTGCCGACATGGTAGTAGTGGACCTGACCGGGGGAAATCAGCTGAGCCAGCAGCAAGCAGGCGGAACCCCCACCGGTGGTATCCGGATTGAGAACCATGCGGGCACCCTGCTCCCCTCCACCGGCGGTATGGGCACCACTGTATTCTATCTGGTGGGCGGCATCCTGGCAGCGGCGGCCTTGGTACTGCTGATTTCCAGAAAACGCATGGAGCGGGAAAAATAAATCCCTGGAGAGACGATGAAGAAACATGGTACAACCCTTCTGCTGGTTTTGGTGTTTCTGCTGGGGGTTGGAATACTGCTGTATCCAACCGTCAGCGATGCGGTAAACAGGGCCAATCAGAGCCGGGTGGTGGACCGATACGACCAAAAAGTGCGGGAGCTACAAAATGACCCGGAAAAAGAGGCATGGCTGGCAGACGCGGAGACATACAACGCCGCCGTTCGGGCAGACAGCAAGGCGCTGCTTCATCCAGAGGAATTCCCGGAGTATGCGAATCTCTTAAATATCAGCGGTACAGGCGTTATGGGCTATATTTCGATTCCCAAAATTCGGGTAACGCTGCCGATATATCATGGCACGGATGCCTCTGTGCTCCAAGCGGGAGCCGGTCATTTGGAAGGGACTAGCCTGCCGATTTGCGGCTTGGGGACCCACGCGGTGCTTTCCGCCCACAGGGGACTTCCCAGCGCAAAGCTGTTTACGGACTTGGACCAGCTGGAGGCAGGGGACACTTTCGAGATTACCGTCCTCGACCAGGTTATGCGCTATCGTGTGGACCAGATTTCCATTGTGCTGCCCACCCAGACGGACCTCCTTGCCATCGACCCCGAGGAGGACTTTGTGACCCTGATGACCTGCACGCCCTATGGCATCAACTCCCACAGGCTGCTGGTCCGTGGCCGCCGGATTGCTGACGATGCCCGTCAGATTGTGGTTTCCTCGGAGGCGGCACAGGTGAAACCCATTGTGGTAGCCGCGGTGCTGTTTCTCCCAATTCTACTGATTTTCTTACTGATTCCCAAAGGAAAGAGGCATGGAAATGCGTAAAAGAATCAAAAATGGGACCCTGCTTCTGTGTGCCGTCCTGCTGTGCGGCGCGTTTCTGTGCGGCGCGGCGGCCCAGGCTTACCCGGATTTGACGAGAACCGGTTCTATCCTCGTCCGCGTTCTGGACACGGAGAGAACCCCGGTTCCCGGCGGGGAGCTGCAGTGCTTTCAGGTTGCCAAGCTGACGAATGCTGGCTACGTCCCGGTCAACGGCTTTGAAAGCAGCGGCGTGTCCCTGGATACCTTTCTATCCGACGGGACCGGTGCCGCGGAACTGGCAAAGGAGCTGACCCAAAAGAGACCCGCAAACGCCAAGTACGTTTCGGCAGAGCCGAACGGGGCAGGAAAGGTGCTGTTTTCCCAGTTGGAGCTGGGGCTGTATCTTGTTTCTCAGAGCGTCCCGGCAGACCGGTATCACGCATTGGCCCCCTTCCTGGTGACGGTGCCTCTTTCGGAAAACGGTCTCTGGATTTATGACATCGATGCCGCCCCCAAGGTCGGGCGGGCATCCCCGGCCCCGACAACTACGCCAACGACGGAACCTTCTACAACACCCACTACAACACCCACCGCATCGACAACTTCCACGCCGACCGGCCGACCGGCATCCCGCCTTCCTCAGACCGGGCAGCTTCGCTGGCCGGTGCCGGTTCTGGCGGGAATGGGCCTCGTCTTTCTGCTGATTGGCTGGATTCTTTCGAAGCGGCAGGAGAAACGGAATGAAGATTCTAAGTAAGCTGTTTTTGGCGCTGGGAACGGTGCTGATCTTCGCCGCCGCGGGGCTGCTGCTGTATAACCGCTGGGACAACACCCAGGCAGGGGAGCAGGCGGAACGGATTCTGGTACAGCTGGAAGACAAAATACCGCAGACGACCGGTGCAGCCATTCCGGAGCCAAAAACAGAGCAGGAGGAAACAGACCCCCTTGCGCCTCCGGAGGAGCCGCAAATGCCCAGGGAAATGACTGTGCAGACTGTCGATGGCAATGACTATATCGGCTATCTCTCCGTCCCGGCGCTTTCCCTGGATTTGCCGGTGCTGTCCCAATGGAGCTACGAGGGCCTGCGGACAGCCCCGGGACGCTTCAGCGGTTCCGTCTTCACCGGAGACCTGGTCATCTGCGCCCATAACTACGCCAGCCATTTCGGCCGTCTGCCGTATCTGGAGATTGGCACGCCCGTTTCCTTCACGGATATGGATGGCGTTGTTTGGAATTACACCTTATCCAAAATGGAAACCCTGTCCCCGGACAGCCTGGAGGACATGACAGACCGTTTCCGCTCGGATAGCGGCTGGGACATGACCCTCTTCACCTGCACCCCCGGCGGCCAGGCCCGGGTTGCGCTGCGGCTTCGGATGGAATAGAAAATCACAAGAACACCCCAAAGGAAGACTGGAACGCAGCCTCACTTTGGGGCGCTTTTTTATGCCTTTACAGCAGCTCATAGCAGAAGTTTTCAAACTTCACCTTGTCGCCAATCTGAGCATCTCCCAGAATGGCCAGGGCCACATGGGATTCCGTGCCGGTGGCATCGTAGCGGACGACGGCATAGTCGCCGTCAATATCAATGACAGTTCCGATCATAGCTTCTCCTTCTAAAAAACCCGCCCCCAAACTCGGGGGCGGGCAATTGTTATGGGATGAGATAGGGGAGGGGGATTAGCCCTTGTACATCTCAACCAGCTTCAGCAGATGCTCGTAGCGCTCCTTCGCGGCAGCCTCGTTCTTGGGGAACAGCTCCTTAGCACGCTCGGGGAACTCGCGGGTCAGACGGCTGTAGCGGGCCTCGTTCATCAGGAACTCCTGATAGCCATCCTTCGGAGCCTTGGAGTCCAGAGTGAACTTGCCGGTCTCCTTGGAGGGATCGAAGCGGAACAGGTTCCAGTAGCCGCACTCAACAGCCTTCTTCATCTCAGCCTGGCAGTTGGTCATGCCACCCTTGATGGAGTGCATCTCGCAGGGAGCGTAGCCGATGACCAGAGAAGGACCGTTGTAGGCCTCGGCCTCGGTGATGGCCTTCAGGGTCTGAGCCTGGTTGGCACCCATGGCAACCTGAGCAACGTAGACATAGCCGTAGCTCATAGCGATCTCAGCCAGGGACTTCTTCTTGGTTTCCTTACCGGAGGCAGCGAACTGAGCAACCTGGCCGATGTTGGAAGCCTTGGAGGCCTGTCCGCCGGTGTTGGAGTAAACCTCGGTATCGAAGACGAACACGTTGACATCCTTGTTGGAAGCCAGCACGTGGTCAACGCCGCCGAAGCCGATATCATAAGCCCAGCCGTCGCCGCCGAAGATCCACACGGACTTCTTGGACAGGTATTCCTTCTTGGACAGGATGTCCTTCACGGTGTCGCAGCAGACATGGGCTTCCAGGTTGGCAACCAGAGCCTTAGTAGCTTCCTTGTTGGCATTGCCATCGTTGTAGGTGTCCAGCCAAGCCTGGCAGGCAGCCTTCCGGGCCTCGTCAGCGGTGTTCTCCATGACGGTGCGCACCTTGTTGGCCAGGGACTCACGAATCACGGACTGAGCGGTGTACATACC
This sequence comes from uncultured Eubacteriales bacterium, assembly GCA_900556935.1. GTDB lineage: Bacteria > Bacillota > Clostridia > Oscillospirales > Oscillospiraceae > Faecousia. Next base: position 4,482 of record USQL01000021.1, on the reverse strand, counting down.
CAGGCCATGCTCGGCGTTGTCTTCGAACAGGGAGTTTGCCCATGCGGGACCGTGGCCCTCGGCATTGACAGTGTAAGGAGCGGTAGCAGCGGGACCACCCCAGATGGAGGAGCAGCCGGTGGCGTTGGAGATGTACATCCGGTCGCCAAACAGCTGGGTTACCAGACGGGCGTAGCTGGTCTCGGCGCAGCCGGCGCAGGAGCCGGAGAACTCCAGCAGAGGCTTGTGGAACTGAGAACCCTTAACGGTGTTGTCCTGCATATCCTTCTTCTCGGATACGTGGTCGACCATGTAGTTCCAGACTTCCTGCTCAGGCAGCTCCTTCTCCTGGGGAACCATGGTGATAGCCTGAGTGGGGCAGACACCGACGCACACGCCGCAGCCCATGCAGTCCAGAGGAGAAACAGCCATCATGTACTTGTATACGCCCTTGCCCTTGCCGGCCTTGACATCCACCAGACGGGCACCGGCGGGAGCGGCCTTGACCTCTTCCTCAGTCAGCGCGAAGGGACGGATGGTAGCATGGGGGCAGACATAGGCACAGTTGTTGCACTGGATGCACTTGGTCTCGTCCCAGTGAGGAACGGTAACGGCAACGCCGCGCTTCTCGTAAGCGGAAGCACCCAGGGGGAACTGACCGTCGGGCAGATCCTCGAAAGCGGAGACGGGCAGGCTGTAGCCATCCATCTTGCCGATGGGGTTCAGAATGCTCTTGACAACCTTCACGGTGTCGGGACGGCCCTCCAGAGCGGCCTCGGCCTTGTTGTCCTCAGCGGTAGCCCAGGAAGCGGGAACAGCAATCTTCTTGTAAGCGTTGGCACCTACGTCAATGGCGTTCCAGTTCTTCTCAACAACATCCATGCCCTTCTTGGCGTAGGAGTGCTCAGCAGCGTCCTTCATGTACTTGATGGCCTCCTCGGCGGGCATAACCTTGGCCAGGGAGAAGAAGGCGGACTGCAGGATGGTGTTGGTACGCTTGCCCATACCGACCTTGATGGCCAGGTCAATGGCATCGATGGTGTACAGCTGAATGTTGTTGTTGGCAATGTAGCGCTTGGAAGCGGCATCCAGATGATGCTCCAGCTCCTCCAGGTTCCACTGGCAGTTGATCAGGAACACGCCGCCGGGCTTAACATCCTGAACAATCTTGAAGCCCTTGGTGATGTAGGAGGGGTTGTGGCAGGCCACGAAGTCAGCCTTGTTGATGTAGTAGGGGGACTTGATGGGCTTGTCGCCAAAGCGCAGGTGGGAAACGGTGACACCGCCGGTCTTCTTGGAGTCGTACTGGAAGTAAGCCTGTACGTACTTGTCGGTGTGGTCGCCGATGATCTTGATGGAGTTCTTGTTCGCGCCGACGGTACCGTCGCCGCCGAGACCCCAGAACTTGCACTCGATGGTGCCTTCCGCCGCGGTGTTCGGGCAGTTCTTGTCCTCGGGGAGGGAGAGGCCGGTCACGTCATCGACGATGCCGATGGTGAACTGACGCTTCATCTCGTCCTTCTTCAGCTCGCTGTAAACGGCGAAGACGGAAGCGGGCGGGGTATCCTTGGAGCCGAGACCGTAACGGCCGCCGATGACCTGAATGTCGGTCTTGCCGGCGTTGGCGAGCGCGGTGACGACGTCGAGGTACAGGGGCTCACCCTGTGCGCCGGGCTCCTTGGTGCGGTCGAGGACGGCGATCTTCTTGCAGGTCGCGGGAATGGCCTCGATCAGGCGCTCGGCCTTGAACGGACGGTACAGGCGGACCTTGATGAGACCGACCTTTTCGCCGTGGGCGTTGAGGTAGTCGATGACTTCTTCGGCCACGTCGCAGATGGAGCCCATCGCGATGATGACGCGGTCGGCGTCGGGCGCGCCGTAGTAGTTGAACAGCTTATAGTCGGTGCCGAGCTTGGCGTTGATCTTATCCATGTAGGACTCAACGACCTCGGGCAGCGCGTCATAATACTGGTTGCAGGCTTCACGATGCTGGAAGAAGGTATCGCCGTTCTCGTGGGAGCCGCGCATATGGGGATGCTCGGGATTGAGGGCGTGCTCACGGAAGGCCTTGACGGCGTCCATGTCGCACATCTCGGCGAGGTCCTTATAATCCCAGACCGCGATCTTCTGGATCTCGTGGCTGGTGCGGAAGCCGTCGAAGAAGTTGATGAAGGGGACCTTGCCGGTCAGCGCCGCGAGATGGGCGACGGGGCTGAGGTCCATGACCTCCTGCACGTTGCCCTCGCAGAGCATGGCAAAGCCGGTCTGGCGGCAGGCCATCACGTCGGAATGGTCACCGAAGATGTTCAGCGCGTGGGTGGAAACGGTACGCGCGGAAACATGGAACACGCAGGGGAGCTGCTCGGCAGCGATCTTGTACATATTGGGGATCATCAGCAGCAGGCCCTGAGACGCCGTGTAGGTGGTCGTCAGAGCGCCGGTGCCGAGGGAGCCGTGCACCGCGCCGGCCGCGCCGGCCTCGGACTGCATCTCGACGACCTTCACGCGGGTGCCGAAGATGTTCTTCAATCCGTTGGCGCTCCACTGGTCAACAAAGTCGGCCATGGGGCTCGAGGGGGTGATGGGGTAAATCGCGGCAACTTCGCTGAACGCATAGGATACATGCGCGGCAGCGTTATTACCGTCCATGGACTTCATTTTTCTTGCCATAAATGAAACCTCCTGTTATATTCGCCGCCGGGGAGCGGCGTTTTTCGCGTCATTACGCAAAAACTGACGCTATCATCATAGCACGATTTTCACCCGCTGTAAACGTCACTTTCGCAAAAAACATTCATTTTTTTGCAGGATATTATTTACATTTGGTAAGACTCTCCACATTTTTGCAATTAAATATTCAAAATATTTAATATTAACTCCTGTTTTGCAGGATATCATTCCTTTCCCCTCCGCGCCCCGCGCCGCGCTTGCCTTATGCGGCAAACTGTGGTAAACTGAAAATAAGAAAACAGGCAAGGAAAGGACGGCAGCGTATGGTCACAACGGTGCGTTCCCTCGGTTTGCAGGGCATTTCCGGTTATGAGGTCACGGTGGAGTGCTTCCTCTCGGGCGGGCTTCCCGCGTTCGACGTGGTCGGCCTCGGCGACACGGCGGTGAAGGAGGCGCGCGAGCGCGTCCGCGCGGCGATCAAAAACTGCGGAGCGAAGTTCCCCGTCAGCCGCATCACGGTCAACCTCGCGCCCGCGAACCTGAAGAAAGAAGGCACGGTCTACGACCTTCCGCTGCTGCTCGGCATCCTCGCGGGCGAGGGTGAGATCGACGCGCCGGACCCGGCCTCCGCGTTCATCGGCGAGCTGTCGCTCACCGGCGCGCTGCGCCCCATCAGCGGTGTGCTGCCGATGGCGATGGCTGCGGCGCGTGCGGGCGTGAAGACTCTTTATGTCCCCGCGGCGAACGCCGCCGAGGCGACGCTGGCCGACGGTCTGACCGTCTACGGCGTGGAGAACGCGCCGCAGCTTCTGCGCCATCTGCGCGGCGAGGAACGGCTTGCCCCCGCGCAGCGCTGGGAGCCGACGGTCGAGGCGGACAGCGTTCCCGATTTCGCCGACGTCATGGGGCAGGAGAACGTCAAGCGCGCGCTGGAGATCGCCGCCGCAGGCTCCCACAACGTGCTTCTCATTGGTTCGCCCGGTGCGGGCAAGTCCATGCTCGCGCGGCGTCTGCCCTCCATTCTCCCCGACATGACGCACGAGGAGGCGTTGGAGTCCACCGAGATCTGGTCGGTCGCGGGACTGACCGACAGCAAGCACCCCATGCTCACGCAGCGCCCGTTCCGCTCTCCGCATCACACGCTTTCCGCCGCAGCCATGTCCGGCGGCGGCAGGGCGCTCTCTCCCGGTGAGATTTCCCTCGCCCACCACGGCGTGCTGTTTTTGGACGAGTTTCCCGAGTTCCACCGCGATGTGCTTGAATCCCTCCGCGCGCCGCTCGAGGACGGCGAGGTGACCATCACCCGCGCCGCGGGCAGCGTCACGCTGCCGAGCCGCTTCATGCTCGTGGGCGCCATGAATCCCTGCCGCTGCGGCTGGTACGGGCATCCCTCCGGGCGCTGCCGCTGCTCGCAGAAGGACGTGGAGAAATACGTCTCCAAAATTTCCGGCCCGCTGCTCGACCGCATGGACTTACAGGTCAGCGTCCCCTCGGTGGAGTTTGAGGCCATGCGCCGCCGCGAAAAGGCGGAGTCCTCCGCCGCCGTGCGCGAGCGCGTCAACGCCGCGCGGGACATTCAGAAAAAGCGCTTCGCCGGCACGCCCATCACCTGCAACGCCTACATGACCGCGCCGATGGTCGGCGAATTCTGTCGGCTCGACGCCGCGGGTGAGAAGCTCTTAAAGGGCGCGTTCGACCGTCTCGGGCTCACCGCCCGCAGCCACGATAAGCTGCTGCGCGTCGCGCGCACCATCGCCGACCTCGACGGCAGCGAGAGGATCGAGAGCTTCCACCTTGCCGAGGCCATCCAGTACCGCAATACGGACATTCTAA
>USQL01000020.1 GCA_900556935.1 uncultured Eubacteriales bacterium | reverse complement strand
TGAAAAGCGGCACGCTGGATCAGTGCGTTTACAGCAACGCGGAAGGCAAGCTGATTCTGGACGGCGTGACCTTTATGGCCGCCTATGCAACCAACAATAGCTACCTGGATATCACTGTCCAGGGAGAGTCGGTCTTCAAAGAAAAGGTTTCCTTCAGCAGCGTGGAGGGCGTTGTCCACCTGCGGGGCGGCACCTTTGAAAAGGGAATCGACACAAGCAACGGTGCCCAGCCGCTGAATCTGCTGGACGATGGCTATGCCTATCAGGATTCCGATGGCAGCATTGTGGATGCCTCCATTCCGGAAAATCTCACGGGCAAAATCCAGGTGGTGGCGCACAAATGTAATTATGTGAACGGCGAGTGCGAGTGCGGCCGCACCTGTGACCATGAGACCGTGGACGCGGACGGCTACTGCACCTTCTGCCATGCGCTGGTCGAAGCTTACGCCATCGGCGAAGACCGGTACACCAGCCTGGAAGATGCCCTGACCGCCGCCAAGAACGGCGACACCATCACCCTCCGGGGCAACTTCTACCAGGGCAGCAAAACCGTGGAGATCAATAAGAACGTGACCCTGAATTTGGGCGGCCACACCCTGACCGGCGATGCCGATGGCGAGCCGGTGCTGCTGATTCTGGCAGAGAATGTGACCATCCAGAACGGCACCGTGCAGAATACCCGCACCGCCAAGTCCAGCCCGGCGGTGACGGTGGGCAAAACGGGCGCGGCGGTCGAAGCGGGTCTGACTGTGAAGGACGTTACCTTCATCGGAAGCAGTGACGGAAATGCCCTCCAGCAGTACGCCCTCAACATTCTGAACGGTTATGCCAAGGTGGAAAGTGGCATCTTTAACGGTGGCATCTTTGCCCAGGGCGCTCTGACCATGACCGGCGGCTCTGGCACCAAGCTGGGGCTGGGCTACGTCATGGGAACGGTAGAGCTGTCCGGCGGCAGTTTTGACAGCATCAGCTTCAATGCCAATCCGAACTACCTGGGACTGCTGGCCGATGGCTATGCCTACCAGTCCAAGGGCGTTCTGGTGAAGCTGGCGGACATGGACAGTAACACCGCCGTGCAGATCGTCAAATGTACCCACCCGGACGGCCTGACGGCAACCGATGAATGCCTCTACTGCGGCAAGAAATGCGGTCATGGGAATATCGATCAAACCACCGGCCTGTGCCCGGATTGCGGCTACCAGATGGCGGCCTCTCTGACCGTGAATGGGACGACCACCTTCTTCAATACCTTCCGAGATGCCGTCGCCGAGGCCAATGGTAAGAACGGCGCGCTGCTGACCCTCCTGAAGAACGAGGTGCTGACCGACGACAATGTCATACCCGAATTCAAGAGCGGCTCGGTCACCATTGACTGGAACGGTCATACCCTTTCCAGCACCGCTACCCGCCAATATACCATGCTTTGGATTGCCGGTACAGCGGATGTGACCCTGAAGGATAGCTCCGGCAACAATGTCGGCGGCATGAACAGTGTCGGTGCGGCGATCAACATTTCCGGCAGCTTTACCGGCAGCCTGAAGATTAAAGGCGGCACCTACGCCAACCTTGTGACGGCTCAGAGCGGTGCCGTTGGTATTCAGATCAGCGGCGGCGTATTCATCAATACGGACAAGTGCGATTCCTACACCGCCCTGTGGTGCGGCGGAAAACTGGCCGACATGATGGCGCCGGGCTGTGCCCTGGCCAAGGATGCTGAGGGCAAGGAACTGGTCGACCTCTATGCTGGCAGCGGCTCGCCGGAGCGCACCACCGTCTATGTGGTTCCCCACACTTCCCATACCTTCGATAAAAACAGCGGCAAGTGCGCTTGCGGCACGGCGGCTTCCGTTCAGGTGGAGGCCGGGACGGACAGCTTCTGCTTTGACGATTTTGAGTCAGCGGTCAACCAGGCCATGACCCTGTCCGGCTCTACGGTGCGCCTGCTGAAGGACGTGACCCATTCCGGGGATAGCGGTATCTATATTGACGGCGGCACCTTCACCATCGACTGGAACGGCCATACCCTTTCCGGCAGCTTCTGGGGCAATCTGCTGACCATCACCGACACGGCCAACGTGACTTTGAAGGACGGCTCCAACACCAATACCGGCGGCGCACGCCAGACCGGCAAAGGCGCGGCGGTGCGCATTGCCGTGGGAAGCGAAGGCATCGTGAATATTAAGGGCGGCACCTATTCTCCCAATGTGACGCGGGCGGAACGCTGCTATGGCTCCGTCCAGATCAGCGGCGGTGTCTTTGAAAACCCCAAAGGCTATGGCCAAACCTATGCCCTTTATGACGCAACCGGCAGCTCCCTGTCGGGTATGCTGGCAGACGGCACGGCCTTTGCCTACGAGGCGGACGGCAGCGATCTTCTGAAGAATGCCTACGATGTAAGTATGTCGGATAGCTATAGAACCGTCTACGCGGTGGAGCATACCCACGAAAATTGGACGGACGGCGTGTGCGACTGCGGCTACACCTGCCCCCATGACCAGGTAGACAAGGAGGGAGAATGCACCCTCTGCGGAAAACAGTTCTATGTCCAAGGCACCTACGACGACGGGACCACCCATTATTACGGGACGCTTTCCGATGCCTTGGAAGATCCCGGTGTGACCCAGGCCGTGATTATTGGCACGCTTAGCGAGGAATGCGAAAGCTGGGACGGCGGCGACAGAAGCGTCATCCTGGACCTGAATTACTTTGGCGCCGTTATCAAGAGTGTTCGCAGCGGTCATTTGACCCTGCGTGACAGCTCTGAGTCAGGCAGCATTCTGGAGATGAAAGAGATTCAAAAGGACGGGCAGGTTACTGTGGAGAGCGGGACTGTCTTTCCCCAGGGGGAGAACCTCAGCGTTTACGTTTACGGAAAGCTGACCGTCACCGGCGGCTATGTGGGTAGCCTGACGGCCATGGAGGGCAGCACCGTCTCCCTCTCCGGCGGCAGATTCGGCAAGATCGTAGGAAGCGGCGTGACCCTCAGAAGCCTGCTGGCGGAGGACTGCTACTATGCGGAATTGGACGGTGAGGATCCCAGGAACTACGCCGACACGGATACGGTGATTGAAGGAGTTTCCGTGAAGCGGTGCGATCACACCAGCGTCCGGGAAAACAAACAGGGCTATTTCATGGTATACACCTGCAACTGCGGCAAGGTGCGCTACCTGCTGACCGTGACGGATGGCAGCGGCAGCGTCACCTACCACAGTGATTATTCCGAGGGATTTGCCTATGCGGCAAAATGCTCCGGCGTGGTACGGCTTTTGCAAAAATGGCCGGATGACCAGACGATAACCATGGATGCCCAGGGCACCGTTGCCATAGATATGTCCGGAAGGTCCATGATTGGGAAAGCGGATCTGATCATCGCGGATGGCACCACCCTGAAGATCTTCAGTGACGGGGTTTCCGGCGGGGACAGCAATTTCCCTGCTAGAACCATTACCGTTCGATCCGGCGGAACGCTCATCCTCCCGGCGAAAGGTCCCTCCGGCGGTGACAATAAGCTGGAAATAGACTACGTAACCGTTGAAGCAGGGGCTCAGGCGGAGCTGTCCGGAGGCAACTGCCCGGTGTATCTCTGGGGAGAGGCCCGGATTTCCGGCGGCAAGCATAACGTAATTAACGTTTATGGCACGGAAAACAAGCTGACTGTCACCGGCGGTGAGATTTTACAGCTCTATCTGTGGGGCGAGATCCAAAATGTCAAACTCTCCGGCGGCAGCGTCAGTCAACTTCTGGTTTACGAAATGGACCCAGACACATTTCAAAATTACCGCACGGTTACCTTCGAGGACATCCAGTCCCTCCTGGCTGACGGAAAAGCCTTCCGGAAGGCGGATAACACCTGGCTGACGGAAGGGGATGTAAAGGAGCGGACCCCCGTCCCCGGCGGAGGCACCGTCAAAGAACTGCCCGCTGTGACGATTGCGGATGTACCCATGACCGGGGCTGCCGTCTATTGCCAGCTGGGTGCCGACACCTATGAGGAAAAGGTCTCCACCCAGTATAACGTGGGGGAGATGGACAGCAGCGGCAATGTGGTCTTCCGCCTGGGGGTGCGGCTCCAGCCCCAGGAGGTCCAGTCCGGTGTCACTGTACAGTGGTACCAGCTGGGTGCGGAGGACAGCCGCACACCGGTGGGCACCGGCCTGACCTGCCCCCTGGACCCCGAGCTCCCGGTGGGAACTCACCGGTTCCTTGCGGTAGTGAACTGCAGCGGCTATGTCCTGGAGAGCCAGCCCTTTGCCGTGACCATTACCCCCAGAGTCGTGAATATCACCGGCGGCTTCACCGCCCAGGACCGGGACTATGAGCCGGACAATCCTTCGGTTCAGATCATCCGGGGAGAAGTGACCTTCGACAAGAAGGCAGAGGGAGATGACCTGGGGGCACAGGTGCGTGGAGGAACCGTCGCAACGCCGGATGCCGGCCAGAACAGGACGGTTACCTACTCTGCTACCCTGACCGGCGAGGACAAGGATAACTACACCCTGGGTTCGGTTCCGGACCTCACCGTCACCATCCGCCCCATTGCCCAGACCCTGGCCTTTGCCGAGGCTGCCGTCACCAAGACCTATGGGGACAGCCCCTTTGCCAACGCCCTGGACCATTCCGCCGGGGACGGCCAGATCACCTATACCAGCAGTGACCCCGCCGTTGCCACGGTGGGCACAGACGGCACAGTGACCATCCGCGGGGCGGGTGAAGCCCGGATCACTGCCACAGCCGCGGCGACCCAGAACTATGTGGAGACGGCCGCGTCCTTTGATTTGACGGTTGCCAAGGCAACGGGAACTGTGAGGAACAGAAACTATTCCCTGGGTTACCTCTATGGCGACGATATCCCCACACCCGAACGGAAATACTTTGAGGCAAGCTCCACCGGCGCATTCCGTTACAGCTGGTCCCCCGCGGCCCCCAAAAACGCAGGGAAATATCAGCTGACGGTCACCGTGGATGAGGACGGCAACTATACGTCCGCGACACTTGTCCTGGATGTGCTGGTGGAAAAGAACGTGTGGGCCAGGCCTACCCTTGTGAAAGCAGAAAACGAAACCATCGGCGGGAAAAAGGACGGAAAGGTCACCTATACCGACACGCCCGCTCTGGAGTACCGTCCAAAACGCACCAGGGGGGAGTGGATCCCCGTGGCGGTTCCCGCCGGGGAAGAAAGCGTGACTGTGGAGGGCCTGGCACCCGGGACCTATGAGTTCCGCAGACCCGGAGACGAGAACCACTTTGCCTCCTCGCCGGAAACCATCACCATCCAGCCCGGCCCCAAGCTCACTGTCACCCTGCCGAGCCCCCAGACCGGCTATACCCTGACGGCGGATAAGGAGGCGCTCAGCTGGCACGACAGCCTGAAGCTGACCTTGACCGTGGCGGAAGGGTACTACAAGACCGCTTCCTTTGCCGTGAAGGCCGGGGACCGGGTCTTCACCGAGGACAATGGCACCTACACCCTGACGGATGTGGAGGAGAACCTGACCATCACCCTGGAGGGGGTGGAGAAGGACGAGAAAGCCCCCAGCCTGGCGCTGCGGAATTGGACCTTCGGCCAGGGAGCCTTCCAGGGAATAGCAAGCCGTAAGGAATGGGAGAATATCTCCACCGCCACGGCCCCCTACTACGTCATCTCCACCAGAGGCAACTACTTTGCCGTGGAGGCCTGGGACGGGGAGACCGGCCTGGCAAGCGTCTCCTATCTGCTGTCCAAGGCGGCGCTGACCCGGGAAGCCCTGGAGCAGGCTGCCTGGGAGCCGGTGCCGGAGGAAAGCCTGAACCTGGGCGGTCCGGACCGGGAACATATGATCCAGCTAGGCCTGGGCGAATGGTATTTCTACGTCAAGGCCGTGGACAAGGCCGGGAACGTCTCCTATGTGGGAAGCGACAAGCTGATTCGGGAGGAGAACGCCCCCACATTCAGCGGCGTTACCAACGGAGCTACCTACTACACCACCCAGAAGGTCACCATTACCGATGACTATGCCCTGAGCCGGTATCTGCCCCCACTGAGCCGGTATTGGAAGGACATCAGCGGCACCTCCTACGAAGTGACCCTGGAGGGCAACCGGGAAGGGACCTACACCATGAAGGCCGAGGATGCCTGCCAGAATACAGCCACCCTCACCATAACCATGAAGCCCATCTCCGCGCTCACGGAGGACATCCGGGACCTGACGGAGGACAATATCCAGATGGCGGATGATGCCAAGCTCACCCAGGCGGAAAAGGCCCTGAAAGCCCTGGATACCACCAACGCCACCGACGAGGAGAAGAAGATCATCACCGAGGCCCTGGACAGCATCGGAACGCTCAAGGCCGTGCTGGAGGAGGTCACCCGGGTGGAGGCCAAGATCGCCGCCCTGCCGGAAAGCGTGGAGCCCTGGGATGTCGAGACCGAAAACCGTGTCCTGGATGTCCGGAGTGCCTACGATGCCATGACGGACCACCAGAAGACCATGGTGGACGACAGCAAGCTGAGGGCGCTGGAAGGGCAGCTGGTGGACTACCGGTTCACTTCCGGAGAAAACCAGACCTGGGCCCTGGGCAGCGGGAAGGATCTGCGCTTCACCGTCAACGGCCAGCTGGCCAAGGTGAAGGAGGTTCGCCTGAACGGCCAGACTGTGGACACGGAGAAGACTGCCCAGGCCAAGGGCACGGACTTCGCCCTGAAGGCCGCCGATCTCCAGGGCTTGAAGCTCGGAAGCTATACCTTGCAGGTGTACTTCACGGACGGCCAGACCCCCCAGACCCAGTTCACCGTCACCGTGTCCCCCAACTACCTGGACCTGTCCGGTTATCCGGAGTTCGGCAATGACGAAACCGTCACCGTCAATGGCCGGACCTACCCCATCGGCACCGATAGCGGGCGTTACATCAACCTGCCGGAGACCGGCGACATTCTCCAGCGCTTCACCTATCTCAGCGGCGCCTACTCCGCTGCCCACGAGAACTACCCCACCGGCATGGCCGCCTACCGGATCATCCGCCAGGAGGGCGGGGCGAAGCTGGAGCCCATCGAGGGCCTGGACAACCTGCTGATCTACTCCGGCTGCTCCATCCGCCTTACCGGCAAGCAGGGCATCCGCATGATCACCGGTATCACCCAGGACAACAAGAAGGCCTTGACAGGCAAGGCAGGACTCGCGGGCTATACCCTGGAGGAATACGGCACCCTGATCTGCTGGAATACGGACCTGACTTCCGGCGACGATTTCAGCCTGGATATGTCCTGCGCCCGCCATAACTACGCCTACTTAAAGGGCAAGGCCGACCCGGTCTTCGCCCAGCAGGACGGCAAAACGCTCTATACCAACGTCCTGGTGGGCTTCAGCCTGGAGGACTGCGCCAAGGACCTGATCCTGCGGCCCTATATCATCCTGAAGGATATGACCACCGGCGAAACCGTCACTCTCTACGGCGGCTCCGTCTGCCGGAGCATCGGCTACATCGCCAAGCAGAACGAGAATACCTACAAGCCCGGCACGGCAGGATACAAGTACATCCATGAAATTCTGAACTACACCCAGACAGCGGAACAGGGAGGAAAAACCAAATGAAAAAATACATGTTATTGCTTCTAGCCCTGTGTTTGCTGACGGCAGGCTGCGGAAAAGGGCAGGAGGCCCCCACAACGGAGCCTCCCGCCTCCACGGTCCCCACCACGCAGGAGACAGCGCCGGAGACCACCGCCCCGGAAACCACCGCACCCAAAACCAGGGAAGTCCAGGTCATGGGGGACCGCATCCCGGTGATCCGTCTGCTGCTGGAGGGGGGGCAGACCCTGGAGGTCACGGGCTATGAGGGGACCTATGCCAAGGTCACGGCGGAGAAGGAACAGGGCCTTGTAGGGAGGGGCTTCCTCCGCTTCCCGGATGAGCCCTTTGAGAGCCGCACCGCCTACGCCCTGTGGAATGCGGGGCTCTACCCGGACTTCTCCTGCCTGGGAGAACCCCTGGAAAAGCTGACCACCAATACCAAATTGGAGGTACTGGAGGAACTGGAAAACTGCCTGTATGTGCAGGCAGGGGAACAGACCGGCTTCGTACCCCTGGCCCAGCAGAGCCGCTACCCCTATCAGGCCCCGGCAGACAACGGCTCCGGCAGCTCCGGCGGCTCCGGCAGCTCCGGCCCCCAGGACGGCGGCGACATCACTCTGATGCACCCCGGCACCCTCCGGCTTCTGGCTGACAAGGTGAAAACCGGCGAAGCCAAGGTGAAGGTCTCCAGCGTGCCCCTGGTGCTCCGGTTCTGCGATTACGGGGACAGGGTTTCCGTCCTGGAATCCGGCACCGCCCCGGAGCTTCCGGGCTACACCGCCATCCTGGAGTCTGACGGCACCACCGCCTATATTCCCACAGCCTGGCTGGCCGATGCCCAGACCTTCACCCCCTGGGAGGGGTATGCGGGCAGTAACTGCAAGCTCTACGAACACTATCTGCTCCTTGGCAAGGAGGTCAAGTCTTTGTATACCAACAAGCCCCTGACGGTACTCTGGGACGCAGGGCTCACCGCCCTGGTTCAGGCAGATGGGGAGCGGTTCTACGCCGCCTCCGCCACCCTGCGCCAGACTCCGCTGATAGTAACCCCCGCCCCGGAAGGCGGCGGCAGCAGCGGCGGCTCCTCCGGCGGCAGCAGCGACCTGTGGACACCACCGGCGCTGTAACAGCCAATAGCCCCACAGCCCGGCTCTTGCGCAAGAGCCGGGCCCTTTGCGTTTTAACGGGCTGCTTTTCGTGAGACAACCCCATTCGCATCTTGTAAAATTACGGATACCGAAAAAGAGACTTGCTTATGATCATCTGCGTTACGTTGCAGGTGCTATTAGGATAACATGAATCATCAAGAGACAGCTGCTGTTTTTATGTGAGCAAAAGCTTTCCTCAAAATTATATTGATTGATTATCACCAAAGTGATACAATAAAAGAAAATGGAGGGCTGAACGATGGAGAGAATCATTACGCTGTATCATGGCTCTGAGCAGCTGATTGAGGAGCCGACTTTTGGAAAAGGAAAAGGGAATAACGATTTTGGCCTGGGGTTTTACTGTACGGAAAGCGAAGATTTGGCGAAGGAGTGGGCGGTGTCCTCTCTGCGGAATGGATTTGCCAATCGGTACACATTGGATACGGAATATCTGAATGTTCTGAACCTGAATAGTCCTGATTTTACAATTCTCAATTGGATTGCGGTGCTGGTGGGGCACCGACTGTTTTCCATCAAGACCCCTGTTGCCAGGCGGGCAAAGCGGTATCTCGTTGAGAACTTCAGTGTGAATGTGAATGCCTTTGATGTGGTCACCGGCTACCGGGCGGATGATTCCTATTTCGATTATGCAGAATCCTTTCTGAACAATGGAATCACTGTGGAACAATTGGCCAGAGCGATGCGGCTGGGAAAGCTGGGGGAACAGATTGTTCTAAAATCCCGATTCGCGTTTTCAAAGCTGCACTACGAGGGTTTTGAAGTGGCTGACAGGGAAACCTACTTCTGTCTGCGTAAGGCACGAAATGATGAAGCAAACCGGAATTATATGGAAATGCTGGAAGAAGAAAGCGACGGTTTGTATATTCAGGATATTATGAGGGGAGGCATTCAGAACGATGACCCGCGCATACCAAGAAATGTATCTGAGTAACGCCCAATCCATGCTTGGAGAGGCTTTTGACTATGCGGTGAATGATTGCCATATCTCTGGCGATACATTTGGAAAGCTGTTTGTCGCCAGCTCTGTCAGCAAACGGATAGAAAATGGAGAACCGAATTTCCTTGCTGGGAAAAGCGGCGCAGATATGGTATCAGACATTCTGATGGAGACCACCGGGAAAGCGCCACAGGCTGCACCGGGGGAACATCTGACCCGCTCCAGAGAATATTGGATTGGTTGGGCAATTGCTTACTACCAGTGGTACTCCGGAAGAACCTACAGCGAAATTCTGAAAGCAGTTACCTATGAGGAGCTTTGGAGAATGTACGACCCGCTTCACGAAGCGGATATTTCTAAATTTGCAAGTATTTTGGATGCCAGAATCCGGGAAGCCTTTCCGGATACCAATTTAAGGCGCATCCGCAGAACCTATGGCTGCTCTCAATCAGAATTAGCGATACACTCCGGAGTCAGCCTACGCTCCATTCAGATGTACGAACAGCGGAACAAGGACATCAACAAAGCAAGCGCGGAAACACTTTTGAAGTTGTCAAAAGCCTTGGGGTGTACCATGGAGGATCTGATAGAAAAATAATTTTGGCTGGTGCTGTGCTTTCAAAGGGTGTCGCATTTCACGACACCCTTTGAGAATTTCTTCAGCACTGGCAACTGTAACCTACTTTGCTGCCTTTGTTTCCTTTTCCAGAAAATCAATGACACAAAGTTTTGGAATGCGGTATACCTGCCCAACTCGTAAATATTTGATTTGGCCGGAATGCAAAAGCTGATAAAAGGACACTCGGAGTTTAGCCGCTCTGAGTGTCCTTTTTTGAAAAAAGAAGTGTTTCCAATCAGAGTACAGGTCAAAGGCTTTTTTCGGGACTGTCAGGTTGGAACTCACTTCAATCAATGAAGTCATTCGGTGACGGTGCGCATCGCCTGAGATAATCATGCCCACCATCAACTGAACAGGAGCCACAGGAGCAGGTTCGTCAATGCAGCCTTTCAACTTCCACAATGACAGAAAAAACAAAATAATTAGACTTTTTGCATTTCAGTGCAAACTCTTGAAAAAGATGAAAGTTTATGCTATTCTAAAGCCACAAGGGAGGTGCTTGGTTTGATAGAATCCAATGAATTGAAAAGAAGAGACATTTACTTGAACAAGCTTATCGGTTTTCAGGATACGGAACCGGTGAAGGTGATCACCGGCATTCGCCGCTGTGGAAAATCCAGTCTGCTGAAGCTGATGGTACAGCACTTGAAGCAGACCGGGGTTTCGTCAGAGCAAATCATTGAGATGAATTTTGAATCTCACGATTACCGCGGTATGAACGCTGATGACATTTATCTGTATGTGAAAGAGCGGATCATTCCCGAAAAACGGATGTATCTTTTCTTTGACGAGCTTCAGCGAATCGGAGCCTGGGAGGAAGCAATCAATTCCTTTCGGGTAGACTTTAACTGCGACATTTATGTCACAGGCTCCAATGCGTATCTTCTATCCTCCGAGTATGCGACCTATCTCTCTGGGAGATGTGTGGAAATCAAAATGCTGCCGCTTTCTTTTCGTGAGTTTTTGCCGTTTCACGGTTTTACGGTTCGAGAAACACAGAGCGCACTGGGCGGACGACGGAAGCAGGTGTTCGATCAAAATGGCGAACGCTACGAATTAAAGGAAGTCTTTGACGCCTATATGCGCTTCGGTGGTATGCCTGGAATTGCGGATGTGGGGCTGGAACAGGAAAAAGCGTTGACGTTGCTGGACGGTATCTATTCCACAGTTGTGATTCGGGATATTCTGGAACGGGAAAAGCGCAGAGGGCAAAAACAGATCACAGATCCGGTGCTGCTGCGCAAAATCATCCTCTTCTTAGCCGACAACATTGGCTCTACCGTGTCCATTGCGTCCATTGGAAATACTCTCGTAAACGAAGGATTGCTGGAAGATGGCCGGCGCAAAGGCGCACCCAGCGCACACACGGTACAAGCCTATGTGAACGCCTTGCTGGAGAGCTATTTCTTCTATGAGATCAAGCGCTTTGACATCAAGGGGAAAGAGTACCTCCGTACACTTGGAAAATATTATATCGTAGATATTGGCCTCAGAAATTACCTGCTGGGCTTCCGCAATCGGGACAGTGGACACGCAATCGAGAATGTGGTTTACTTTGAACTGCTTCGGCGGGGGTACGATGTTGCCATCGGTAAAATTGGCAATGCGGAAGTAGATTTCATTGCCACAACGGCAGATGACAAAAAATATATTCAGGTGACGGAATCTATGGTCAGTGAGGAGGTTCGGACAAGAGAGCTTGCACCCTTGCGGAACATCCGTGACAACTATGAAAAAATTGTTTTGTCCATGGAAACCGGATTGGACACCTCTTACGATGGGATAAAATCCTTGAGCCTGATTGACTGGCTGCTGGATGACTAGGCAGTGCGTTGAAAAAAGGAATATTGGCGCAAACCAGGTGATAACCAGATTACGAAAATCGCGTGGACAGTGCCACCTACCCGGATTGGTTTGGGTAAAGGGATTTTTCCTTAATACTTTTTCATCAGCTTATTAAAAATGACAATTCCTGCGATAACTTGAAACAGTAAATATCCGCTGAGATAGAGTACAATCATGCGTGCATTATCAATGACTTCCAATGCTCCGAGAATACCGAAAATCAAAATGGAGAAACAAACAACCAGCAGTCCTAAGCTGTAAGTATATCTTCCGGCTCTATCTCTGATTTTTGTTTTCAACTCGTCATGCTGTTCAATTCGTTCGTTCTCCAAACGTTCTTCGTATCGCTCTTTATTTTTTGGGGAACTCCAATAAAAATATTTGCATATCATCATAATTCCGGGGAAGATACCTGCGCCAGCAAAGCCCCATAAAATGCCCTCTAACTTTGTTTCAATCAACAGCGCAACAATCAAACAAGCCACACCGAAAAGTACATATAGTATCCCGGTTATCAAATTACTCTTTTTCATTTTCTGCACCTCTTTCATAGATAAAGATTTCTTCAATCCGTTTGCCAAAAAAGTCTGAAATTGCAAAAGCTAATTCCAATGATGGATTATACTTTCCTGTTTCGATTGAACTAATGGTTTGTCTTGAAACACGAAGCATTTTTGCAAAATCATCTTGATTGAATCCTCGCTCCTTTCGTAACTGCTCAACTTTATTCTTCAAAAAAACGCCTCCTTGCATGACAAGTTTCCTTTACAAACTTACTATAGCATGACACGCATCTCTTGTCAAGTTTCCTTTACAACATTTACTTCTTTATCATGGGAGGATTACAATTTATTCATACAGTAAGAGCGCCCAAACATTTTTCGTCCGGGCGCTCTCAGTATCAGTCATATGGAGTGTGTTGATGACCACAGAAACGGGTATGCCCAGCATATCCATGATTTCTTCGGCCTGCTCTTTTACCTGGGGCTCCACACGGGCCATTACGTTTGCGGTTTTGCTTGCCATCGTTCATACCACCTACCCGGATTGGCTTGGGTATATATCGCAGGCAGCGATTCAGAAAATGATTTCAGTGAATTGTGTACATGAAGAATGCCTATTGAAATCTTGACAGTGAAATGAATGCTTGCTATTATATGACCAGAGAAATGAGAGCAGTCGTAAACCGCAAATGAAAAGCAAGCTGGGAGCTGTCGCCCAGGCGGAAAAGCCGCGGAAATGCGGCATTTCAAAAGCAGAGCAGTTAGCGCACTCTAACCGCTCTTTGCGTGCAATGGTTAGCCTGCACTAACTTAAAGGAGGAAATACCAATGTCAAATAAAGCGACGGAGTTTCAGAAAAAGGAAATGAGTAAAATGTTCCGAGGCAAGGAGATTTTCAAGCCTCTGGACACCGGTTGGGTGGACGGACATGTGGGTGCAAAGGATAAACTGTGCTCTCCCTTCAAAAAGCGTGTACACGACTCTTCCGAACCCTATGATGCCTACGATGAAACGGATGATACCGAAGAAGGTGCAAAAGCCGGATTTCTGAAAGGAGTCGGCAGATGAAGTGCTTTGAATTCGGGCAGGAGCATCTGGTGCTTCTCTGGCACCGTACGAAAACCCTGGGCCGAGGCGGAGACTGCTGCGATGTCTGCCTGAAAATTCGCTGTGGGGCAGAATGGAAGGACAGCTGCACATGAGACAGACAGTTTCTGGTATTCTGATTCCATTTCTCGGCACGACGCTAGGGGCGGCCTGCGTATTCTTCATGCGCAGACAGCTGGGGGATGCCATACAGCGCGGCCTTACCGGCTTTGCCGCCGGTGTGATGGTGGCCGCTTCCGTCTGGAGCCTGTTGATTCCCGCGATTGAACAGGCGGCATGGATGGAAAAGCTGGCGTTTTTTCCAGCGTTTGTTGGATTCTGGATTGGTGTTTTGTTCCTGCTGGGGCTTGACCATCTGATTCCCCATCTCCATGCAAAGAGCAATCAGGTAGAGGGACCGAAAAGCCAGCTTCAAAAAACAACGATGATGGTGTTGGCAGTAACGCTGCACAACATTCCGGAGGGAATGGCTGTAGGCGTGGTCTACGCGGGACTCCTCTCCGGAAGCACACAGATTACGGCAGCGGGTGCGTTGGCACTGTCCATTGGCATCGCCATTCAGAATTTTCCGGAAGGGGCGATCATCTCTATGCCTCTTCGGGCAGAGGGAGAGAGTAAGGGACGGGCGTTTGTTGGCGGTGTTCTCTCCGGCATTGTGGAGCCAATTGGGGCTGTGCTGACCATTCTCGGCGCAAGGCTGATTGTCCCGGCTCTTCCATACTTGCTGAGCTTTGCCGCAGGGGCGATGCTCTATGTAGTGGTGGAGGAGCTGATCCCGGAAATGTCTCAGGGCAAACATTCCAACCTTGGAACACTTGCCTTTGCCGTGGGCTTCAGCATTATGATGGCGCTGGACGTGGCGTTGGGCTGATATGAGGTAATAACCATGAAAGACAACGAACTGCAATTTGACCGCAAGTGCCATGTGCTGTACAGGAGTGCAGGCGGCGCGCTGCCAAAGCCTTGCGGGTTGGAAAAGCGGACAAAATTAGGCAAAATCGATATGGAAAAACGGACAAAATAGAGCTTAAAACAGTTGTAAAATCGGACAGGACGCTGAAATAACCATTCGGTTAGAATGTACGGAATTTTGTATAGGAAAATCCAAGGGAACTGCTGCGAATGCATGGAATAGACCCGCGGTTTTTTCGGTAGAATAGGGTTACTACATTTTGGGAGGAACCACCATGCCGGAAAAACAGACAGTCATTACCCATTCCATGATCGAGCAGTTCCTGAACTTTTTGCGGGAGGAGGAACGGTCCAAGGCAACGCTCCAGAAGTATGCCCGCGACTGAAAGGTGTTCGCTGCCCAAATGGAGCGGCTGGGGCTGGTGACCACATCATTTTCGTTCTGTTGTTTTTTACATATGACTTTACAATCGTTTCTCCAAATACTATAATAGTATAGGTGCTTGTCGCGGAAATTTCAAATGTCTGGCGCGTCTTTTCTGTCGAATACGGGCAGAAATTTTGAAAGCGCTGTTTCTGCCCGCTGTTGGAGTACCCAAAGCCGGGCAAAAAAGACTTTTCTTCGGAAAACAGCCAATCACACCCCCGCACGTCTACAACAGAACGAAAATTATGTAGTAAAAGCAGCCGAAACACGGAATGGACGGCTTTTGACAGTCTTTGCAGGATGCAAATTCAAAGAATGAAGGGGACCGGAGCGATGAAGAAAAAGAGAATCCTCGGCCGATTGCTGGCACTTGCCTGTGCCATGGCGCTGCTGACCGCCTGCGGAACGCTAAAAAGAAGCGTGAAAGAAAAGGATGACCATCTGACTGTTTATATATGGAACAACAATATGATGGAGGATGTTGTTCCATATATCAAGGAACAGATTCCGGATCAGAAAATCGAATTTATTGTTGGCAACAACAATGTGGATTTGTATAATTATTTCGCGGAGCACGGTGACTTGCCGGATATCATTACCACAAGACGCTTTTCGCAAAAGGATGTGGAAGCCCTGCAGCCGTATCTATTGGATATGAGCGCGTATGATGTCGTTTCGGAGTTCTATCCCTACGCGCTGCAATATTACGCGGACAGCGACGGGGCCATCAAATGGCTGCCGGTTTGTGGAATTCCGGAAACAATGATTGCGAACAAATCGCTGTTTGACAGGTACGGGATTGAAATTCCCAAGAATTACGAAGAATTGAAGGAATGCTGCGCAAAGCTTCACGAAAAAGGGGTAAAACCCTATTCCATGGGGCTGGGGATGGATTGGGCGGCACACTCCCTGATTCAGGGTGCCGCGATTGACCAGTTTTCCAGTATCGACGGGATTGAGTGGAGAAGCAGCATCGAATCTTCGCTGGAAGAGGAGGCGTTCCATCCCCAGTTCTGGAACCGGATATTCGCGGAGGTAAAAACCTTCCTGGAAGACACGTATTTGACGGCGGAGAATTTAGACTGCGACCTGGAAACGGCCCTGGAACGCTTTGTCAACGGGGAAGCCGCTATGTTTCGGGGAACACCCAGTGTTATGGAATATCTGAAAGCCAACATGGACAGCGAGCTGGTAAGACTTCCGTACTTTTCTCAGACCTCGGACGAAAGCTGGATTTACACCTATCCGTCCCTTAACATTGCCCTGAATAAGGAGCTGGAAAACAGGGAAGAAAAGCTGAACCTTGCCATGAAGGTGCTGGACTGCTTCCTTTCGGAGGAAGGCCAGAGGCTTGTGGCGGACGGGAATGGGATGATTTCCTATACGGCCCATGTGGGCTCCAGCTTCGAGGGAATGACGGGCGTGGAGGAACAGGTTAAGAATAACGCGTTCTATATTCGTTATGCCTCCAACGGTTCGTTTTCGGGAAGTCTTCAGGCGGTGAAGGGGCTCCTGTCCGGCCAGATGGACGAGCGTGAAGCCTATGAGGCGTTTCAGCGCGCGGTATGCGGCCAGAAGGAACCGGAACCCAGCGTAATCGAGTTCCAAAAACAGTATGACATTGCGCTCAACAATCGGTGCGGGCGGGATGCCGCGTCCTCTATTTTGACGACGGTTCGAAAGGACCAAAATGTAGAGCTGGCCTTCTCGTCCTATTGCTACTACACTTCCTCGATTTACGCCGGAAGCTGCACGGCGACACAGGCCCGTATGATGGTTGCCCAGAATGACGGAACGTTTCTTTGGTCAGCAAGCCTGACCGGCGCGCAGGTGAAGGAGCTGGTCAACGGGTATCTGACGGGCACGGAGGGGAATTTCCGCCCAACCAATCCGTATGAACTCCCGGTTGCCTCGGGCATGAAGCTGATTCTGGAACCGGAAGCGGACCATTTCAAGCTGAAAGAGATTGAGCTGGAAGGGCATTCCATTGACGATAGCGAAGAATATGAAATTATGCTGACAAATGATGTACGGACGGTTTTGAAAACGCTTTACCCTGACATGGAAATCAAAAATCTGGATGTCAAGCTGGAAAACGCGTGGAGCTCCGTCCTGGCCGGTGGGCAGCAGCCCTGCGCGCCGGAGGACTACATAGAAGTGGCCGGAAACGCCTGGGAGTAATTGCGGATGAAAAAACAAAGGAAAGCAAACTTTAGAATCATAATCAGCATTGCCCTCATCGCCGTTCTAATCAGCGTCAGTATCATGGGGGGCCGACTGATTCTGAAAAGAGTGGAAAGCTATATTGAAGCCAATGGAAAGAACAATATGGCAACCGTCATGGAGCAGATGTCCCAGTCCTATGATATTCAGGTCAACGCGTATTTCAGCAGACTGGAGCAGACCGAGCGGTTCCTGTTTCAGGATGGACGGAGAGAAATTTCCCAGGAGAAGTCCAAAGCGTTTCTTGACAGCATAGCGCCGGAGGATGCGGAACGGCTGTTATTTATGAAAAATAACGGCGAGGTCACCACAACCGACGGCAGGAAAACACGCCTGGATATCCAAAGCCAGATGCTGATTGACCTGCATCAAGATCAGAAAATTGCCCAGAGCGTCACCCTGAGTTCCAATGGGACAAACGGGAATTATTTCCTCATTGCGATTCCCTGCGAAACGTATACCGTAGATGGGGAGGATTACAACGCAATCGCCGCGCTGCTGGACCGTACCAATATTGATACGATGCTGGAGCTGAACGGCTACGGCGGAGAGGCATACATCTTCCTGGTGGACGGAAATGGCATCGTCAACTATACAAACCAACCCGGCGAAAAATTTTATCGCAATTATGCCCTGCTCAAGCAGCTCAGAAAGGACAAGGGAATTTCCGACGCGCAATACGACGCTCTTTTGGACGCGGTGCAGAGCAAGCAGCAGACGATAGAATTATTTGACGGGTATGGCGCGTCGTTTTATCTTGGATGCTATCCGGTAACAAACAGCAATCACAGATTGATTTGCATTGTGGCAAGGTCCGTTGTCAATAATTCCCTGATCGCCTATCAGAAGACGGTGATTCGGGTATTGGTTGGGTATATGGGAATTGTCTTCCTGCTGAGTGCGGCTCTGGTCTGCATTTCCTTCCAAGTGAGTATTTCCAATAAAAAAGTGGCATATGAGGAAGAAAAGCGGCAGCTTCAGGAAAAAGCCATGCAAGAATTGGAAATGGCCAAAAACAGAGCGGATGCTGCCAACCGGGCCAAGAGCGAGTTCCTGTCCAATATGTCCCATGATATCCGTACCCCCATGAATGCCATTGTGGGCATCACAAAGCTGATGGAGCATGAGCGCAATGACCCGGAAAAGGTGGGTGTGTATATCCGTAAGGTCCAAACCTCCAGCAAGCACCTGCTGAGCCTGATTAACGACGTGCTGGATATGAGCAAGATTGAGTCCGGCGGTGTGACGCTGAACCGGGAGTCCGTCAGCCTTGCCGACCAGGTGTGGCAGGTGGACAGCATCGTCCATCCCCAGGTCCGGGAGCGGAAGCAGCATTTTGAAATTCGGCTCCATGATATTGTCCATGAGTTCTTCATTGGCGACGCGGTTCGGGTGCGGCAGATTATCATTAATCTGCTGTCCAACGCCATCAAGTATACGCCGGAGGGCGGGTGCATCCTGTTTGAGGTGTCCGAACTGGAGAGCGGGGATGGGGACATTGCCCGGATTCAGTTCTCGGTAAAGGACACGGGCTGCGGCATGACCCCGGAATTCCTGGAGAAAATCTTTGAGCCCTTTACCCGGGCGGAGAACTCCACCACCAATAAAATCCAGGGAACCGGCCTGGGTATGGCCATTACCAAGAAAATCGTGGACCTGATGGGCGGCACCATTGAAGTGGAAAGCCAGATAAACCAGGGCAGCACCTTTGTGGTGACGCTGCCTATGGAAATCGACAGGAGCGAAACGGTGGAGCTGCCCTGCAAGCAGGTGCTGGCCATTTCCGACGATGGGGACTTTGTGGAGAATATCCGCGCCGCTTTCCGGGAATCGGAGGCTGTGGTCCAAGTCGCCAAAACGGAAGCCCAGGCGGACCGTGTGCTTTCCAAGGGAAAGACCGACCTGGTGCTCCTGGGAAGCCGCCTGGAGGGGCAGAGCCTGAAAGCGTCTCTTCCCAGACTTCGGGAAAAGAGCGGGGGAGCGACCCTGATCTATTGCTGCGAGTACGGTGGGCAGAATCCGCTTGGCGAAAAGGCCGGGATAGACTGGATGGTGGAGCGGCCCCTGTTCCTCTCCACGCTGGCCCAGACGCTGAAGCAGGCCAACGGAGCGCTGCCGGAGGGCAGCGAGGACGACGGCTCGGGCCTAAAGGGAATGCGCTTCCTTTGCGCGGAGGACAATGTGCTCAACGCGGAAATTCTCAGCGCCATTATGGATATGAACGGGGCCGCCTGCGTGATTCACCCCAATGGACAGGCGCTGGTGGATGCCTTCGCAAGCGTAAAGCCGGAGGATTTTGATGCCATCCTGATGGATATTCAGATGCCGGTGATGAACGGCCTGGATGCCACAAGAGCGATTCGACACGGCGAGAACCCCTTGGGTGCCACCATTCCCATCATCGCCATGACGGCCAACGCCTTCTCGGAGGACGTGCAGGCCTGCCTGGAGGCCGGAATGAACGCCCATGTGGCAAAGCCCCTGGATATTGCCCTGCTGACGCACACCCTGAGAAATGTTCTTGGCGGAAAATTCTCGGGGGGGGGGACACTTGTACGCCGTTAGAAGACAAATAAGATAAAGAAGCAAAAGAATGTAGGGGGCGATGTAGGCATCGCCCCCTACGAATATTTCTGAACCAAATTCCTCCGGGCTGTTGAAAGATTGTGGAAAATGTGATAATTTATGGACAGAAATACATTCCCCGGAGGCGGACGAGATGGAGAAGGAAAAACTGTTTTCACAGCGGTGCAGTCAGCAGAGCCTGACGAGATGCCAGCGGCAGATTGCGGATTACATCGTAAAGAACAAAAAGCGGGTCCTGGGCATGAGCGCCCGGGAGCTGGGTCGGGAGAATGGGGTCAGCGACGCGACGGTGATTCGGTTTGCCCGGGAGCTGGGCTACGAGGGCTACGGGGAGCTGCAGGTGGCCATCAGCCAGGAGCTGAAGGCCTCCAACGAGAAAATCGGCCGCCATTCGCTCCATGACCGCTACGTGATGCAGTTTCAGCGGCACAACCAGCAGGAGGACACCCTGGCGGATGCCCTGCAGATTATGCAGATGAACCTGGAGACCTCCATCCGGCAGAACAGCCCGGAAATGTATGACCGCTTTGCGGAAACCATTCTCGGGGCGAAGAAAAAGGCGGTGATTGGCTTCCGGGGTGGGAAGGGGCCCGCAACCCAGTTTGCCCGCCTGCTGAACCTGATTACCCGCAACACCAGGGCGATTGTGACGGAGGGGCAGGACGAGATTGCCTCCCTGACGGATTTAACGGAAAAGGACGTGGCCCTGGTATTGAATTTCCCAAGGTATTTCAAGGTGGATGTGAAAACGGCGGAGGTGCTGGCCCGGAATAAGGTGCCGATTCTGCTGGTGACGGACAGCATGCTCTCGCCCTTTGCCAAGTATACCTCGGATATCCTTCTGGTGGAAACGGAGCATTTTGGCTTTTTCCATTCGATGATTGGCGTGGAGGCGGTTCTGGAATACCTGATGATGCTGATGTGCTGGAAGGAGCCGGAGGTCTTCCGGGAGCACCTGAACCAGCGGGACCGGGCATGGGAGGATTACCTGCTGTAAGGGAAGCGCACAAAGGGGCTGTTAGAAAAGCATGTCGCCGCGGACCGATGACATCCTTTTCTAGCAGCCTCTTTTTGCTTCAAAAATGTAGCGAAAAATGGATTCGATAAAAAGAAACTGTACAAAACGAACAAAATAGAGCGGGTTAAAAATGGATATTTGGATATATTATTCAGCAAATTTTGAGAATAGCATGTTGCGGATGTTGCCGATATAATGGCAGTAAACGAAAGAAAAAGAGCCGGAAATACGGAATCTTTCGTAAATTATTCCGAATATCGGAACAAATAGAAGGGGAATGCTATGAAGGTTTTACTGACGGAGTACATCTACCCGCCTGCTTTGGAAAAGCTGAAGCAGCACGCGGAGGTAATCACCGACAAGGCACGGGTGGAGGAAGTGGATGCCATCATTCTCAGAGCGCTGGATGTGGACCGGACGATGATGGAAAAGGCCAAAAACCTAAAGGTGATTGCCAAGCACGGTGTGGGCTGCAATACCATCGATTTGAACGCCGCCAAGGAGCTGGGCATCCCGGTGGTCAATACGCCCACGGCCAACACGAACTCCGTGGCGGAGCTGATTGTGGGCCTGATGCTGAGCGTGGGCCGCTCCATCAACTACTGCGATGCCAAGACCCGGAAGGAGGGCTTCAGCCGGATTGCCCCGCCGGAGGTCAGCGGCCTGGAGCTCAGCGGAAAGACCGTAGGCCTTGTGGGCATGGGCAATATCGCCAGGCGGGCCGGTGCCATTCTCAGGGGCGGCTTCGGTGTCAGGCTGGTGGGCTACGACCCCTACTGCACCCAGGAGCAGGCCGACGGCTACGGCATTGAAAAGTTTGAGGAGCTCAACGATATGCTGGAGGTCAGCGACTATGTCAATGTCAGCGTTCCGCTGACACCCGGCACCAAGGACCTGATTTCCAGGGAGAATTTCCCCCACTTCAAAAAGGATGCCATCCTCATCAACGCGGCCAGAGGCGGCATTGTCAACGAGGATGACCTGTACGAGGCCCTGAAAACCGGGCAGATTCGGGGTGCGGCCTGCGATGCCTTTGTGGTGGAGCCTCCCACGGGAGAAAACAGGCTGATGAGCCTGGACAATTTCTGCGCTACCCCCCACATCGGCGCGGACACGGAGGAAGCGCTGCAGCGCATGGGCATGGAAGTGGTTGACGAAGTGCTGACCATCCTGGGCGGCGGACAGCCAAAGCACCGGGTTGTATAAACCGAAAAAGAGAAAGGAAAAGAGCTATGTTTTCACAGGTCGTTAATGAACTGATGCTGCTGATGATCTTCCTGCTCATCGGCTTTGCCATTCGAGAAGTTGTAAAACCCCTGCAGAAGCTGTTTATCCCCGCCGGTATTATCGGCGGTGCGGTTGCCCTGATTCTGGGCCCCCAGGTGCTGGGTCTGATTGAAATCCCGGAGACCTGGGCCGGTATGGCAACCCCCACCATCAACATTGTCCTTACCTGCACCATCTTTGGCACCATTATCAACAAGGGGAAGATCAAGTCCTATGCCGGTGCCATCAGCGTGATTGTTCTGACCTACTTCTCCCAGCTCTTTGTGGGCATGCTCACAGGCATGGGCCTGACGAAGATCTGGACGGACCTGCCCAAGGATTGGGGCATCATGTCCTCCTTCTGCTTCTGGGGCGGCCACGGCGCGGCCACCACCGCCGGTACCCTGTTTGAGGAATACGGCGAGGCCAATATGCTGAGCATGGGCATCATCCTGGCCACCCTGGGCCTGATTCTTGCTATGGTTCTCGGCATGATTCTGGTGAACATCGGTGTCCGCAAGGGCTGGGCCAAGGCAAACATCGATTCCACCAAGGGCGACGGCGGCGCATTGCCCCAGGACCAGCGGAAGCCTCTGGGCTTTGCTACGGTTTCCTCCACCGGCATCAACTCCATGGCCCTGCAGTTCTGCTTCGTCATGCTGAGCATGTTCCTGGGCAAGCAGCTGTTCGCGGCGCTTGCGAAGCTGGTGCCCTTCTTCTCCAAGATTCCCTCCCTGCTGTATGGCATTGTGGGCGCGGCCATTGTCTGGACCGTTATGCGCAAGACCGGCCTGGACCGCTACGCGGACAAGAAGAGCGTAGATACCCTTTCCGGCCTGGCACTGGAAATCTGCATCATCTCCGCAACCGCAACCCTGAACCTGAAGATTTTCGCCTCCTACCTGGTGCCCATTGTAATTTACACCGTCATCCTTATGGCAATGATGTTCTTCATCGCCATTGTGGTTGTAAAACGCTGGATTAAGAAGGATTGGTTCGAGCTGACCCTGATGGCCTTCGGCCAGGGCATCGGCAGCACCCCCAGCGGCCTGGCACTGGCCCGCTGCGTAGACCCCGACACCAAGACCTCCGCCTGGGAAGCCTTTGGCGTGGCCCTAGGCGTATTTACTCCCATCACCTCCACTCTGGCGGCGCTGCTTCCCATGATTGCGGTCAAGTCCAGCTGGTCCATTGTCGTCATCGGCGGCGCTGTGACGCTGGCTGTGGTGCTGTTCGGTGAGCTGGTTCTGAGAAAACAGAAATAAAAAGGAGCGATTACAATGAATCTATTTGACAATACCCTTCGGGACGGCGGCAATGTTGTCGGCCATGGCTTCCCGATTGAACTGACCAAGAGCATCCTGGGCGGCCTTCTGGACGCGGGCATTCCCGATATCGAAATGGGCAACTGCAAGGGCCTGGGTGCCTATGACAAACTGGGCGCTACCCAGTGCCCCAGCGACCGGGAGTACTTTGCCGCGGCGGCACCCTATCTTCCTGGGGGGAGAATCGGCATGTTTATTCTGGCAAAGTGCGCCGATGCCGACAAAATCCACGAGGCCAAGGAGGCCGGGCTGAACTTCCTGCGGGTAGGTGCCAACGCCAGTGACGGCGCGGGCTCCGTAAAGGCCGTAGAGATGGTGAAGAAGGAGGGGCTGCTGTGCCGCTACTCCCTGATGAAGGCCTATGTCTCCACCCCGGAGGAGCTGGCCGCCGAGGCAAAGATGCTCCAGGACGCGGGCGTGGATAAGATTACCATTATGGACTCCGCGGGCACCATGTACCCCCAGGATGCCACGGCCTATGTGACGGCTTTGAAGGCGGCGGTTACCATTCCGGTGGGCTTCCACGGCCACAGCAATCTGGGCCTTTCTCAGGCCAACGCCATCGCCGCCGTGGCGGCCGGTGCCGATGAAATCGACTGCGGCCTGCTGGGCATGGCCAGAAGCGCCGGCAACTGCTCCACGGAGCTGGCGGCGGCCACGCTGAAAAAGCTGGGCTACCTGGAGCAGGTGGACCTTTATAAGCTGCTGGACTATCTGGATGACGAGCTGATTCCCGCCATGGATGCCTACCACTACCATGTGGCGGTGAACCCCACGGACCTGGTTCTGGGCCTGTCCGGCTGCCATTCCAACTACCTGGGGATGTTCCGCAAGGTTGCCCAGGAGACCGGCGTTCCCCTGCGCAAGCTGATTGTAGAGGTTTCCGCCATTGACCGGAAGAACCCCTCCGAGGAGCTGCTGCGCCAGGTGGCCGCAAAGCTTTAACCACGCTTCCCGGATCATGAAACTGTGATCTCTCTTTAACAGATCCAGGGCCCCCTTTGGCGCACAGCCGGAGGGGGCTTTGGGCCGTAAAAATGCCTTGCATCCCACTTGCGGCTGTGGTAGAGTAAAAGAAAAACGGAAACACGGAGGAAACAGGTATGGCAGAGCGGCTTTTTACCCAGGCGGGCAGGGACCTGACGGGGATTCCCTGGCCCCAGTATCCACGGCCCAGTCTGCGGCGGGATTCCTTTTTGAATCTGAACGGCGAATGGGCATTGGCCGTGGGGGAACAGGGCGGCTTTGATCGGTCCATCCGGGTGCCTTTTCCGCCGGAAGCGCTGCTCTCCGGGGTGGGAGAGGTGTTTCCGGAGGGAACGGTGCTGCGCTATCGCAGAAGCGTCTCCTGCCCGCCGGAGTTTGCGGGGAAGCGGGTGCTGCTGCATTTTGGAGCGGTGGACCAGGTGGCCCGGGTGTATCTCAATGGCAGTCTCCTGGGGGAGCACACGGGTGGCTACCATGGCTTTTCCTTTGACGTGACCGAATATCTGCAAGCGGAAAACACCCTGCTGGTGGAGACGGAGGACCATCTGGAGGACCGGGTGATGCCCTACGGCAAGCAGAAGAGAAACCGGGGCGGCATGTGGTATACGCCGGTTTCCGGCATCTGGCAGACGGTGTGGATGGAGGCGGTGCCGGAGGACTACATCCGGGAGCTCCACTTTTCCACGGGGGACGGCACGGTCACCATGGAGCTGGTGGGGCCCAGCCGTGGCATTCTGCGGGTGCGGACCCCGGAGGGACCGCTGGAAACGGAATTCCGGGGCGGAAGGGTGACGCTTCCGGTGCCCAAGCCCCGGTTCTGGTCCCCGGAGGACCCGTATCTCTACCGGGTGGAGATTGAAACGGCCCAGGACCGGGTGGAGAGCTATTTTGCCTTCCGGACGCTGGAAACAAAGGTGATTGGGGGCATCCCCAGGCTGTGCCTGAACGGGAAGCCCTACTTTTTCCACGGTGTGCTGGACCAGGGCTATTGGAGCGATGGGCTGTTTACACCGGCTGACCCTACGTGCTTTGATGCGGACATCCTGGCCATGAAGGAGCTGGGCTTTAACACCCTGCGCAAGCATATCAAGGTGGAGCCGGAGCTATACTACTACGCCTGTGACCGCCTGGGGGTGGTGGTGTTCCAGGACATGGTGAACAACGGACGCTACAGCTTCCTGCGAGATACGGCCCTGCCCACCCTGGGGATGAGACACTTTCCGGACAAGCTTCTTCACCGGGACCCGGAGACGCGGCAGCGCTTCCTGGAGGGAATGGAGCAGACGGTGCTGGCCCTGGACGGCCACCCTTCGGTCTGCTGCTGGACGATTTTCAACGAGGGCTGGGGCCAGTTCGACGGGGACAGCCAGTATTGCCGCCTGCGGGAGCTGGACAGCACCCGGTTTATCGATACCGCCTCCGGATGGTTCCATTGCGAAAAGAGCGATGTGGAGAGCGTCCATGTGTATTTTAAGCCGGTGCGGCTGAAAAAAAGCGAAAAGCCCCTGGTGCTTTCGGAATTCGGGGGCTATACCTATCGGGAAGCGGGACACGTCTTTAACCTTCAAAAGAGCTACGGCTACCGCACCTTTCAGGACCGGGGGGCGTACATGGACGCGCTGGAGGCGCTCTATCTCCGGGAAGTAGTACCCGCCCGGGAGCAGGGGCTCTGCGGCTGCATCTATACCCAGCTATCCGACGTGGAGGACGAAATCAACGGCCTTTACAGCTACGACCGGGCGGTCTGCAAGGTGGACCGGGAGCGGATGCGGGAAATCGGAGAAAAACTCAAATTCCGTTAAAAAACAGTTGACAAATGGAAAAAACCGTAGTATAATACCCAAGCTGTCAGCAAGACGGCTTGCCAAAAGAGATGCCTCTGTAGCTCAGTAGGTAGAGCAGCGGACTGAAAATCCGCGTGTCGTTGGTTCGATTCCGACCGGAGGCACCATTTCAGATGCGGGTGTAGCTCATCCGGTAGAGCGCCACCTTGCCAAGGTGGAGGTAGCGAGTTCGAGCCTCGTCACCCGCTCCAAAATAAATAGGAATGCCTTCGCAGCATTCCTATTTTCATATCCGGTGCCGTGGCCAAGTGGTAAGGCAAAGGTCTGCAAAACCTTCACTCCCCAGTTCAAATCTGGGCGGCACCTCCATCGTCGTCGCGGACTGCGCTAGTTCGCGACGACTTTTTTATGCTGCGCATCAAAAAGTCATCTCTCACCCGCTTCGTCGCTCCTCCTCTCAACATCGCGATCGCTGACGCTGGATCGCGATGTTGGATCTTGGTTTGTTTCTGCTCCGGCTCGTTCGTGGCATGCAGCCTTCCGGAACGCGAAAGCGTACGGGATCTTTTCTATGCGATCATGTTGTTATATTTCCACCCACAAAGGAGTACCCCCATGCGAATCATTGGAGTTGTACCGGGCGCGAAGCTGTTCGGCTCGGAGGATCTGTATGCGGATCAGTATCTGTTCGTCAACGGCTATCCCAAGCGCATCAGCGTCTGCGGCGGCACGCCCATCGGCATTCTGAGCAGCGACGGCTATGTGATCGAACGTGCGCTGGAGCTGTGCGATGCGTTCGTGTTCTGCGGCGGCGCGCGGTTTTATCCGTATCATTTTGAGGTCATGGACTATGCGGCGCGGTCCGGCAAGCCCGTGCTCGGCATCTGCCTCGGGATGCAGATGATGAACACCTATTTTCTCGTCGCCGAGGAAGCGGAGCGCCGCGGCTGGACTGGCCCGCTGCTCGGCCTGTTCGAGCAGATGAAAAAGGAGCGCTATATGTTCACCGAACCCGTGGACGGACACTGGAACGGTCATATCACGCGCGATTCAGTCGACAGCTTCAAGCATCCCATCCGCGTCGAGTCCGGCAGCCGCATCGAACACCTGCTCGGCGGGCCGGAGATCCTCGGCGCGTCCATGCACAATTACCGCATCACCCACCCGGCCGCGGCCCTGCGCGTCACCGGCCGCACGGCAGACGGGACGATCGAGGCGCTCGAATACGGCGATCAGATGCTCGGCGTCCAGTTCCACCCCGAAGCCGACGCCACCAGCGACGCCCTCTTCCAAATGATCTGCCGCTGAAAAAGGCTCCCCTCCCAGGGGCCGATTCCCC
>USQL01000019.1 GCA_900556935.1 uncultured Eubacteriales bacterium | reverse complement strand
CCATGTCATCGCCGCGGCATGGAGCGGCAAGGTGAAAACCGCCAGCACCATGGTCGGCACCATTGTCTGGCTGCTGTTCCCCACGAATACCGTGGTGGGTCTGGTCGTCTCCATCATCATTGTGGTGACCACGGTCTACTCCGGCGTGGAGTACTTCGTGAAAAACTGGAGCTGCCTCTGGGATTGAGGCGTGTTTCAAAAATCAGCGTGGATTTCCGTCCACGCTGATTTTTTGAAAATGAAACAATTTGCCATCGTCAGTCGTATCTAAGGTGAGAGGAGGTGGTGACCATGGCTTCTTTGTTGCGTACGGACAGAGAAATCACGGAAATCTATCATCGACAAATTGATACGGTCTACCGTATCTGCTATTCCTTTATGAAGAACAAGCCGGAGGCGGAGGATATGGTCCAGGAGACCTTCCTGCGGCTCATCGCCTCCGGAAAAACCTTCGAAAACCAGCGGCACGAGAAGGCGTGGCTCATCGTTACGGCATCCAATCTTTGCAAGGATCAGCTGAAACGGCTTTACCGAAACGATGAGGACCTGGACGATCACGCGGAGCTGGCAGGGGACAGGGGGCCGGAAGCAAATCCGGTGCTGGAGGCGATTTTCCGCTTACCTCCGGACTATAAGACGGCGGTGTATCTCTACTACTACGAGGGCTATACCGCCCGAGAAATTGCCGGACTCCTGCACTGTCCCCAGCCCACAGTCCGCACAAGGCTTGCCCGTGCCCGAAAACAACTGAAATCCATGTTAGGCGGTGATTTGGAATGAAGGAACAGAAAATCAAGCAGGCATTTGATGCTGTAACGCTGACACGGCAGGAGAAGGATGCCCTGCTGCAAAACATCCTGTCCGCGTCCGGTCATCGGCCTGCGGAAAGGAAACGGACGATGAAATACAAGAAAACCCTTCTGGTTGCGGCTATTGTAACCGCAATGGCAATCTTTATGGGCTGCGCTGTGGTAGCCCTGAGCACCAAAAAGCTGAAGCTGGACGAATACGAAACCACGACCCCCGCCTGGATTGACGCGGACGGCCAGCGCCATGAGGCAACAGAGGTTACAAAGACTGTCCTGTCCCTCCAGGGCCTGGAAAATACCCCGGAGCAAAAGGCCGCCAAGGAATGGTACGAATTCTGCAAGGGCTACGATACCGACCATTCCATCTATATGGCCGCCCAGGGAAAATTTCAGGCACCGGAGGAGTATGATGCCTACGATGTCTACTCCCAGGAGATGGTGGACAAGCTGGACGAGATCGCGAAGAAATACGATTTGAAGCTGACGGGACGAATGGCAGCGGCTTACCACTATGACTGGGCGCTGGGCTGGAATGCCCTTGGTATTCAGGAGCCGGTGATTTCTGGAACGGATGAAAGCTTTGAACTGCGTGGCTGTAACTTTTTCGAATCCGGCAGCTATTCCCTTTCGACAGACTATTATGTGACAGACCCAGCCTTTTCCTGGGACTATGCCACGAATTTTACGCTAAACTGCAATAAAAAGGGTTTTATGGGCACCAAGATTGTCAATCTGGTGGCTTCTACCCGGGAATGGACTTATACGAGAAGTGACGGTGTTCCTGTTTTGGTCGTGGTGTCTGACAGCATCGGATATCTCATCTGCGACCGGGAGGATGCCTTTGTCTATGCGGTATTCCCGGCTGCCTGGTATTTAAATGATGGAGACGGTCCACGTGTGGATATGCAAGACCGGGACATCGAATGGCTGGCTGAACATATTAACTTCTCCATTCAGACGAAAATACCGGATATGGATGCGGTGCTGCCTCAACTTCAAAAGGCAGACGCGGAATACGAGGCCCTTCTGGACGCGGACGATCCCTTTGCCCAGGATAGCTACCAGAAGCTTCGCGTGGTACTGGGGGCGGTGACGGAATACGCGCTTCTCGACCTGGACGGAGACGGAAACGACGAGTGCGTTTTCTGGGACGGATATGGAAATCCGGGTCTCTATACCATGAGGGATGGAAAAACCGCCCCGGTAATGACCCAAGGCGACAAGGCCTTCGGCATTCATGGAACGGTTTCCCTCTGCGAAAACAGGGTCCTTAAAACCTACGAAGATGTGGGGCAGGCCTACAAGCTCTATTGCTTCTATACGGTAGAGCAGGGGAACCTTGTCGTACAGAATCGCCTGGTCTATGACATTGCCAATGACACCTGGGGCCTGAGCCTCAGCGGCATCCATATTGTCAAAAGCCTAACCAAGGAGGAAGCGGAGGCTATTTTGGATAGCTACCGGGAAATTCCCTGCGCGCATCTGCCAATCGATACCTTCCCGGAGGACAAGTAAACAAACAGGAGGGGCCGCGGCCCCTCCTATTTTCTTCTGGATTTTTCCGAACACCTGTGCTATAATACGGAGGCATTTCGTATAGAAACGAGGTTATACCATGAACGATAAGGAAATCGGCGAGATTCGCCGCCATCTGCGCAGAGATCGCAGCAATATTACGAAAATCTACGGCTGCTTTGTCAATGACAACAGAGAGATTATTACGGAGTTCAGCCAGAGTACTGGCATCATGCCGGAAAACGAGGGGGACAAGTATTTCGCCCTTTTCAAGCGGGTGCTCTCCGGTGCCATTGGCAAGAACCTGATTGATATTACCTTTAAGACCTCCCAGGTGGCGGGAAGCCCCGAGCATAAAATGCTCATGGACCTGCGGGAGTCCAAGCTGGGCGACGACGAGCTGCTGCACAGCTTCTTCCAGAAGATCATCGACTCCGTGACCCTGGAGGGCAATTACCTGATTTTAATCGGCTGCGATAGCTACGATGTCCCCTTTAAGGGCAAGGACGATCTTTCCGATTCCGATAAGTCCGAGGAGGTGTATACCTACCTCGTCTGCGCCATCTGCCCGGTGAAGCAGACCAAGCCCAATCTGCACTATGTGCCCGAAGAGAAGCTCTTCCATGATGGGGCCATGAATCAGCCGGTCAGCGCTCCTGTGCTGGGCTTCCTGTTCCCGGCCTTTGATAACCGCTCTACCAATATTTACAACGCCCTGTACTATACCCACGATGTCAAAACCAGCCAGGATGCCTTGATTGAAGCTTTGTTTAATACCCCTGTGCCCATGCCTGCGGCGGAGCAGAAGAAGTGCTTCGAGGCATTGCTGACCACGGCCCTGGGAGACGAGTGCAATTTAGACGTGGTGCAGACGGTCCACGACCAGCTGTGCCAGCGGATTGAGCTGCACAAGGAGGCCAAGGTCCCGGAGCCTCTGATGATTGCCAAGGCGGACGTGAAGGAGGCGCTGGCCTCCTGCGGCGTGTCCGAGGAGCACCTGGCCAAGTTCAGCGTGGACTATGACGAGACCTTCGGCTTTGAGGCAGACCTGCATCCCAAGAACATCATCGATAACAAGCGCTTTGAAATCAAGACCCCGGATGTGTCCATCAAGGTGGACCCCACCCGCAGCGACCTGATTGAAACCAGAGTGATTGGCGGGGTGAAGTACATCATGATCTGCGCTGACGAAAACGTAGAGGTCAACGGGGTCAGCATCCACATTGACGAAGCGGAGAAGGAACCGGCGATGGTATAAGTTCATACGTGTAGGGGCGGCTATCAGCCGCCCGCCAGCCAATGAAAATGTGCGCCAAACAAAGACGCTCAGTCTCAAAAACTGGCGGGCGGCTACTAGCCGCCCCTACAGGTAAAATGAATAGCGGATGCGTACTGCTGTTAAAACAAGCTGATCTGTTCCGGCTGGTTCTTTTCCTCAAAGGTCCTCAGATAAGAAAAGATAGCGTCGTTGTCGTGGAGCAGCCCATATTCTTGGCAGGTATCGTGGAACAGCTGCATAAGCGCGTCATTATTGGGGCTGGGGAGAAAATAGCTGTCCCCATAGGTTTCCATATAGCGCTCCTTCAGCCCTGGGAACAGCCGGTCCAGCTGCTTGTAAAAGTACTCCCGGCTGCCGTCCCGCAGGGTCAGACCCATGCCGAAGCAGACCACGCCCATGACCCCTGCCTCCTTACAGCTGTTCAGAATCCCCAGAATGTTCTCCTCCGTGTCATTGAGGAAGGGGAGAATGGGGCTGAGCCAGACGACGGTGGGGATGCCCGCTGCGTGCAGGATTTTGAGGGTGCTTACCCGCTCCGCGGTGGAGCTGACGTTGGGCTCCAGCTTTTTGCAAAGGGTCTCGTCGTAGGTGGTCAGAGTCATCTGAATGACGCACTTGGTCCTGTCGTTGATGGATTTCAGAAGCGGAAGGTCCCTTAGAACCCGGCTGGACTTGGTAATTAAGGTAAAGCCGAAGCCATAGCGGTCTGCCAGGGTCAGGGCCTACCGGATATAGCCCAGCTCCTCTTCCAAAGGAATATAGGGGTCCGTCATGGAGCCGGTGCTCAGCATACATGGGGCCTTTTTCCGCCTCAGCGCGTCTTTCAGCAGGAGCAGGCCGTTTTCCTTGACCTCGATATCCTCAAAGCAGTGGGTCATGCGGTAGCATTTGCCCCGGGAGTCGCAGTAGATGCAGCCATGGGTGCAGCCGCGGTAGAGATTCATGGTATTGCCGGGGGAGAGAATGCTTTTGGTCTTTGTATAGTGCATAAAAGATACCCCCTAAAATAGAAAAAGAGCAGGGCGGGATGCGATTGCGTCCCGCCCTGCTGTTTGCTTTGTTACTTTTCTCTGGACTTCAGAACCGCGTTGACGATAATCTCGCAGCACTGGTCAAGGCCCAGGGTGCTACTGCGCAGGCACAGGTCATAGTTCTGGGACATGCCCCAGGTGCGTCCGGTGTAGTGCTGATAGTTTACCCGGCGGCGCTTGTCCTTTTCCGCAAGCCGGACTTCCGGAGTCTTGTCGGTTTCGCCGTAGAGCTCTACAATGTGCTTGGCCCGGAATTCATTGTCCGCGTTTACGTAAATATGCAGGGCATCGGGGCGGTCCTTCAGGATGTAGTCCGCATTCCGGCCTACGATGACGCAGGGGCCCTTCTCGGCCAGCTCCAGAATCACGTTGCACTGGGCATTCCACAAATAGTCCGCCGTGGACAGGCCGTTCATAATGCCGGGGACCCCCTGGGGGGCAAAGGCATAGGAGAACACGCTGCCGCTGGGGGAGTGCTCGGAATGCTCTTCTACGAACTTCGGCGCGAAGCCGGATTCCTTGGCAATATCTTCAACGAGTTTACCGTCATAGAAAGGAATACCCAGCTTATCAGCCACCATATGTCCGATGGTCCGTCCGCCGGAACCGAATTCACGGCTGATCGTAACGATTTTCTTTTCCATAACATCGCCTCCAAAGTGTTGTTTGATATACATATTATAGTCATTTTGACAGGAAATGTCAATCCGCCATTGTGCTTCTTATAAAAATTTTACAAATCAGCGCTCAGGCAAGGGTGCTCAGGGCACTCTGAATCCGCTCTACGGTGCGCTCGCAGCCCAGCAGATGCATGACGGTATACAGGTCCGGAGAGTTGGTTTTCCCGGTGACGGCCAGCCGCAGGAAGGTGGAAACATCCGCCACGGTGCCGGGGAAGGCCTCGGGATTCTGCTTGTAGGCCTTCATATCGGTGGTAAAGCCGATGGCCTCCGTAATGGCCTTTACCTTGTCAAACCAGACATCGGAGTCGTCGTCCATGGAAAAGCTGCCCAGGAACCGATTCAGCACGTCGGCAATGATCTTCTTGTCAAACTTCTCGTCGAAAACCGGCTTTTCCAGGTACGCGTCGTAGAAGAAGCCCATGTATTCCTTGGCATCCTTCCAGGTGGCCAAATCCTTTCTGGGCTTCTTGCCGCCCCGGCCGATGGCAAGAATCGCCTTGGCGTAGGCGGGGTCCGCCTCCAGTTTTTCGGCAAAGTCCGGCTGGAATTCCCCGGCCCATTCGGTGAGCTGGGCGTAAACATCCTCGGCGCTCATGCGGGAGATGACATTCTTGCTGACATCGATGAGCTTGGCGTAGTCAAACAGAGACCCGGCGGGATTCAGCTTCTTGGGGCTGAAGGGGAAGGTATCAATATCCGCGTCGGGGTTGGCCCGCCGCCAGTCCTCGAAGTTGGAGTTGAGGACGGTCATCAGGTATTCCCGCATGGCCTGTGTCGAGAAGCCCTCGGCCTTATAGTAGGTCAGCGCCAGTTCCGGGTCCTTCCGCTTGGAGAGCTTCCGCTTGGAAGTGCCGTCCATCTTCATGAGCGGTCCAATGTGGACGTATTTGGGCAGCTTAAAGCCCAGGGCCTGGAACAGCTGAATGTGGAAGGGCAGGGTGGAGAGCCATTCGTCGCCCCGGACCACGTGGGTGGTGCGCATCAGATGGTCGTCCACGGCGTGGGCAAAGTGATAGGTGGGAATGCCGTCGGATTTGAGCAGCACGTGGTCCACGTTGTTCTCCGTAATGGTCAGCTTGCCCTTTACCAGGTCGTCAAACTTGAACTGGTGGTCAATGGAGCCCGTGGAGCGGAAGCGGAGCACCCAGGTGTTGCCCAAAGCCAGCTGAGCCTGAATGTCCTCCATGCTCCGGTCCCGCCAGATGGCGTAGGAGCCGTAGTAGCCGGTGGTCTCCTTGTTGGCCTCCTGCTTTTCCCGCATGGCGGTCAGTTCCTCTTCGGTGCAGAAGCAGGGGTAGGCCTTGCCCTCGGAAACCAGCTTCTTGGCGTACACATGATAGATGTCCGCCCGCTGGCGCTGCCGGTAGGGGCCGTAGCTGCCGTTGTCGCCGTCGATGGTGGCGCCCTCGTCAAAGTGGATGTTATAGTGCTTTAAGGATTCAATCAGCACCTCCACAGCCCCGGGAACCTCCCGCTTGGCATCGGT
The DNA here is from genome assembly GCA_900556935.1 of uncultured Eubacteriales bacterium. Classification (GTDB taxonomy): domain Bacteria; phylum Bacillota; class Clostridia; order Oscillospirales; family Oscillospiraceae; genus Faecousia. The sequence goes on along the minus strand of USQL01000019.1, from coordinate 21,002 downwards.
GTCCTCCACCCGCAGGAACAGAACGCCGTCCGACCGGTGGGCCATCCGCTCGGAAATCATACCCTGTACCAGGTTTCCCAGGTGGACAAAGCCCGTGGGGGAGGGGGCCATACGGGTTACAACGGCACCCTCGGGCAGGTTCCGCTGGGGAAAGCGCTCTTCCAGCTCCTCCGGGGTGGTGGTGACATCGGGGAATAAAAGTTCAGCCAAAGCTTGATAATCCATAGAATCTACCTCGTTACTATAAAAATCTAGCATAGAGTATACCATACCGGAGAGAAGAAATCAATTCAAAAGCGCTTGACTTTTCAAAAAGATGGTGCTACTATGTGTAAAAATCCATGGAGGTTTGGCAATGTTGCAGACTTTTGTTTCTTTTGCGGCATGGCGCGTCTGGGCTTGGCGGTCTTGGGACGAGCTTACATTGTCATGCCCGGATTTTTGAGGAGAATTCTCAAAAGAGAAAAAGGAATGATCGGTGTAGGCCATGAATGGGTCTGCACCGTTTTTTATTCTGAGAATCTCCTTGCACAACGACCGTTCATGTGATAAAATGAAAAAAATTGAAAAAGGAAGCGTTTGTTATGAGTGAAGTAATACAGGAGAAGAAAAGAATGCTCTCCGGCATCAAGCCCTCCGGAGACCTGACTCTGGGCAGCTACCTGGGGGCCGTGAAGAACTGGGCCGAGCGGGCAGACGACTATGACTGCTTTTACTTTATGGCGGACCTTCATGCCATTACCGTCCGTCAGAACCCCGCGGACCTGCGCAGACGGACTTTGGAGCAGCTGGCCCAGTACATCGCCTGCGGCCTGGACCCTGAGAAGAACACCCTGTTCATCCAGAGCCATGTCCACCAGCACGCGGAGCTGGGCTGGGTGCTGCAGTGCTATTCTATGTTCGGTGAACTCAGTCGTATGACCCAGTTCAAGGATAAGTCCGCCAAGAACGCGGACAATATCAATGGCGGCCTGTTTTCCTACCCCAGCCTGATGGCGGCGGACATCCTGCTGTATCAGCCGGACCTGGTGCCTGTTGGCGAGGACCAGAAGCAGCACGTGGAGCTGTGCCACACCATTGCCCGTCGGTTTAACGGCGTTTACGGCGACGTGTTCAAGATGCCGGAGCCCTTTGTGCCCAAGGTTGGCGCAAGAATCATGAGTCTGACCAACCCCACCGCGAAAATGAGCAAGTCCGAGAATGAGGACACCGGCCGGATTATCCTGATGGACACCCCCGAGACCATCATGCGGCAGTTCAAGCGAGCCATTACGGATTCCGACACCGAGAACTGTGTCCGCTACGACAAGGAGAACAAGCCCGGTGTGTCGAACCTCATGACCATTTACTCCGCCTGCACCGGCAAGAGCTTCGAGCAAATCGAAACCGAGTTTGCCGGTCAGGGCTACGGCGCTTTCAAGCCCGCCGTGGGCGAGGCCGTGGTAGAAACCCTGCGCCCCATCCGGGAGGAAGCAAGCCGTATCATGAAGGACAAGGCCTATCTGGAGCAGGTCTACAAGGCCGGCGCCGAAAAGGCCAGCTACGTTGCCGAGAAGACCCTGCGGAAGGTCTACAAGAAGGTTGGCTTCGTAGCAAAATAATGCAAAAAGCCCGGCGCGTGCCGGGCTTTTTCACAATGGAGGAAGTGCTATGCTTTTGCAGACAGACCGCTTGACAGTCCGCCCGGTGGAGGCCTCGGACTGGAAGGCGATGCAGGCAATCTGGCTCGATTTTTCAAAGTCACCCTATGTCTGCTTCGATTGTCCGCACAGTACGGAGGAAGCAGACATCCGGCCTCGGATTGCACGCTGGGCCCAGGCAGTCCAAACCGGCCTTGACCATCTGTTCTTTTCCGTATGCCTGGAAGCTCAGGTGATCGGTTATGTCTCTGCCAACATCCGCCCGGATGGCTATGAGCTTGGCTACTGCTTCCATTCGGACTTTCAGGGAAAAGGCTATGCGCTCGAAAGCCTTTTGACCGTGATGGACTATCTCAAAGGGCTGGGAGTCTCAAAGCTTACAGTGGGAACCGCTCTGGAAAATACCCCTTCCGTGGCCCTTTTGAGTCGCCTTGGCTTCCAATTGACGGCCACAGAGCAGGTTTCCTTCTACAAGGATCAGAAGGGACAAGCTATTGTTTTCCAGGGCGGCATTTTCGAAAAGAGATTTGAAAAGCAGGCGGAGGGAGTGCTATGAAAACATTTCGTGAGCTGGACGGATACCCCAGAATTCTTCTGATCGTTCTGCTTGTGATGCTGCTGGCCTTTTCCGTTGCCTATCCGCTGACCATTTCCAAAGTGGGCTTCCAGTACCGGGGGGAAATCCTTGTGCCGCAGGTTCAGGAAAACCAAACGGTTTATTCAGGACGTGTAAATGGCCAAAAGGCATCCTTTACGGTAACATCGGACGGGACAATTACCTGCCAGATGGGAGACAAAGCCTACGGCCCCTATACGTTCCGGGAAGACCCTGCCGCACTGCCCTCCAATGCGGGTGCAGGTGTCCAGGCAAGAGGTGTCGAACTATACGAAGGCGAAAAGCTGCTGTTCCGGGGCGGCGTTGAGGACAGGGACGGTCAACGCTGGGCGTATGACAGAAATGGAAATAGGAATATCATCAGCATCCATATCTCTTCCACGACCCCAAATGGATTTTCGCTGGATGCGAACGGAAATCCCGTGGATGCGATGGAGCCAAGCGTAGAGGAGATTTTGTATCTGGCCACAGGGCCGGAAATGAAGCACAATGGCTCCTGGAGCGGTTGGCTGGAGGGCGCGGCAATTTGCGCTCTGGTTGCTGCGACCATTTTCTTTGCGGACGATATGTTCTATCTGCGAATGTCCATGCGCGTCCGGGATGCGGAGAGCGTGGAACCTTCCAATTGGGAGCTGCTGTCCAGAAAGACCGGATGGACGGTGGGCCTTTTTCTGGCGTTTCTCCTGTTTTGGAACGGAATTCAATAGTAAAAAACCGTATGGCGTTTTTGGCACCATACGGTTTTTCGTTACAGTGTTACAAGCCCCGCGTTGACCATTTCCTGCAGGCTCATGAGAATGCCCAGCTTTGCATGGTACCAGGTCAGGCCGCCCTGGAAATACACGGCGTAGGGCTCCCGGATGGGGCCGTCGGCGGAGAGCTCAATGGAAGAGCCCTGGACGAAAGCACCCGCCGCCATGATGACCTGATCGTCGTAGCCCGGCATATCCCAGGGCAGGGGGGTGGCGAAGGAATCCACAGGGGCCGCCTCCTGAATGCCCTTGCAGAAGGCAATCATGGCTTTCTCGCTGCCCAGCTCTACGGCCTGAATAATGTCATGGCGGGTTTCTTCGGCGCCGGGAACACAACGGAATCCCAGAGGCTCGTAGAGATTGGCCGCAAAGACCGCGCCCTTTTCCGCTCCCGCGGTCACCGTGGGAGCCAGGAAGAAGCCCTGGAACAGGTCCTTCATAAGACCCAGATTCGCGCCAACCTCCTGGCCCAGACCGGGGGCGGAGAGCCGGTAGGCGCAGCGGGAGACGCATTTTTCCGTGCCGCAGATATAGCCGCCGATGGGGGCCAGGCCGCCGCCGGGGTTTTTGATGAGGGAACCGACGATCATGTCCGCACCCACGTCAGACGGCTCCATAGTCTCTACGAATTCGCCGTAGCAGTTGTCAACCATGACGGTGACATCCGGCTTGCATTCCTTGCAGAAGGCGATGAGCTTGCCAATCTGGGCCACGGAGAAGGTGGGCCGGGTGGCGTAGCCCTTGGAGCGCTGGATGGTGATGAGCTTTGTTTTTTCATTGATGGCGGCCCGGATGCCGTCGTAGTCAAATTCCCCGCCGGGCAGCAGATCCACCTGCCGGTAGCTGACACCGTACTCCTTTAGAGAACAGGGACTTTCCCGGATGCCGATGACCTCCTGCAGGGTGTCGTAGGGCATCCCAACAGGGGACAGAAGCTCGTCTCCCGGCAGCAGGTTGGCGCTCAGCGCCACGGTCAGGGCGTGGGTGCCGCAGGTAATCTGGGGCCGCACCAGGGCAGCCTCCGTGTGGAATACGTCGGCATAGACCTTTTCCAGGGTGTCCCGGCCCAGGTCGTCATATCCATAGCCGGTGGTGGTTGTAAAGCAGGCGGCGGAAACCCGGTTTTTCCGCATGGCGGAGAGAACCTTCGCCTGGTTGTATTCGGCGATGGCATCAATGGCGGCAAAGCGCTCCTTGAGCTTTTCCAGAGCCTTTTCCCCGTAGGCGTACACTCCGGGAGAAACGCCCATTTCCATGTACATATTTACAAGTTCTTCCAAAAAATTCACTCTTTTCCTGATTTTTAGACACTTTGAGCATTATATGAGAAAACCAAAGCAAAGTCAAGAGGTTCCTGTATAAAAAGCCCCGCGGGAATTTTCCCGCGGGGGCGTAAGGTTCAGTCGTCTCTTCGGCTTCCACGGTTGCCAAAGAGGATGATCAGCCGCAGAAGCTGGGCCAGGGCCGTTGCCGTGGCGGCGACGTAGGTCAGCGCGGCAGCCTGCAGGGTTTTCCGCGCGCCCTGCTGCTCCTCTTCCGTCAAAAGACCGGTCTGCGAAATGGCGGCCAGTGCCCGATGGCTGGCGTTGAACTCCACAGGAAGGGTCACCAGCTGAAATACCAGGGACAGGCCAAAGCAGGCGATGCCCAGATACACCAGGGTGTAGGAAAGCTGTCCCAGGGAGGAGAAAATCAGTCCAATCAGAATCAGGGGCATGGCCAGCTTGGAGCCCAGGTTGGTAGCGGGGATGACGGCGGCCCGGATGCGCATGGGGGTGTAATCCTGGGCGTACTGGACGGCGTGACCGGCCTCGTGGCAGGCAACGCCGATGGCGGCGGTGGAGGTGCTGCCGTAAACATCGTCAGACAGGCGGATAACGTTGGTGGTAGGGTCAAAATGGTCGGTCAGGTTTCCGCTGATGCGCTCAATGCGCACACCGGTAACACCGTTGGACGAAAGCACCTGGGCAGCGGCCTGGGCACCGGTAACTCCCCGGCGGGAGAACTGCTTGGAATAGCGCTTGAAGGTCCCGTTGACATTGGCGCTGGCCCACAGGGAGAGAATCACACAGGGCAGCACCAATACAATGTAGGTCCAGTCAAAACCGTAGTAGTAGGGCATAAAACCACTCCTTGAAATTTTATAGCATCATTTTACCCCAAAATAAACAAAATGGCAAGATGTATGGAAGGCTGGGAAAAGAAGAATTTGTAAATAATGGGGAAAGGGGAAAACGGAATAATTCATAATTTGTTCATTTATTGACAGGGCCGTGCTGGTATACTAAAAAAAGGATTCAAAAAGAAATGAGTGGATGTAATGAAAGATCCCAATAAGGAAAAATATTTTTATTCCATGATTGCGGGCTTTGGTGCCATCAGCCTGAGTATCCTGTTTTTCTTCTTCCTGTATCGTTTGCAGGGCGTTGGGGTACTCCTTACGCAGCTGAGCACCATTCTGGCACCCTTTATTTATGGCGGTGTGATTGCCTATCTGCTTCGGCCTATGTGCAACGCGCTGGAGGCTTTTTTCCAGCTTCGGCTCCCCAAAAAGATGCGCCGATTTGCCAACGCCTTGGCGGTGGTTTTCTCCCTGCTGGTAGGTATTTTGGTGGTCTATGCCCTGATTACCATGGTGGTGCCCCAGCTGGTGGAGAGTATCGTGATGCTCTGGAACGCATTGCCTGCCAAGGCGGAGCAGCTTATGAACTGGGCCATTGCCACCTTTGGCGAGGACGAGCGGGTGGTGCAGTTTTTCCACTCGAACTACGAAAACTACTTTACGGAAATTGAAAAGTGGGTCCAGTCCAACGTGGTGCCCCAGGTGTCCAGCCTGGTGTCCAATGTGGGGACCAGCGTCTGGCGGGTGCTCAAGTTCCTGTATAACATTCTCATTGGCCTGATTGTGGCCATCTACGTACTCCACGGCCGCAAGCGCTTTGGCAAGCAGGCAAGGCTCATTGTCCGCAGCCTGTTCTCGGACCGCTGGTCCCAGCTGATTCTGGATGAGGGTGCCTTTGTGGACCGGATGTTTGCCGGATTTATCGACGGAAAAATCATTGATTCCGCGATTATCGGCGTGCTGTGCTATATCGGCTGCACCATTTTGAGGATTCCCAATACGCTGCTGGTCTCCGTGCTGGTGGGCGTTACCAATGTGATTCCCTTCTTCGGCCCGGTGATTGGCGCGGTTCCGGCTACCCTGCTGATTCTCATTGAAAGCCCCATCAAGGCGCTGTGGTTCCTGATCTGGATTCTGGTATTGCAGCAGCTGGATGGAAATGTTATCGGCCCCAAGATTCTGGGCAACCGGACGGGGCTTTCCGGCTTCTGGGTGATGTTTGCTATCATTCTCTTTGGCGGCCTGTGGGGCATTGTGGGCATGGTCATCTGCGTGCCCCTGTTTGCTGTAATTTACGATACCATCCGCCGTCTGGTCCGCCGGGGCCTTGCTAGACGAAACCACACGGAGCTGTGGGACGAATACCGGGAGCAGTTCCCGGATTCCGGTGCGGACAGCACCAAATCCTCCTGAAAAGAAGGTTGTTTGTATGAATTACGCGGTGATTAAAAACTGTGATATTGCCAATGGCCCCGGTGTGCGTGTCAGCCTGTTTGTCTCCGGCTGCACCCACCACTGCAAGGGTTGCTTTAATGAGGTCGCCTGGGACTTTGACTATGGAGAGCCCTTTACAGAGCAGACCATCCAGAAAATTCTGGATATGTTGAAGCCCTCCTATATCCAGGGTCTGACCCTTCTGGGCGGCGAGCCCTTCGAGCCCCAGAACCAGCTGCCCTTGGTGGAGCTTCTGCGGGCGGTTCGGAAGCATTATCCGGAAAAAAGCATCTGGGCCTTTTCCGGCTATCTCTATGACAGAATTACCTCCCATACATTAGGAGACTGGGCGGTTACGGAGGAGTTTTTAAGCTATCTGGATGTGCTGGTGGATGGACCCTTTGTGGAGGAGAAGAAGAATCTGTCTCTTCGCTTCCGGGGCTCTGAAAATCAGCGGCTGATTGACGTGCCCGCCTCACTGAAATGCGGAGAAATCGTGCTCTGGCAGGACTGGCAGGCACAGGGAAAGGGAATGAAGGAATGGAAAAAGTAGCGGTGAAGAAGCTCCGGCCCGGTGCCAAGCTCCCAACCTTTGGCTCTCAGGAGGCGGCGGGGGCGGACCTGTACGCCTGCCTGGAGGAGCAGGTCACCATTGCCCCGGGGGAAACCGTGTTTATCCCCACGGGCATTGCCATGGCGCTGCCCAGGGGCTATGTGGGCCTGGTGTATGCCCGCAGCGGCCTGGCCTGCAAGCAGGACCTGGCCCCGGCCAACAAGGTTGGCGTGATTGACAGCGACTACCGTGGGGAGTTCATGATTGCCCTGCACAACCACGGTGCGGAAACAAGGACCGTCGCCAACGGAGACCGGATTGCCCAGCTGGTGGTGACCCCCATCATTCAGCCGGACTATTTTGAAGCGGACACCCTGGAGGATACCGCCCGGGGCACCGGCGGCTTTGGCTCTACCGGAAAGTAAAAAGAAAGCACCCCGAAGCTTATTGGGCCTTTTACAGGCACAGACTTCGGGGTGCTTTTATGCTGTTTTATTTCCGTTTTCCCTTTCCGGGAGTGGCCATTCTGGGTTTTTGGGAAGGAACAGGCTTTGCTTTTTTCCGGTTGGGGACCTTTCCTTGGGCCTGGGGCTTTCCGGAGGCTTTTTTCGCCTGGGCCGGGGCTTTGGGTCCCTTCCGTTCCGGTGCCTTGGGGGCTGTGCCGTAGCCGCCGCTTTTCGGCGGGATGGCCCGAATCAGGCACTTGGGGCCGGAACCAATCAGGTCCTCCCGGTGGGCCTTCAGAAGTGCCTCCCGGACCAGATAGTAGTTTTTCGGGTTCCGGTACTGGATGAGGGCCCGCTGCATGGCCTTCTCGTGGGGGTCCGTGGGGACGTAAACATGCTCCATGGTTCTGGGGTCCAGGCCGGTGTAGTACATGACGGTGGAGAGGGTCGAGGGGGTGGGGTAAAAATCCTGAACCTGTTCCGGATTGTAGCCCATATCCCGGATGTACTCGGCCAGCTCCACGGCCTCCTTCATGGTGGAGCCCGGATGGCTGGACATCAGGTAGGGCACCAGGAACTGGTTCATGCCATACTGCCGGTTCAGGGCAAAGTATTTGTCCACAAACCGATTATACACGGCGTTTTTCGGTTTCCCCATGCGGCACAGAACCGCGTCGGATACGTGCTCCGGGGCCACCTTTAGCTGGCCGGAGATGTGGAACTGCACCAGCTCTTTGAAGAAGGTATCCTTGCTGTCCGCCAGCAGATAGTCAAACCGGATGCCGCTGCGGACGAAGACCTTTTTCACACCGGGAATTTTCCGCAGCTTCCGAAGCAGCGCCACATAGTCGCTGTGGTCCGCGTTCATGTTTTTGCAGGGGGTGGGGTATAGGCACTGCCGCCCGCCGCAGGCACCCTTGGTCATCTGCTTCTCACAGGCCGGGTGGCGGAAGTTGGCGGTGGGGCCGCCAACATCGTGGATATAGCCCTTGAAATCCGGGTCCTTGACCATTTTTTCCGCTTCCGCCAGAATGGATTCATGACTTCGGACCTGGACAATCCGGCCCTGGTGGAAGGTTAGCGCGCAGAAGGAGCAGGCACCGAAGCAGCCCCGGTTGCTGACCAGACTGAACTTTACTTCCTCAATGGCCGGTACACCGCCTTTGCTTTCGTAGCTGGGGTGATAGGTCCGGCAATAGGGCAGGTCGTAAACCGCGTCCATCTGCTCCATGGTCAGGGGCTTCTGGGGCGGATTCTGGACCACGAATTCCTTTCCGTAGGGCTCGGCCAGCCGCTTGGCCGTGAAGGGGTCGCAGTTGCCGTACTGGATTTTAAAGGATTCGGCGTAGAGACGCTTGTTTTTCTGGATTTCCTCAAAGGCGGGCAGCACCACGGTGGGCAGGCTTTCGTCCAGCTCCTTGCACTTAAATACAGTGCCGTCGATATAGGTAATGTCCTTTACGTCCATACCGGCGTTCAGCGCGTCAGCAATTTCCACAATGCTTTTTTCGCCCATGCCATACATCAGAAGGTCCGCCTGGGAGTCTAAGAGGATGGAGCGCTTCATGCTGTCGGACCAGTAGTCGTAGTGGCCCAGGCGGCGCAGGCTGGCCTCAATTCCGCCGATGAGAATGGGCACATCCTTGTAGGTCTGCCGGATTAAATTGCAGTATACGGTGGTGGCGTAGTCCGGCCGCTTTCCCATCACACCGCCGGGGGTGAAGGAATCGGTTTTCCGCCGGTGGTGGGTTACGGAATAGTGGTTGACCATGGAGTCCATGTTGCCGCCGCTGACCAGAAAGCCCAGACGGGGACGGCCAAACACATCGATGGACTTGGGGTTTTTCCAGTCAGGCTGAGAAATGATGCAGACGCTGTAGCCCCGGCTTTCCAGGATTCTGCTGATAATGGCGTGACCAAAGGAGGGGTGGTCTACATACGCGTCGCCGATAACGTATACAAAATCCGGCTGCTGGATGCCCCTGTCCAGCATTTCCTGCCGGGTAATCGGTAAAAATTCCATAATACTCTCCATTTTTTGCCGCGAAGACAGCGATACTTATTGCTTCTTCGCAACCTTTTTCTTGGTGCCGTCCGGCTGCAGGATAAAGGTGTTTTCCAGCTGGCCCACCAGATTGGCCTTGACGGAATCGATGTAAATTTTGCGCAGTCTGTCCCGCTGCTCCAGCTCCTCCGGGGTCAGGGGGCCCTGCTTTGCCTTTTTTGCCAGCGCATTGATTTGCGCGATGACTTCATTCATATCCATAAACATAACCTCACACATATTTTTGAATGGTAACACAGTACCGGTCTTTCTTGCTTTTGCCGCCGATTTGGCTCAGGCGGATTTTCCCAAGACCCCGGACGGAAATTTTGGCTCCCTCGGGGACGGCTTTATCCGGCTTTTCGCAGGGAAGCCCGTCGATGGCCGCCTTCCCGGTGGTGACATACCCGGCGGCCAGAGAACGCCCGATGCGGAAGCCGGAGGCAATGACGCTGTCTAAGCGCAGGGAAGCCAGGGTATCCCGAATCTCTTGAAATTGGGGTTCCGGCATGGTAAGCCCTGCCAGGGGCAGAGAATGGATGTGCAGCGCGGTCCTGCCGGCAGAGCGCAGGTTGTCCATGACATAGGGGGCAATCTCCGCCGTGACAAAGAACAGGCACCGCCCAGGCTCTATACAGATATCGCCTACGGTCTCCCGCCCGATTCCGGCCCCCATCAGGGACCCTAAAATATCCCGGTGGTTGAGGGTGTCCTCCTTGAAAAAGGAGGCCTCTAAGCATACAAGGGGACTATCCTCCCGGTAAAGAGCATCCTCCTCCAAATAGTCCGGAAGGTACACAAGCATTTTTCGCTCCGCGTCCTCATAGCCGCCGAAGCGATAGAGCCCCGGAAGGGAACCAAAGAGAAAATCCGCCAATTCCAGCTCCCTGGGGGAGAGAAAGCAGGTATTTGCCGGGATATTTTTCCGCACGCCGGCGTTTATTTTGTCCCAGAGCTTGGCAAGCAGAAGCCTGTCCTCCGGATTTTTTGCGATTTTGTCGATTTGACCGCGTTCCATAGCATCACCTTTTTTTATTATAGCATATCTTTCCCTTTGTGAAAAGAAGTTTTTCTTGTACACAGGGGCGGAATCGTGTATAATGCAGAAAAAGACCATTGGAAAGGGTAAAAATATGGTAATCGGTATTATTGGCGGCGGTGCCTCCGGCATGGCGGCGGCGGTGAGCGCGGCACAATCGGGCTGCCAGGTGCTGCTTTTAGAGCGGCAGGCCCGGGTTGGGCGAAAGCTCCAGGCAACCGGAAATGGCCGCTGCAATCTAACGAATCTGCACGCGCTGGAGGGCGGCTATCACGGGGAGAATGCCGCCTTCTCCCGGTACGCACTGGAGCGGTTTTCCCCGGAAAGCAATCTGCGCTGGTTTGAAAATCTCGGTCTTCTGACGGTGGCGGAGGCCTCCGGGCGGGTCTATCCCCATTCGGACCAGGCCAATTCCGTGGTGGATGTGCTTCGGTTTGCCCTGGAAAAGCCCAATATCTCCCTGATTACCGGTGCGGAGGTGCAGAAGGTCAGGCGGGAGCAGGGCGGCTTTTCCATTGAGACGGCAGAGAAGACCTGTTTTTGTGACCGCCTGATTGTCGCCTGCGGCGGCCTGGCGGGCACCAAGCTTGGGGGCTCTATGTCCGGGTATAAGCTTTTGCGGAGCTTGGGCCATCGGTGCACCCGGCTGCGGCCCAATCTGGTGCAAATCAAAACCGACTGGCCCGGCATTGGGGCATTGAAGGGCGTGCGCGCTTTGTGCAGGGCGGAGATTACCTGTGACGGGGAGTCCTGGTCCTGCAGCACCGGAGAAATCCAGTTTACGGAGTTCGGCCTCTCCGGACCGGTGATTTTTGAAATCTCCCGGGATGTATGCCAGAAAAAGGGGAACTGGGTCTGCACGCTGGATTTGCTGCCCCAGGTTTCCCAGGAGCATCTGCTGGAAATGCTGTGCGCCCGCCGGGCGACCAATCTGCCGGCCTCCGAGCTGTTTACGGGGATTCTGCACAATCGCCTGGGCCGTGTCCTGACCCAGGAATGCGGCATTCGCGCTGCCGATAGAATTGCGGATTTGTCCGACGAAGCGCTGCTGCGGGCGGCGCAGACGGCAAAGGGTTTCTGCGTCCACTTGACGGAACCCCTGGGCATGGACAGCGCGCAGGTCACCGCCGGAGGAATCGTAACAGAGGATTTTGACCCCCGGACTATGGAAAGCAAACTGGTGCCCGGGCTCTACGCCTGCGGCGAGGTGCTGGATGTGGACGGCGATTGCGGCGGCTACAATCTGCAGTGGGCCTGGAGCTCCGGAAGACTTGCGGGAGAAAGCGCGGGGGAGGAGACAACATGCTGAGAATTCGAGATATTGCCATGTCCCCCCGGCAGGATGCTTCCCAGCTGCTGTATGAGGCGGCCAGGGTTTTGCGGGTATCTCCTTCGGAGATTCGCACGCTGCGGATTGTCAGGCGCTCGGTGGATGCCAGAAAAAAGCCGGATGTAAAGCTCATCTATACGGTAGACGTGGCTCTGAAAAGCGGCGAGGGAAAGGCACTTAAAAAGTGCGGCAGCAAGCGGGTCTGCGCCGCTCCCGGGGAATATTATCATCCTCCAAAGGTCAGGCCCGCCGGAAAGACACGGCCTGTGGTCATCGGCTTCGGCCCCGCGGGGATGTTTGCGGCGTTGATTCTGGCCATGGCTGGGCAGCGTCCCCTGGTTCTGGAACGGGGAGAGGACGCACTTTCCCGCCACAGGAAGGTGGAAACGTTTTTTGAAACGGGTGCTTTGGACCCCCGCAGCAATGTACAGTTCGGTGAGGGCGGGGCCGGGACCTTCTCCGACGGAAAGCTGAATACCGGTGTCAACAACCCCAGAATTCACTGGATTCTGGAGCAGTTTGTGTCCTTTGGCGCCCGGGAAGAGATCCTTTATGACGCAAAGCCCCATGTGGGAACGGATGTGCTGCTGACGGTGGTTCAGAACCTGCGAGGGAGAGTCCAGGCTCTGGGGGGCGAGGTCCGCTTCAACAGCCAGGTGACGGAGTTTTTGCTGGACGGCGGGAATTTGGCAGGGCTGCGGCTGCAAACCGGCGAGGAAATCCCGTGCACCCAGGCGGTGCTGGCCATCGGCCACAGCGCCAGAGATACCTTTGAGACTCTGCTATCCCAGGGCGTACCCATGGAGCCAAAGCCCTTTGCCATGGGTGTCCGGATTGAGCAGCGGCAGGAGTATATCAATTTTTCCCAGTACGGAAAGCAGGACCCCGATTTGCCGCCTGCGGACTACAAGCTGGTGCAGCACCTGGAAGACGGAACGGTCTATACTTTCTGCATGTGCCCCGGCGGCTATGTGGTGGCGGCTGCCTCCGAGGAGGGCAGAACCGTAACCAACGGCATGAGCTATGCCGACCGGGACGGGGAAAACGCCAACGCGGCGCTGCTGGTGACGGTGAATCCCCGGGAATTCCCGGAGCCGGGCCCGTTGGGCGGGATGTACTGGCAGCGGGAAATCGAATCGGCGGCCTACCGGCTTTCCGGAAGCTACCGGGCCCCTGCCCAAAGGGTGGAGGATTTCCTGGCCCATCGGGAGAGCCGGGGCCCCGGAAGCGTGATGCCTACCTATCGCCCGGGGGTTACCTGGACGGACCTGCACCGGTGCCTTCCCACAAATATCACAGACGCTTTGGAGCAGGCGCTGCCGGAGCTTGATAAAAAGCTCTCCGGCTTTGCCGCCCCCGACGCAGTTCTGACGGCCCCGGAGACCAGAAGCTCCTCCCCGGTGAGAATTCTGCGGGACGAGACCAGGCAGTCCGCAATCCGCGGCCTGTACCCCACCGGCGAGGGCGCGGGCTACGCGGGCGGCATTATGTCCGCGGCCATAGACGGCATCCAGACGGCGGAGGCCATTCTGGAGCAGATGCAATAAACAGAAAAAGAGGAGCTGTTAAATAACGCTGTCACTGGTTCGCAATGGCAGATTGTTTTCTAACAGCTCCCCTTTTTTACGCGTGCCCTTTGATTTTAATGAAGAGAAACAGACACAGCCCGATTTGGGCCGCCAGAATCAGCGGGATTCCGATGGTAAACTTGGGGTGGCGGGTTTTGTGCCGGACGGTATACATACCCAAAAGCGCCCCGATGCTCCCGCCCATGGCGGCGGTGGCCATTAAGGTGGCCTCCGGGATGCGCCAAAGATTTTTCTTGGCCTTGTACTTGTCAATCAGCATAAGCAGGAATGCAATAGCATTGATTAAGAGTAAATAGAGAATGGATATTTCTTTCATAAAAAACCTTTCTGGAGGGATGAATTTGAAAAGGGGCGTACTGATAGGAATTCTTTTGCTCCTGCTCACCGGCTGCGGCAGGCAGGAGACCATGGAGACGGTGGCGGATGTATGGGATGTGCCGGCTATGGCGAGTCCCAGGGAGATTCATGTGGAGCTGCCCGGTGAGGTAGGGCAGGAAGCGCTGGAAACCTCCGCCGGGAGGCTGTACCTTACCGATGACTATGAAATCAGCGTGGAGACTTTGGATGCCGGAGACCTGAATGCCACCCTGAAATCCCTGTGCGGCCGAACCCGGGAGGAGCTCACGGTGATGGAAACCGCCTCAGATGGGGTCAAGCGCTACACCTTTGTCTGGGCAGCCGCGGGGGAGGACGGGGAGAGGCTGGGCAGAGGGGTGATTCTGGACGACGGGAATTATCACTACTGCCTGACGGTCCAGCGCCCGGCGGACCCGGAAAAAACCTCTCAAATCGTATGGAGTCAGGTGTTCTCCTCCTTCTCGCTGGCCTGATACTGGCTTAGCACCTGGCTGCACAGGGCGATGCAGCTGTCGCGGACCTTTGGCGGATAGAGAATCTGGGCCTTGTCACCGAAGCCGATGATCCAGCTGAAAAACATGGGACTCTGGGCCACGTCCACGGTAAAGACAAAGTGCTCCTCTCCGTCGGGAAACAGCATGACACCGGTGCCGAATCGGTCGATGACCACATTGGTAAGACTTTTGTGAAACCGCAGCTTGACGGAGACGGTCTCCCCGTCGAACATCTGGAAGCGCTTCTGGACATAGCTGTTCAAGGCCTTTCCCGTGAGCTCCGGGCAGGGCTCCCGGGGAAGGGAGAGCAGGGAAATCTCCGCCATCCGGTCAATCCGGTAGGCGGTGACACCGTGGCGGGGAGAGCGGGCCAAAAGATAGCAGTTCTCGTTGTCCTGATAGATGCAGTAGGGACTGGCGGTATAATCCTTGTCCCGGTACTGGGGCTTTCCGTCCAGCCCCCAGTCGAAATACCGGAAGGAAATCTGCCGGTTGGCCACAATGGCCTCCTGGATGGTGTCGATATCATAGTAAATGGACTGATTCATGTTTTTGATTCGCCCGGCGACCATCACATTCCGGCAGACCTGCTCGGCCTCGGCCTGGCTGGTGAGGGTGCAGAGCTTATGGATCAGCTCCAGGGATTTTTCCTCCGTAAGGAAGCGGCTGGATTGGACGGCGGAAATCAGCAGCTTGATTTCCGGCAGCTGAAAATCCCGCTGGCCAATGTAGAAGCCGCCGTTTTTGCCCCGATAGGTGAGAATATCGATGCCGAATTCCTGCAGTGTCTCAATATCCGAGTAGATGGTCTTCCGGTCGCACCGGATTCCCCGTTTTTCCAGAATCTGAACCAAGTCAATCGCTCTCACCGGGTGGTCCTGGTGGGAGTTTTTTTGCAGATAATCCAGAATGTACAGGATTTTCAGCTTTTGATTGTCCGATTTCGCCAAGGTCGCAACCCCCTTTGCCATGCTTGATGGGGCCATTATAGCACAAAGAGCGAAAAAGAGAAAAGGTTAATTTGATTTTTTCGCAAAAATATGTTACCATATGCCAAACGTACATGTATTTTGCAAAGGAGGAATGCGGGATGCTGCTGCTGGGATGCCATTTGTCCGCGGCCAGAGGGTATTCGCCCATGGTCCGGCAGGCGGAGACAATGGGGGCCAATACGTTTGCCTTTTTTACAAGAAATCCGAGAGGTGCCCGCGCCAAGGACGATGACCCCATCGATGTGGCCATGGCGCAGAAGCTTCTGCAGTGCTATTGTATGGGACCCTTCGTGGCCCACGGGGCCTATACCATGAATCTGTGCGGCAGAAGCGAGGAGCAGCGGGATTTTGCCTGCAAAATGCTTGAGGACGATCTGCGCAAGCTCTCGGCATTCCCCGGGAATTTCTACAATTTTCACCCCGGCAGCCATGTGGGCCAGGGGGTGGAGAAGGGCATTGAGTACATTGCCCGGGCACTGCGGAAGGCCCTGGAGCCGGATTACCCCGTTACGATTCTTCTGGAGACCATGGCGGGGAAGGGCAGCGAGATTGGCGGAAATTTTGAGGAGCTGCGGTTCCTTCTGGATGCGGTGGGCAGCAGCCGTCTGGGCATCTGCATGGACACCTGCCATGTCAGTGACGCGGGCTATGACCTTGCGGAGAACCTGGACGGTGTGCTGGAGGAATTTGACAGAGTCATCGGTCTGGACAGGCTGAAGGCCCTGCACCTGAACGACTCTATGAATGGCTGCGGCAGCAGGAAGGACCGGCACGAGCGCATCGGAGACGGCGCGCTGGGGCTGGAGACCTTCCGGCGCATTGTCAACCATCCGGTGCTTGTGGGAAAGCCCATGATTTTGGAGACTCCCAATGAGCTCGATGGCTACCAAAGAGAAATTGCCATGCTGCGCAGGCTGGGTAGTATCTATAAGGAGAATACATAGTGAACCAATTACAACAGATTCTGACTTTGGTCCAGGCCTCCCGGGAGACCTATGCCGCGGTTTTTCTGGCCGTTTCCAGATATCTGATACCGGCCCTTGGGCTGTGGCTGCTGCTGCACTGCGCCCGACCCTTGATTTCCTTCCGGAGGGAGCCGGAAATCTGGGCGTGGCTCCGGTTTTCCGACGGCTCTCAGGTGGCGGTAACCCACTGGGAAAACGTCATCGGCAGGAGCAAAAGCAGCGACATTACCATCGCTCTTTCCACGGTTTCCCGGAACCATGCGGTTCTGACCCGGTACGATGACGGCAGCTGGACCATTACGGATACCAGCTCCAAAACCGGCACCTGGGTCAACGGGGAAAAAATCGATATCCGGGCCATCCACGAGGGAGACACCATTTCTGTCGGCGGCGTGGATATGACCCTGCAGCCCATTACCAAGCGGCAGGAGCAGCTGCAGTCCCAGCTGCGGACCAAGGGCTCCGGCGGCTGGAGCGGTCTGCTGGGGCTGATGATTTTAACGCTGATGCAGATTTGCATGCTGATGGGCTTCCTGCTGAACGGCCCCCAGGAGGAATACTACCAGTATCTACTGGGCTTTGGCAGCGTTGCGGTGTGCCAGTGGGTGCTGTTTTTCTTCTACCTGATGATCCGCAGAAGCTCCTTTGAGGTGGAGACTCTGGCGTTTTTCCTCTGCACCCTGGGTGCGGCGGCCATTGCCACGGTCAAGCCCGGGGAGCTGGGGAAGCAGGCTATGGCCATGGCCCTGGGCGTTGTCATGTTCCTGGTCATCGGCTGGTCCCTCCGGGATTTGGAGCGGGCCAAGCGGGTGCGCTACCTGGCGGTTCTGGCGGGCGTGGGCTTCCTGGTGGTGACGCTGCTGTTTGGAAAGGAATACTACGGTGCCAAGAACTGGCTGGTCATCGGGGGTATGTCCCTGCAGCCGTCGGAGCTCAGCAAGGTCTGCTTTGTCTATGCCGGTGCCTCCACTATGGACCGGATTATGAATAAGCGGAACCTGATTCTCTTTATTGCCTATTCCGTTGTCATCTGCGGACTGCTGGCACTGATGAACGATTTTGGTACCGCAATGATTTTCTTCTGCGCGTTTCTCATCATCGCCTATCTCCGTTCCGGCAGCGTGGGCACCATTGCGCTGGCCTGCACGGCGCTGGGCTTTGCGGGGGTGCTGGCCATCCGGATTGCGCCCCATGCCATGAGCCGGTTTGCCTCCTGGAGGCACATCTGGGAGAATCCCTATACCTCCGGCTATCAGCAGACCCAGGCCATTATGTGCATTGCGTCCGGCGGCCTGTTCGGCCTGGGGCCGGGCAACGGATATTTGCAAAAGGTCTTCGCCGCGGATTCGGATATTGTGTTCGCCACGATTTCGGAGGAATGGGGGCTGCTGGTGGCTCTGCAGGCGGTGGCGGCGATTTCCGTGCTTGGCCTGTTTTCCATGCGCACGTCCCGGGTATCCCGGAGCAGCTTCTACTGCATCGGCGGCTGTACCGCCGCGGGTATCCTCCTGATTCAGGCATCCCTCAACTGCCTGGGAACGGTGGATATTCTGCCCTTTACCGGCGTAACCTTTCCGTTTTTGTCCAACGGCGGTACCAGTATGATTGGTGCCTGGGGGCTTTTGGCCTTTGTTAAGGCGGCAGACACCCGGCAGAACGCCAGCTTTGCGGTGCGATTTAATAAATAGGAGTATACCAATGAACAGAGTAACCAAAAGATCCTGGATGATGTTCCTATTTGTAGGGCTCCTTCTGGGGGGCATGGGCTTTTTTGTGGGAGAGTACGCGCTGAAAGCCGACAAGTGGATTGCCGCCACGGGCTCTCCGCACCTCTACAATAACAGCAATCTCGGCAACGGTACCGTGGTGGACCGGGACGGGGTGCTGCTTCTGGACATCACCGGCGGCAGAACCTATTCCGACAACGCGCAGACCCGCGCATCCACCATGCACTGGCTGGGAGACCGGCAGGGGAGCATTCAGGCTGGAGCCCTGGCAAACTACGCGGCGGTGATGGCCGGTTACGATAAGGTAAGCGGTCTATATAACTACGCTGGCTCCGGAGGCGTGGCGGAGCTCTCCATTTCCGCGGCGGTGCAAAATGCCGCCCTGGAGGCGCTGGGCGAGCGCAAGGGCACCGTAGGTATCTATAATTATAAAACTGGAGAAATCCTCTGCGCCGTCACATCGCCCACCTACGACCCGGACAATGTGCCGGATATCGCAGGGGACACCTCCGGAAAATATGAGGGTGTTTATCTGAACCGGTTTTTGCAGTCCACCTATGTCCCCGGCTCCATTTTCAAAATTGTCACCACGGCGGCGGCGCTGGAATGTGTGCCGGATATTGAGAGCAGAACCTTCTACTGCGACGGCTCCTACGAATACGGCACCGAGGCCGTCACCTGTGAGACGGCCCACGGGACCCTGGATTTGAAGGGGGCCCTGGCCCACTCCTGCAACTGTAGCTTTGCCCAGATTGCCGAATTGGTTGGCAGGAAGAACATGGAGAAATATGTGGCCAAGTACGGCATCACGGACTCCGTCTCCTTCGATGGCGTGACCAGCGTCAAGGGAAACTACGATATTTCCAATACCGGCGGCGCGTCCTTTGCCTGGAGCTGCATTGGCCAGCACTCGGACCTCATAAACCCCGCCCGGTTTATGACCTTCCTGGGCACCATTGCCGCGGGCGGGAAGGGCGTGGAGCCGTATCTGGTCTCCTCCGTTATGCGGGATGGCGAGGCGGTTTACACGGCCCAGGCCCAAAGCACAGGCAGAATTATGAGCGAGGAGACCGCCGCCAAGCTCAGAAGCTATCTGCGCAACAATGTTCAGACCATCTATGGGGATGGCCATTTCCCGGGCCTGTCCGTCTGCGCCAAATCCGGCACCAGTCAGCTGGGCGGCGGCCAGCGGTCCAACGCCATGTTCGCGGGCTTCCTGGCAGATGATGCTTACCCCCTGGCCTTTATTGTCGTTGTGGAAAACGGCGGCTACGGAAGCGCCACCTGTGTCCCGGTGCTGTCTCAGGTGCTTTCGGTGTGCAAGACGGAAATGGACAATAACAGATGATTTTTTCCCAGGGCTCTTTGGAGGGGCCCTGGGTTCTTTCATATGTGGCAGACAGGTGTCCGGAGAGGGTGGACAGAGACACGTTGTCATTTTTGCACAAAAAATGAAGGAATTGTGAAATATTATATGTAGTGTTTGACTTGTTGACAAATGTCCTTGTGCGAGATACAATATGGACACATTCAACAAGGAGGTAACGGATATGTTCTACAGAGATACGCATAAGGATGCGCAGTCGGTTTTACCTGTTTCCTGCTTGGTACGCCCTGTTCTGATTCTGGCCGGTTTGCGGGTTGCTGACCTATGCGCTCAGGACCTGCGAATTACGGGTTAGAACAGCAGCCGGGGATTCATGTTGTATGAAGAAGCGGTTGCGGGAGCATCCGCTTTTTTATAGTTAGTAAGTAAAGGAGAAAAGAAAAATGAAAAAAGTTCTTGCACTGACCATGGCACTGGCTATGGTAGCCGCTTCCTTCGCGGGCTGCGGCAACAGCTCCAGCTCTGCGTCCACTACCGCCGCCGCTGCCGCCGAAGGCACCGGCAGCGTGAAGATTGGCATGTCCGGCCCTCTGACCGGCGGCGCTTCCGCTTACGGCCTGGCTGTAAAGGCCGGTATGGAGGTTGCCGTTGAGGAAATCAACGCCAAGGGCGGCCTGCAGATTGAGTTCAACGCCCAGGACGACGAGGCCGACGGCGAGAAGGCCGTTTCCGCCTACAATGTCCTGAAGGACTGGGGCATGCAGGTTATGGCTGGCCAGGTTACCACCGGTGCCGCTCTGGCTGTGGCTCCCGAGTCTGTAGCCGACAACATGTTCAACCTGACTCCTTCTGCCTCTGCTGAGGCTCTGGCGACCTCCGGCGCCAACGTCTTCCAGATGTGCTTCACCGACCCCAACCAGGGCGCCAGCGCCGCGGAACTGGTTTCCACCAAGTATGCAGGCTCCAAGGTTGGTATCATCTACGATTCCTCCGATGACTACTCCACCGGCCTGTACAACGGCTTCTCTTCCAAGGCTGCCGAGGCTGGCGTTGAGATTGTCGCCACCACTTCCTTCACTGCCGACAACAAGGCGGACCTGTCCACTCAGGTGACCAAGTGCCAGGAGGCCGGTGCGGACCTGGTGTTCCTGCCCATCTACTACACCGAGGCTTCCCAGATTCTGACCTACGCCAACCGGATTGGCTACGCTCCCAAGTTCTTCGGCTGCGACGGTATGGACGGTATCCTGACTGTGGAAGGCTTTGATACCTCTCTGGCCGAGGGCCTGGCCCTGATGACCCCCTTCGATGCCAACGCTACCGACGAGGCTACCCAGTCCTTCGTTTCCAAGTTCAAGGAGAAGATGAATGGTCTGGTTCCCAACCAGTTCGCCGCTGACGGCTACGATGTGATCTACGCCATCTACGATGCCCTGACCGCTGCCGGCATCACCGGTACTGAGTCCGCATCCGACATCTGCACCGCTCTGGAGGCGCAGTTCGCCACTATGACCGTTGACGGCCTGACCGGCACCGGCATGCACTGGGACGAGAACGGCATGATTTCCAAGGCTC
>USQL01000018.1 GCA_900556935.1 uncultured Eubacteriales bacterium | reverse complement strand
GTCCCCTCCACATCCGCCGCCTGCGGGCGGCACCTTCTCCAGCAGGAGAAGGCTTTTTTGGCTTCCGTCCGGGGGGGATACGTTCAACCAGCTGCTCAGTTTCACTACGTTTCGGGCGGCTGATAGCCGCCCCTACGGTATATTGCTGGAATTTGTTCACAGAATTGTAACTCGTACAATTTTCGTGGAATGATCACTTGTACAATTGACATTTGCCGCTATTTTGTGATATTCTTTACGGGATAACTCTAGCTGAGGGGTGAAACCCATGAAGAAAACCATCTGTCTTCTGAACGATTCCTTCCCGCCGGTGATTGACGGGGTTGCCAACGCGGTGGAGAATTACGCCAGAAACATCGACAAAACCGGGAAAAACGCCGTTGTGGTCACGCCGGAATACCCCGGCGCGGATGATACCGGCTACCCATACCCCATTCTGCGCTACCCTGCCCTGGACCTGCGCAGCCGCACGGCGGGATATATGGCGGGCATTCCCTTCGCCCCGGATATTCTGCGGCAGCTTCAGGAAAAAAACATCGGCCTGCTGCACAGCCACTGCCCCATTGTGTCTACCATGCTGGGCCGGGAGCTGCGGCAGGTGCTGGACGTGCCGCTGGTGATGACCTATCACACCAAGTTTGATGTGGACATCGCAAACCTCATTCGAAGCAAGGCCCTGCAGGAGGGCAGCAAGCGGGCATTGCTTGAAAACATCAACGCCTGTGACGAGGTCTGGGCTGTCAGCCAGGGGGCGGCGGAGAATCTGCGCTCCCTGGGCTACTGGGGGGACTGCGTCATTATGCGCAACGGTGTGGACCTGCCCCGGGGCCGGGTCAGCCCGGAGCTGATGGCCCAGGTGACGGAGGGCTTTGACCTGCCGGAACAGGTGCCCTGCTACCTCTTTGTAGGGCGGATTATGTGGTACAAGGGCCTGAAAATCACGCTGGATGCCCTGGCGATGCTGAAAAACAGGGGCCGGGACTTCCGCATGGTGTTTGTAGGCGGCGGCGGAGACTATGACGAGGTGACGGCCTACGCAGAAGAGCTGGGCCTGACGGACAAGGTCTTCTTCGCCGGCCCCCAGTCGGACCGGGAGAAGCTTCGGGCCTGGTACTGCCGGGCGGACCTGTTCCTCTTCCCCTCCACCTTCGATACCAACGGCCTGGTTGTCCGGGAGGCGGCGGCCTGCGGCCTGGGCGCGGTGCTGATTGCCGGGAGCTGTGCCGCCGAGGGGGTAACCGATGGGCGCAACGGACTGCTCATTGAGGAAAACGCCCAGAGCATGGCCGCTTGCCTTGAAAAGCTTCCAAAGCCCGCCATGGCTTCCATCGGCGAGTACGCCCAGCGGGAGCTCTACCTCAGCTGGGAGGAGGCCGTAGGAGCCGCCCGGGAGCGGTACGAAATCGTCATGGACCGGTACCGCAGCGGGGCCTACGCTCCCCACAGGAAGGCTCTGGAGCCGGTGTTCAAGGCCAGCGGCGAGCTCATGGAGGGCCTTGCGCGGCTGGAGGAGCGCCGGGACGAGCTGCACAAACAGCTTTCCAGCGCCGTCGAGGAGCTTCGGGAAATTTTATAAGGAGGCAGTATGCTCACAACAGTACTTTTTGACCTGGACGGAACACTGCTTCCCATGGACCAGGAGCAATTCGTCAAATGCTATTTGGGGCTTCTGGCCCGGAAGATGGCCCCCAGGGGCTATGACCCCAAGCTTCTCGTCACCACCATCTGGAAGGGCACCGAGGCCATGTACCGCAACGACGGCACCCGGAGCAACGAGGCGGTTTTCTGGGAGGTCTTCGACGGGACCTTCGGTGATATGGGCCGGGCGGACCGGGAGATTTTCGAGGATTTTTATCAGAACGAATTCCAGCAGGCCCGGGAAAGCTGCGGCTTTGACCCCAGGGCCGCCGAGGCGGTCCGGGAGATAAGGGCCATGGGGCTGGAAACCGCCCTGGCCACCAATCCCCTGTTCCCGCCCAGTGCGACGGAAAGCCGGGTCCGGTGGGCCGGGCTGCAAAAAGAGGATTTCCGCCTGATTACCACCTACGACAACGCCCGATACTGCAAGCCCAATCCCGCCTATTATCAGGACATTCTGGACACGCTGCACGTAAGCCCCCGGGAGTGCCTGATGGTGGGCAACGATGCCAAGGAGGATCTGGCGGCCAAGGTGCTGGGCATCCCCGTCTTTTTGCTGACGGACTGCCTCATCAACAAGGGGGAGCGGGATATCTCCCGGCTGCCCCAGGGAAGCTTCCCTGAATTACTGGAATACATCCGTTCTTTGACGGTAGATTAAGAAGAAAGCGGCGAAAAAAATGCGCAATATCATGATTCCGGAGAACTATTCCCCCGCCCTGGATGCCTACGACACCCAGCGGGCCATTGCCTACATCAAGCAGACCTTCCAGCAGGAGTTTTCCAGCGCGCTGAACCTGAAGCGTGTGTCCGCCCCCCTGTTTGTCACGGAGGATTCCGGCCTGAACGACAACCTGAACGGCTACGAGCGGCCTGTCAGCTTCGATATCCCCGCCGTGGGGAAGGATGCCCAGGTGGTCCACTCCCTGGCCAAGTGGAAGCGGCTTGCCCTGAAGCGCTACCACTTTACCGTGGGCAACGGCCTGTACACGGATATGAACGCCATCCGCCGGGACGAAACCCTGGACAACGTCCATTCCATCTACGTAGACCAGTGGGACTGGGAGAAAATCATTACCCGGGAAAACCGGAACCTGGACTATCTAAAGCTCATTGTGGAAGCCATTGTCCGGGCCATCTGCGATACCAACGACAGGCTCCATGTCCGCTACCCTCAGCTGAGAGTCGCTTTAAGCCGGGAGGTCAGCTTCATCACCACCCAGGAGCTGGAGGACCTCTATCCGGATTTGACACCCTCCCAGCGGGAAAACGCCTATGTAAAGGAGCACCCCACCGCCTGCATTATGCAGATTGGCGGCGCTCTGCGCTCCGGCAAGCCCCACGACGGCCGGGCCCCGGACTATGATGACTGGAACCTGAACTGCGATATCTTCTTCTGGGACGCGGTCCTGAACCGGGCATTGGAAATCTCCTCCATGGGCATCCGGGTGGACGCGGAGTCCCTGGACCGCCAGCTCACCGTCGCCGGGTGTGACGACCGGCGGAAGCTTCCCTTCCATCAGATGCTCCTGCACGACGAGCTGCCCCTGACCATCGGCGGCGGCATCGGCCAGTCCCGGCTTTCCATGCTCTTAATGGGCTGCGCCCACATCGGTGAGGTCCAGTCCAGCATCTGGGACAAAGAAACCATGGAAGTCTGCGAAAAAGCGGGCATCCCCCTGCTGTAAACATGAAACGGTTCCGAAAAGTTTATCTGGAAATCTCCAACAAATGCAACCTTTCCTGTGCGTTCTGCCCGGGAACGGCGCGAAAAAAAGGGGCCATGACGGAAGAAACCTTCCGTCTGGCCCTGCTTTCCTTGCAGCCCTATACAGACTATCTGTATTTTCATCTCATGGGGGAGCCCCTGTGCCATCCAAAGCTGCCGGAATTTCTGGCAATGGCCTCCGAGCTGGGCTTCCGGGTGATTCTCACCACCAACGGCACATTGCTCCCGGAACGGCAGCCGCTTCTACTGGAAGCCCCGGCCCTGTACAAGGTGAATATCTCCCTCCACGCCTTTGAGGCAAATGACCTGCGCGTCCCCTTTGCGGACTATCTCTCCGGCTGCACCGCCTTCGGCCAGGCGGCCATGGGCAAAAAGCTGGTGGTCTACCGGCTCTGGAACAACGGCGGTGCGGACAGCCGGAACAAAGAAATTCTGGACGCGCTGCACCGGGCCTTCCCTGCCCCCTGGGTTCCCGGCAGACGGGGCACCGCCATGGGCGACCGCATTTTCCTGGAGCCGGGGGACAAATTCGACTGGCCGGACCTGTCCGCCCCGGAGCGCCCGGGCCCCTACTTCTGCTACGGCCTGCGGGACCAGCTGGGGGTGCTGTGGGACGGCACCGTGGTTCCCTGCTGCCTGGACCACGAGGGGGACATCCCTCTTGGAAACCTCTTTCAGGAGGATTTGGGGGCCATTCTGGACAGCCCCCGGGCCAAGGCCATCTACGGTGGTTTTTCAAAAAACCAGGCCTCCGAACCCCTCTGCCGCCGCTGCGGCTATGCCGAACGGTTCCGGAAATAACAAAAATGGCTCCCCTTTCAGGGGAGCCTATTATTTACCGGTGAGGAGAAATTCATCCAGCCCCGCAAACTGTTCTTCGGCCTGGGTTTGAAGACTGGAAATCTCCATTTTCCCGCCCATTTGCAGGCACATTTCCAGCAGCGCAGCCCCACTGGGGGTCTCCCCTGCCAAGGCGTTCCACATCGGCCCACAGAAGCCCGCGTCCTCCAGGACGTGGGTTTGTTTTTCGTCGTAAATCACGGGCACCACATTTTTCCCCAGCACCCAGCCCAGAATCATGGCGTGGAAGCGGGTGGCCAGGATGGTTTCGCACTTGTTCATCTCGTAGAGCATCCGCTCCGGGTTTCCCTGATATAGCAGGGATTGGAGCTTTTGGGGCTTTTTTACCCGGGAACGAATTTCCCGGATGGCCTCGCCGTCCCCTTCAACATCGCACAACCCCAGAAGCCGCACGGGAATCTCCTTTTCCGCGCAGAGGTCGCAAAGCTGGGCGATGGCCCGGTAGTAGCCTTCCCGGGTGCCCTCCTCCCGGAAGCAGCCCTTTTTCCCAACCAGGCTGATGCCGATGCCCCGGCCCGCCTGCTTCACCTGCCGGGGCTTCCAGCCGTAGAGCACATCCGGGGCACAGCGGACATTGGGCACGTCTCCGATGAGCGCTTTGGAAAAGCGGTCCCGGAGGCAGCAGTCGGCCAGGCCGGAGAGTGTTTTCCGGAGTTTTTGCAGATATTCCTCCGAACAGCCGCTTTCACAGTTGGCCCCGATGAGATAGCGGGGGCCGTCGCCCCCGGGAAAATCCAGATTGGCCCCCTCCCAAAGGATGGAGCCGCCAATCACCACGGTGCCGTCCAGCCCCTGGCCGTCGAACACCTCCTGCCGCCGCAACCCCAGCTGGTGCGTCACCTTGCGGCGCACTCGGTCCAGCCTTGTGGGCAGGACAATATTGTGCTGCCCCAGAAAGGCGTTTTGATTGGCCCCCAGGGCATAGACGTAGAATTTGGTATCGGGATATCGTTTGGCCAAGCTTAATACAAACAGGTCGTCCCCAAAATTGGACTGGAAAAATCCGTGGACATAGATTTGTTTCATCGGTTTTCCCCCATTTACGGCAGCAGGTCCAGCAGCTCCTGGGGGGTAGAGACAATGGCCTTGGCACCGGCAGAGCGCATTTCCGCCACATCCCCATAGCCCCAGCTGACACCGATGGTGGGGATGCCGTGGGCGGAAGCGCCGAGAACATCGTATTTGGTGTCGCCCACCATGGTCTTCTCCCCGTCCCGGCCCGCCTGTTGGAGCAGATACGCTATCACGTCCTCCTTGCTGTTCCGTCCGCCCTCCATGGCGGCCCCGCAGAGGAGGTCAAAATATTTAGAGAGGTCAAAGTGGTCCATAATCTCCACGGCGGTCTCCTCCGGCTTAGAGGTGGCCAGGTACAGGTGGTAGCCCCGCTTTTTCAGGGCTTCCAGCATCTCCGGGATGCCGGGATAGGGCTTGTTTTCAAACTTGCCGATGGGGATATAGCGGCTGCGGAAGACCTGCACCGCCTCCTCCGTCCGCTCCTTGGGAATGCCGAATTTTTCAAAGGTGTCCCACAGGGGCGGGCCGATAAAAACCCCCATTTCCTCCCTGGGGGGCACGGGATAGCCCATCTGCTGAAACGCGTACTGGGCGCAGTTGATAATCCCCTCGCCGGATTCCGTCAGGGTTCCGTCCAAATCAAAAAGTACCGCTTTCATACAATCATCCTTTCTTTTGGACGATTGTACCATAATTTTTGCCTGTTCGCAAGCCTGTGTTGCCCATCAGCCGCCCAGGCTTGTCCGCAGGTGGCTGAGCGCCTCGGGGCCCGTCAGACCGAAGACGATTTCCAGCTCCTGGGAGAGTATTTTTTCCGCGTCGCGCAAAAAGTTATCATCGCACATATGGAGCCGTTTTCCCTGGGCCCTTTGGTTGGCCCGGTGGGCATAGAGGGTGTAGATGGTCTGCATCAGGCTTTCCCGTCCGGCACCGTTCAGGGTACGGTAAAACTGCTTGCGCTTGTTTTCGTCCGGTATCCAGTTGCTGGTGTGGGTGGTTTGGGCGGTAAGCAGCCCTTCCAGCTCCTCTCTGCTTGCCAGAGAGCTCACCTTGGACATGGCCGCTTCATTCCCCGTGGGCACCATATACTGGCTGCCGCCCCGCCCTACCGGCTCCAAAATCAGATACTGCTGCGCGGTTCTGCCTACCATACGCTCCTGGATATCCGCAACCTGACACACACCGTGAACGCCGTAAACCACCTGATCGCCCACCTGAAACATGGAAAAATCCTCCTCTTGACAAATTTTATCTACAATGATATAATATCAAATTTTTCCTATTTTTTCAAATGGTGCTTTTCACGAATTTTGGGCAGAAAAATACAGCATTCCGTACAAAAAATGCTGGCTCCCCATTCAGAGGAGCCAATCGTATTTCAGAACCGGATTTCCGGTCTGTAGTGCCTGAGCCAAAAATCCAGGCTCAAAAAATAGGCCTGCTTTTGGGGCCGCTGCATGAGCTGGCCGTACCAGGGCCAGACAGTCTCCCGGGACAGGAGGGCTTTCAGCGCCTCCCGGTCTACCAGGGCGAACAGCGGGGTATCCTTTTGGGCCAGAAGGGCCTCGACGCGGGTTTCCAGAAGCTTGGCGTATCGGGGGTCCAGGGTTTTGGGGTATGGGCTCTTTTTCCTGTGGGCAACCTCTTTTGGCAGGATGTCGCCGCAGGCGGCCCGGAGGAGGCCCTTTTCCTCCCCGCCATAGTCCTTGTATTCCCAGGGGACGGCATAGAGATATTCCGCAATCCGGTAGTCGCAGAAGGGCACCCGGACCTCCAGGCCGCTGAACATGCTCATGCGGTCCTTCCGGTCCAGAAGGGTCTGCATGAACCAGCGGAAATTGAGATTGACCATCTCCTTCATTCTTCTCTCCAGTGGGCTGTTTTCGGGAAGAATATCGCTTTCCCGGCAGGTGGCCTGATAGGCCTCTATGACGTACTCCCGGCCGTCGAAGTGTTCCGCCAGCCGGGGCGCGAGGATGGAAACCCGGTCCTCCGTGTTCTGGGCCCAGGGGAAGCCCGCACGGGCACGGACCTCGCGGTCCCGATACCAGGGATAGCCGCCGAACAGCTCGTCGGCGCACTCTCCGGAAAGGGCGACCTTGACAAACCGGGCGATGGATTTGCAAAAGGCCAGCAGCGAAAAATCCACATCCGCCATCCCGGGCAGGTCCCGGGCGACGGTGGCCTCCTCCAGAACGCCTATCAGCGCCTCCGGGGAAAGCTCTACCAGGTGCCGATCCGTATGGAGGAAATCCGCCATCAGGGTGATGTAATCACTGTCCGCGGTGGGCTGAAATTTTCCGGGGCGAAAATACCGGTCGTTGTCGGGATAGCCCACGGAAAAGGTGGGCAGGGTCTGCCCCTTTTCGCGCAGGGTCTCCGCGCAGACGGCGCTGATGATGCTGGAATCCAGTCCTCCGGACAGAAAGGTGCCGATGGGCACATCGGAGACCATCTGCCTCTGGATGGCATCCAGCACCAAAACCCGGGTGTGCTCCACGGTCTGGCTGAAATTTTCCCGGTGCTCCCGGTCTTTTAAATGCCAATAGCGCCGCACCTCCAGCTTTCCCTGGGAAAAGAACCCGCACTGCCCGGGCTCCAGCTCGCGAATATCCGCGAACACCCCGCTGCCCGGCATCCTTCCGGGGCCCAAAAGCAGCAGCTGGGCGGCCCCCTCCCGGCTGAGGGCCGGTGGACTCTGCGGGTGGGCAAGAATGGTCTTGATTTCCGAGGCAAACAGAAGCCCGCCGCCAATCTGCCGATAGAACAGGGGCTTGACACCCATCCGGTCCCGGGCCAGAAACAGCCGCTTTCGCGCCTTTTCCCATACGGCGAAGGCGAAAATGCCGTTCATTTTGTCAAGGGCATCTTCCCCCCACTGGGCATAGGCGTGGAGGACTACCTCCGTATCGGAATGGGTAAGAAAGCCGTGGCCCAGCTTTTGAAGGGCCTGCCGCAGCTCAGCGGTATTGTAGAGCTCCCCATTGTAGACAAGGGCGTAGCTTTCGTCCCCGAAGCACAGGGTCATAGGCTGCGCCCCGCCCGCGGGGTCGATGATGGCAAGGCGGGTATGCAGCAGCGTACAGCCGGGAAACCGCAGGCAGCCCTGACCGTCCGGCCCCCGGCGGGCCATGGTTTCCAGCATTGTTTTTTCAACCGTTTCTCCGATTTCCAGGCCCACACAGCCGGATATGGCACACATAAAAATCACACTCCCCTATCAGTTTATGCCGAAAGCCAAAAAGGGTGCATGAATCCGGCTTCCCGGCGAATACTAGCCGGGAGGTGAAATGCATGAAAACCAATCGAGAGATTCTGTCCTCCGTTCTGAAAACCACCCAGATGGGGCAGCTTGGCATCCGGAGTGTGCTGGACGCGGCGGTGCAGTCGGACCTGCGGCAGGCCCTCAACCAGCAGCTGCGGGAATACGACCGCATCGAAACCGAGGCCCACAGCATCGCCTCCCAGCGGGGCTGGGAACTGCGGGAGCTGGACCCGGCGGTGCGGGCCATGACCGATCTGATGGTGCGGCTGCGGCTTCCCAAGGCAAACCCGGATTCCAAAATTGCGGACCTGATGATTCTGGGCAACACCAAGGGCATGGTCAAGGGCCTGAAAAACATCCACGCGTCCGATGGCCGGGACGGCCGGGTGACCACCCTGTCTCAGAAGCTCATCGACACGGAGACCAACAACATCCGCCAGATGCGCCCGTTCCTGTAGGAACCTTTTTGCTCCGGGCGGCATAGACTGGGAGGATTCCATAAATGGAGGGATGCCAAATGCCAAATGGGTTTCTGACCGCCCGGGCCTACATGAGCTATGCCCAAATTCCTTTGGAGGACGTGGCTGTGGTGATTGCTGCCCAGGACGGGACGGCCATTGCCATGCGCCTGACAAACCGCAGCGGACTGACAGAGCCGATTTCCGTCCCAACGCCGGAGGCCTCCGAAAGCCAGACCCCGGAGGAAAACGGGGCGCGGCCCTTTACGGACGTGACAGTCTATGCCTTCAAAAGTGACTTTGAGCAGATAGTCGCCCGGAATGTGCAGATTTTCCCAGGGGTGACCACGGTGCAGGACCTGGAAATGATTCCCCTTTCGGAGCTTCCGGACCGTTGGGTCGAAAATGTCCTGTATTCCACACCGCCCCAGAATCTCTAGGAGGAAACTATGCCGACGGTACTTCCATATGTACCCCAGAGAATCACCGTCCATCTAGGTGCCCCCAGCGCGGACGCGGAAAATGTGACGGTGAGCTTTTCCAATTATGTGAAAAACGTGGCCTCCAGCGAAATCTATCCCACCTGGGAGGAGAGCGCCCTGCGGGCCAACATCCTGGCCATTGTGTCCTTTGCCCTGAACCGGGTCTACACGGATTTTTACCGCAGCCGGGGCTATGACTTTGACATCACCAGCTCCACCGCCTACGACCAGTTCTTCGTCAAGGGCCGGAGCTTCTTTTCCAATGTCTCCAAGCTCGTGGATGAGCTGTTCAACTCCTATCTCCGCCGGCCCGGCTTTGTGGAGCCCTTGGCCGCCAAGTTCTGCAACGGCACCACGGTCACCTGCGAGGGCCTCAGCCAGTGGGGCAGCCAGAATCTGGCGCAGCAGGGCTACAACTCTACCCAGATTCTAAGAAGCTACTACGGAGATGTGGAGATTGTCCAGAACGCTCCTGTGCGGGACAATGTCTCCTCCTACCCCGGAACCCCTCTGCGCCGGGGAAGCGTGGGCCCCAATGTGGTGATTGTCCAGGTGGAGCTGAACCGCATCTCCCAGAACTACCCGGCCATTCCCAAAATCCCCGAGGTGGACGGCATCTTCGGCACCCGGACGGAGAACGCTCTGCTGGCCTTCCAGCGTATTTTCGACCTGGACCCGGACGGCGTGGTGGGACCTGCCACCTGGTATGCCCTGGTGCGGCTGTATACGGCGGTGACCAACCTTTCCGAGCTGCGCAGCCAGGGCCAGCGGTTTTATACCATCGCCTGGAACCAGGGCAGACCCATCGCCCCCGGAGACCGGGGCATCCGGGTGGAGCACCTGCAATATATGCTGCGTGTCCTTGCGGCCTACATCCCCCAGATTCCGGCCATTGCCGCAGACGGAATCTACGGCCCGGCCACCCAGAGCGCGGTTTCCGCCGCCCAGGGCTATTTTGCCCTGCCCCAGACGGGCACCGTGGACCTTGTCACCTGGAACGAAATCTACGACCAGTTTACGGGCATTGAAAGCGCCAGCTTCCGGGATTTGGAGCGCTTCCCCTATACCTCCGCGGTCATCAACCAGGGCAGGAACCGCTATGCCAGGTCCTCCACCCTCACCCAGTTTCCGGGAGTCAACCTATCCATGAACGGACAGGACACAGTCAGGCAGGAGGTTGTGCGATGAAGCCGACGGAAGTCTTTTTGAGCCAGCCAATCCGCAGCTTGCAGACCATGCTGCGGGTTCTGGCGGAAAACAACGAGGAATACAAGGCGCTGATTCCCGACGGAATCTACGGGCCGGACACCATGGAGGCGGTGCGGGTTTTCCAGCGGAAAAACAATCTGCCGGTAACCGGCGTGACGGACCAGGAGACCTGGGATGCCGTGGCAGCGGAATACGCCCTGGCGCTGGTGGAGGTGGTGCAGCCCCAAACGCTGTCCGTCCTTCTGAACCCCTGCCAGTGCATTTGTTACGGGGAAAGGAATTCGGCGGTCACCCTGGCCCAGGTGATTCTGGCGGTTCTGGCGGAAAACTATCACTGCCTGGAAGCGCCGGAGGTTACGGGCGTGCTGGACCTGGCAACCCGGGAGGCGCTTTCCGTCTTCCAACAGATTTCCGGGCTGCCAATCACAGGCAATCTGGATAGGCACACCTGGAAGCATTTGGCGCTGCAGTTCCCCATGGCTTCCAATCCGCCCGTCAACGAGGGTACCCGGAGGAGTAAATAGAAAAAGCGGCAGCGATTCCAATGAATCGCTGCCACCGGTCATTTTCTCTTCCTGACGGGGGCGGTGTGTCACAAGGGGCACCGTCGGCTTATCCGCGAATATTTCCGCGGCATCGGTTCCTTCACCGTTTCCGTTCTTTGTAGCTACAGTATACCATAGGCTTCGGCCGGAAAGGTGAAGAATCCTTGAACGATTGGCAAATAAATTATGCCGGATAGATGTTGCTGATGAGCAGCAGCACCGGCAGGGCCAGGGAAAAGGCACTGATGGCCCAGGGATACAGCGCCTTTTTGGAAAGGAACATCATGGCAAGGCACCCGCCGGTAAGCGCCAGAGGGCCTACTACGGCAAGGTAGCGGGAAATATGCATGGCGTATTCCCCGTCGGATTGCAGCAGGAGCCCCACGGACAGCGGGAGGTTCACGGTATTGTAGGCGGCCAGCCGCAGGGCAAAATACACCACAGGGGCGGCCAGAACCACCTTGCGCAGATGGTAAAGCCAGGTGACAATGATGCCCACCACGTGCTTGAACTGATTGTAGCCCTGCAGCGCGCTGTTGGGCTTCTGGGGGGCTTGGGCGGTTTTCTTCATAGGGCTCTCCTTTATTTCGTGTTTTCCAGGTACAGGGCAGCCAGGCCCTTGATGATCAGGTCCCGGTCATAGACAATGGGGGTCTTGCACAGGGGCACTACAAACCGCCCGATGCGGCCTGTGGCCACCACCGTGGCCTTGGTGCCCAGTTCCTCCTCCATGCGCTCCACCATACCGTCAATCATGGAGGCGGCCCCGTAGAGGATGCCGCTGCGCATACACTCCACGGTGCTGTGCCCGATGGTCCGCTTGGGCTTATCCAGCTGCAGGCCGGGCAGCAGCGCCGCCCGCTGGGTCAGGGCCTCCATGGAAATCCGGATGCCGGGGCTGATGGAGCCGCCAATCATGGCCCCGTTTTCGTCCAGGACCATCATGGTGGTGGCCGTGCCCATGCCGATGACAATTAAGGGCGGCTTTTGCATTTTCAGCGCGGCCACGCACCCCACAACCAGGTCCGCGCCGGTCTGGGCGGGGTTGTCAATGCGGATGTTCAGGCCGGTTTTGATGCCGGGGCCCACTACCAGAATGGGCTTCCCAAAGAGCTTTTGCAGGGCCGCTTTCACGGGGTTCAGCACCTGGGGCACCACGGAGGCGATAATTGCCCCCTCGATTTCCGAGGCGGGGACGGAATGGATGGACAGCAGCATCTTCAAATCAATGGCGTATTCGTCGGAGGTCTTGGTGGCCTCGGTGCGGAGGCGGGCCTGGAAGAGAATCTCCTTGCCCTTTGCCGCACCCACGGTAATATTGGTGTTGCCGATGTGTACTGCCAGAATCATTTTTCGGCCTCCCAATCCCGCTGCCGGATGAGGCGGCAGGAGAGAATTTTTCCGTTCTCAATTTCCACAAGCCCGGCACTGCCCAAAAAGCCCCCTGCCCCGGGGTTCAGGACCCATAGCCCGTCCTCCTCCTGATGGCAGTCCGGAATGTGGGTGTGGCCGTAGAGCGCAATCTGCGCCCCCGCGTTCCGGGCATCCCGGAGAAGCGAGGAGAGCGTCTGTTTTACGTGGTGCAGGTGCCCGTGGGTCATGTAAAACCGGACCCCGCCGACGGTAGGCTCCAGGATTTTGGGCAGCGAGGAATCGCAGCCGTATTCGTCGCAGTTCCCGGGCACCTGATAGACCTCCGCCCTGGGGCACAGGGCCCGCAGCTCGGCCCCATCCGGATAGTAGTCCCCCAGGTGGATGATACAGTCCGGCTGCACCCGCTGGACGCACTGTTCCATAAACGAAAGGATTCTATGGGAATCCGACAAAACCAAGACAAGCATATTTCTTCCGTCCTCTATTATTTTCATCTTTGCATTATACCATACAAATTATCAGAAAGCTACTGCCCGGATTATTTTTTCTGTGCCCCATGCAATTGTGAGCGGCAAGCGCATATACTGTACAGAGGCAGTATTTTTGGAAAGGAGCACCAGTATGGAAGGACCGGACTTTTCACAGGAAACAATCAGGCAGGCCCAGCTTCTGGCGGATACCGACGCGGGGAAACGGCTGAAAGCCCTGTTAAGCCAGGGAAACGCCCAGGGGCTGAAAAAGGCCATGGAGCAGGCATCCCAGGGAAATATGGCGGCGGCGAAACGGACCATCGAGGCGTTTCTGGAGACTCCGGAGGCGGAACAGCTTCTGGCGCAGCTGCGGGAGAAGCCATGAGTCAGGAGGACCAGCTGGAGGCCATTCTGGGCAACCCCCAGGTGATGGCCCAGATACAGAAGCTTGCCCAGTCCCTGGGTCAGCCGGAGAACGCGGCCCCCTCCGGGCCGCCGAAAGAACCCGCCGAGCCGCCGAAGGGCCCCGCCGCGGGAGACATGGAGATGCTGAAAACCTTTACGGGCCTTGCCCGGGGGGCGGCCATTGACAAAAATCAGCAGGCGCTTCTAAAGGCCCTGGGCCCCTATATCAGCCGCCAGCGGCAGGAGAAGCTGGAAAAAGCCATGCGGGCGGCAAAGCTTGCCCAGCTTTCCTCGGGGCTGCTGGAATCCGGGGCACTCCGGAAGCTCACGGGGGTGTAGCCATGTATAACCGCTATGTTCCTGCCGAGGACGGCACGTTCCGCCGCCAGAGTCTGCCGGACTGTGCCCCGCCGCCCCGGGAAGTGCCCGCGGAGCCGAGGCCAAAGCAGAGCGTCGGCTCCTTCTTCGGGAATCTGCTTCCCCGGGATTTTGAAACGGAGGATATGATTGTGGTCCTGCTGCTGCTGTTTATCTCCGCGGACTGCAAGGAAACCCCCAATACGGCGCTGATTACCCTGCTGATTTACCTATTCCTTTAAAGAGGCTGACTGTAAAATCAGCCTCTCTTTTTCGTCCCTGCTCAGCTGCTTGATGGCGTATTCCCGGCGGAGGGCAGTGCCGTGGTCCGGGCAGCGCTCCCGGTAGACGATTTGCAGGGGTCCCCGGCCCCGGGTGTATTTGGCCCCCTTGCCGCTGCGGTGGACCTCCAGCCGCTTTTCCGCGTCCCGGGCAATGCCGGTGTAGAGCGTGCCGTCGCCGCAGCGCAAAATATAGAGTTCCCAGCTAGTTTCCATGGCGGCCCAGCTTCCGGAAAAATGGTTTGTTCAAAACCAGGTCCAGCAGGAAGAAGGTCAGATTGCCCACAAGAAGCAAAAGCACCAAGAGTGCAACCCCGAGGCCCTGAAATTCCTCCGTTAGTCCCGGAAGGCCCAGGACCTTTAAAAGCACCCAGTAAAGCGCCAGGACGCTTGCGTTAAAGAACAACCCCTTCCAGAGAAAGGAAAGCTTTTTCTGATCTAAAAAGCGCTTGACAATTGGGTAGTACCCCAGGACCAGAAACACCCCGGCGGCTTCCCGGTCCGGGCACAGCAGAAGCCCCAGAATGGCAACCGCCGCAAACCAGGCCCAGGCGATGCGCCTGCCGCAGAGGTTCAGAACCACCTGCAAAAGAATGGCGCAGAGCATGGGGCTTACATAGGTATTGACGGGAATCAGGCTTCCCAGGCAAAGGATGCACACCGCCATGGCCGCCAGAACGCCGCCAAGGGCGACGGATTTGGTATTTTGACGCAAGAAAAGACACCCCTTTCAAACACGTATCCCGATTATACGAAAAAAATCTCGGATTTACAAGACCTGTTCATTGACAACGGGCACAAAAAGCGATATATTGGTAAAAAAAGATAAGGAAGGTGTGTGTCATGGAAATAACGGTTGGCATGAAGGGCGAGGTTTCCACCCTGGTTGAAAAAGAGGATACCGCGCAGGAGGTGGGCTCCGGGAGCCTGATGGTCTACGCCACCCCCTGTATGGCGGCCCTGATGGAGGGCGCGGCCTGCGCCGCCATTGAGGAGGCGTTGCCCCAGGGGCAGACCTCTGTGGGTACGGCCCTGAACTTAGAGCACATCAGCGCAACCCCCGTGGGTCTGGAGGTCCGGGCACAGGCGGAGGTCACCGCCGTAGAGGGGAAAAAGCTGCGCTTTTCCATCACGGCCTTTGATGAGGCCGGGGAAATCGGCCACGCAACCCACACAAGAGTGCTGGTAAACAGCGAAAAGTTCCTGGAAAAAACCTATCAGAAGCTATAAACGCAAGGAGGGGCAAACATGGAAGACTATGGCGCGATGATTCGCAACACCTTTGAGCTGGGAAGCGTGCGGGATGCCCAGGCGCTGTTTGAAGCCTGCATCGAAAACGCCTTCCCCACCTTCCACTTCCGCCGTCCGGAGCTGATTCGGGTGGTCAAAGAGGAACACTATCTGGAGGGCCGCAGCTGGAACCATGTTTTTGAAATCAGGAAGGACAGGCTGGACGGTTCCGATGTCTGGAAGGTCCACTGCCACCGGGTCACCATGGGTACGACCCCGGACAAGGAGGTCTACCTGGACTATATGACCCTGGGCTTTGTATCCTACGCTGCGCGATAAAAAGCATTTGAGGGGCGGCAAAAATGCCGCCCCTCGGTTTTTTTAGTTTGCCTTGTCCGCCAGAATCAGTTTCTTGACCGCCTCGATGCCCACCTTGATGGCACCGGAGGTGTCCTCGGTCATGGGCATGAACATGCCGGCCTTTTCCCGCTCCTGATTCCAGACCACGTGGAAGCAGCTGCCGCAGCGGACATGCCTTGCGTTGGCAACCACAAACAGGGCGGCGGACTCCATCTCGCTGGCCTTGACCCCCAGACGCTTCCAGCTCTCCCACTTTTGCAGCAAATCATAGGAAACGGGGCTCTTTTCCGGGCTGTGCTGGCCGTAGAAGGCATCCTTGCACTGGACAATGCCCACATGGGTGCCGTAGCCCAGCTCCCGGCTTGCCTCCCGCAGGGCCAGGGTCACGTCAAAATCCGGTACGCTGGGGTATTCGATGGGGGCGTACTCCAGGGAGGTGTGCTCATAGCGGATGGCACCGCTGGCCACCACAATATCCCCGGGGCACACATCCAGGGCGATGCCGCCGCAGGTGCCCACCCGCAGGAAGGTGTCCGCGCCGATGTTGGCCAACTCCTCCATGGCGATGGCGGCGGAGGGGCCGCCGATGCCCGTAGAGCAGACGGAGACCTTCTCCCCTAAAATGGTGCCGGTATAGACGTTATACTCCCGGTTCATGCCGATATGGACAGGGTTATCAAAATAAGACGCAATGGCCTCACACCGACCCGGGTCACCGGGCAGGAATACATAGCGGCCCACATCGCCTTCGGAGCAGTGAATGTGATATTGCTTTTCTGTTTTCTGCATGATGCTTCTCCTTTACAAAAATAGTTTGAAAATTATAGCATATTTTTGTGGAAAATGCAAGAAGTTTTCTAGAAAAGGCTGATCTGGCTGGTGTCCGGCAGGCTGCCGAAGGCACCGGCATCTTTGAGCATCTGGATATGGGTCTTGGAAACCTTGGGACAGGCGGCGGCGACCTCCTCGATGGACAGGAAGGTTTTCCCTTCCCTGCCCCGCATCAGGTCCCAGGCGGCGTTTTCGCCCAGGCCGGAGATGGCGACAAAGGGAGGCAGGATTTTCCCGTCCTCCACCAGGAACTTGGTGGCGTGGCTCTTGTAGATATCGATGGGCAGGAAGTCAAAGCCCCGGAGATAGTATTCGTAGACAACCTCCATGGTGGTGAGCAGGTCCTCGTCCTTATCCGTGGCGTTTTCGTTGGTCTCAATGGACTCGATATTGGCCTTGATGGCCTCCATGCCCTGGGTCATAAGCACCGCGTCAAAGCCGCCCTTCTGGCTGCGGCGGTAAAAATAGGCCGCGTAGAAGGCCAAGGGATAGTACACCTTGAACCAGGCGATTCGGAAGGCCATCATAACATAGGCCACGGCGTGGGCCTTGGGGAACAGGTATTTGATTTTCTTGCAGGAGCCGATGTACCAATCCGGCACCCCCGCGTCAATCATCTCCTGCTCTGCCCCCTCGGGCAGGCCTCTGCCCTTTCGCACCGCCTCCATGATTTTGAAGGAGCGCTTCTCCGGCATTCCGCAGGAGATGAGGTAGAGCATAATGTCGTCACGGCAGCCGATGGCCTGGTCAACCGTGGCCGTTTTGGAGGTAATCAAATCCTTGGCGTTGCCCAGCCACACATCCGTGCCGTGGGAGAAGCCGGACAGCCGCAGCAGGGTATCAAACCGTTCCGGCATGGTGTCCATCAGCATTCCACGGGTGAACTTGGTGTTGAACTCCGGAATGGCCACGGCCCCGGTGGGACCCAGGAGCTTGTCGTTTTCGTAGCCCAGGGCCTTGGAGGAGGTGAAAATGGACATGGTTTTCTTGTCGTCCAGGGGGATGGTTTTGGCGTCCACCCCGGTCATATCCTCCATCATGCGAATCATGGTGGGGTCATCGTGGCCCAGCATATCCAGCTTCAGGAGGTTTTCCTCCATGGAATGGTATTCAAAGTGGGTGGTAATCTGGTCGGCGTTGGGGTCGTCCGCCGGGTGCTGCACCGGGCAGAAATCCCAGATTTCGTTCTCCTGGGGGATAACCACCAGGCCGCCGGGGTGCTGGCCCGTGGTCCGCCGGACACCGACGCACCCCGCGGCCAGACGGGCCTCCTCGGCCCGGTTGGCGGTCATATTCCGCTCGGCCAGGTACTTTTTCACATAGCCAAAGGCGGTCTTCTCCGCGACGGTGCCGATGGTGCCCGCCCGGAACACATGGGATTTTCCGAACATTTCCACGCAGTAGGCGTGGGCCTTGGACTGGTATTCGCCGGAGAAATTCAGGTCGATATCCGGCACCTTGTCGCCGCCGAAGCCCAGGAAGGTTTCGAAGGGAATGTTAAAGCCGTCCTTTTCAAACTTGGTGCCGCACTTGGGACAGATGGCATCCGGCAGGTCCGCCCCGCAGCCGTAGCCCTTGGGCACATCGAAGGTGGTATACTTGCATTCCGGGTTTGGGCACCGATAGTGGGGCGGGAAGGAATTGACCTCCGTGATGCCGGACATGTAGGCCACAATGGAGGAGCCCACGGAGCCACGGGAGCCAACCAGATAGCCATGCTCCAGGGAATTCTGCACCAGCTTCTGGGCGGACATGTAAATCACATCGTAGTGGCAGGAGATAATGTCATGGAGCTCGGTTTCCACGCGCTTGGTAATGAGCTCCGGGGGGTTCTCCCCGTAAAGCCTGTGGAGCTTGCCATAGACCAGGGCTTTCAGGTCCTCTACGGAGTTCTCGATTTTCGGGGCAAACAGGTTGTGGGGCACGGGCCGGAGGCTCTCGCACATATCCGCGATGAGATTGGGGTTTGTGACCACCACCTCGTAGGCCTTCTCCTCCCCTAAGTAGCTGAATTCCTCCAGCATATTGTCCGTGGAGCGGAAATACAGGGGGTTGGGCTTGTCTGCGTCGTCGAAGCCCTTGGTTGCCAGCAGGATATGCCGGAAAATCTCGTCCTCCGGGTTGAGAAAATGCACGTCGCCGGTGGCAACCACCATTTTCCCCAGGGACTCGCCCAACCGGACGATGGTGCGGTTAAACTCCCGCAGCTGCTCTTCGTCCTTGGCGATGCCCTTGGAGAGCATGAACATATTGTTTGCCAAAGGCTGGATTTCCAGATAGTCATAGAAGGAGGCGATGCGTTTGAGCTCGTCCTCACTCTTGCCGTCCAGCATGGCCTGGAACAGCTCGCCCGCCTCACAGGCAGAGCCGATAATCAGGCCCTCCCGCAGTTCCAGCAGCTCTGACTTGGGGATTCTGGGCACCCGCTTGAAGTATTTCAGGTTGGAATCGGAAATCAGATGGTAGAGGTTCCGCAGACCCACCTGGTTTTTGGCCAGGATGATGATGTGCCGGGCGTGCCGGTCCGTAATCCGGCCCTTGGAGCGAAGGGCGGTCATTTTGGGATTGATTTCCTGGAGGGTATGGATGTCCAGCTCCTCCTCCATTTTCTTCATCAGCCGGTGCATGATGAGGCCGCAGGTTACGGCATCGTCCGCCGCCCGGTGGTGGTTAAAGTCCGGCAGGCTCAGGGCGTTGGACACAATATCCAGCTTGAATTTGTTCAGCTGGGGCAGCATGTTCTGGGAGAGAATCAGGGTGTCCGCCGCCGTCAGATGGTAGGGAATGTTCTGGCGGCCGCATTCTGCCCGGATAAAGCCGGTATCAAAATCCGAATTGTGGGCAACCAGCACCCGTCCGCCCACAAATTCCAGAAATTTGGGCAGAACCTCCTCGATTTTCGGGGCACCCGCCAGCATGTCATCCCGGATGCCGGTGAGCTCGATAATCTTCTTTTCCAGAGGACGCTGGGGGTCCACAAAGGTCTGGAACCGCTGCAGCTCCTCCCCGTTTTTCATGATGACCGCGCCGATTTCGATGATGCGGTCATTCTGGGAGCTCAGGCCGGTGGTTTCCAGGTCAAAGGCCACGTATTCCTCCTCAAAGGAAATGTCCTTCTCCCCGTGGACCACAATCCGGTCGTCCACGTCGTTGACGTAGTACCCCTCCACACCGTAGAGAATTTTGATGTTCTCGTCGGTGCCCGCAACCTTGGCCTTGGC
Organism: uncultured Eubacteriales bacterium; assembly: GCA_900556935.1. Lineage (GTDB taxonomy): Bacteria > Bacillota > Clostridia > Oscillospirales > Oscillospiraceae > Faecousia. Next base: position 8,566 of record USQL01000018.1, on the reverse strand, counting down.
GGCGGCCTTCATGGCATCCGGGAAGGACTGGGCAACGCCGTGGTCCGTAATGGCAATGGCCCGGTGGCCCCAGGCGGCGGCCTGCTTTACGGCGGCGGCCGTATCGGTCAGGGCATCCATGTTGCTCATGGTGGTGTGCAGATGCAGCTCCACCCGCTTGCCCTTTGGCGCGGTGTCCTTCCGCTTGGGCATGGCCCCGGGCATCATGGCATAGGGCTTTAAGACCATGTCGTTTTCAAACCGGTCCTCAATGAGCTTGCCCTGCACCCGAAGGACGCTGCCCATCTGCACATTTTCCAGAATGGGCTTGGCCTCCCGGGCCTCCAAAAAGCGGGTAACCCGGATGGAATTGGTGTTGTCCGTCATATCGAACTTTACCACCCAGGCATTGCGCTTGGTCAGCTCCTTGTGCTCGATGGCAAAGACCTTGCCCTCGACAATAATGGTGCCCATATCCAGGTTCAGGTCCTTCATAGGCGTGGCAGTGCCCCGGAAGGGCTTGCCGTAGAAGGTATCGCTGTCCAAGGGCTTGGGCGGCTCCATCTGGGCCTGCCGGGCCTGGATGGCAGGCAGGGCAGTCAGCGCCTCCTGGCGGATTTTCTCCATAGCCTGGCTGAGCTCCTGGTCGCTGAGCTCGTGCCCGGCCTCCACCCGGATGGAAACCTCTGTAGCAAACCGTTCCTTCAGAACGGTCGTAACCTCCGGAATCAGCTTTTCGATTCCCGCCTTTCCGTTGGCGGCCAGAGAAACGGTCAGCTCGTTCCCCTTCCAGCTCCATTTTGCCCCGGCAAGGGAGCCCCGGGTCATGGAATCCCGCTCTACAAAGAGGCTGCGGATTTCCTCCGGCTCGATTTTTTGCAGCTCTGTGGCCGGGTGGGTTAGCGTGACGCGCAGACTGCGGAGGCCATACAGCTCCAGAACGTCCTTTTGAAGCCGCTGCAAAAACCGCCTGGGGATATAGCGCTCGGCGTGGGCCGCGGCCTCTACGGTCCTGGTATTGGGGTCCAGGTCCACAGCCACGAGGGCCGCCTGGGAAAAGACCTCGCGGATTTCCTCAGGCGGCTCGTAGTCCGGGAACATATCCAGTAAAAATAAGTTCTCTTTCATACATCCATTGCGTCAATGCGGCGCAGCAGCTCGGGAAGCAGCTCCTCATAGGGAAGCTTTGCCACCTGCTGGCCCTTTTCAAAAATCATACCCCAGCCGTCTCCACCGGCGATGCCGATGTCCGCCTCCCGGGCCTCTCCGGGGCCGTTGACAATACAGCCCATGACGGCCACGGTAATGGGCTTTTTGCAATCCCGCAGGGCTTCATCCACCCGGTTGACAAGGCCAATCAGATCAATCCGGGTCCGCCCACAGGTGGGGCAGGAGATGATGTCCACCCCGTCCCGGCGCAGACCGGCGGCTTTTAGAATATCCTTGGCGGCATAGACCTCCTGCACCGGGTCGTCCGTCAGGCTGACCCGCAGGGTGTCGCCGATGCCGTCAAGCAGCAGGCTTCCGATGCCCATGGCGGATTTGATCAGGCCCTGGCGCACAGGGCCGGTTTCCGTCACGCCGATGTGCAACGGGTAGTCACACTTGGAGCGGAACAGCCGGGCGGCTGCCACCATAGTGGGCACATGGGAGGACTTCATGGACACGCAGGTGTCGTAAAAGCCGTATTTTTCCAGCAGCTCCAGGTGGCCGAAGGCGCTTTCCACCAGCGCCTCCGCCGTAGGATGGCCGTATTTTTCCAGCAGTTCCTTTTCCAGGCTTCCGCCGTTGACACCGATGCGGATGGGGATGTGCCTGTCTTTGCACACCTCCACCACGGCCTTGACCCGGTCCTCTCCTCCGATGTTGCCGGGGTTGATCCGGATTTTGCTGGCCCCGCCCTCCGCGGCGGCAATGGCCAGCTTATAGTCAAAGTGGATATCCGCAACCAGCGGCAGGACGCTTTCCTTGCAGATTTCCGCAAAGCCCCGGGCCGCCTCCTGATTGGGCACCGCCAGGCGGGCAATCTGGCATCCGGCGGCGGAAAGGGCCCGAATCTGGGCAAGGCTCCCTTCCACGTCGGTGGTTTTGGTATTCAGCATGGACTGGATCACCACGTCCGCGCCGCCGCCAATGGGCACATTTCCAACTTTTATCTGTCTGGTCATGTTGTTTTACCCCTTTATCGCAAAAATAATGTCCTTGAACATAATCAGCGCCATCAAAATGAGCAGCAAAATCATTCCGGCACCGTGGATATAGCCCTCGATTTTGGGATTGAGCTTCTTGTGGGTCAGCGCTTCAATGAGGGTGGTAAGCAGCACGCCCACCAGCCGCCCGCCGTCCAGGGCTGGGAGCGGCAGCAGGTTCATCACCGCCAGGTTGATGGCGATAAAGCCGCCGAAATACAGAAGGTTCAGGAAGGCATAGTACCGGCTGCCGGACTGGTCGGCCACCTGGGCCATCTGGGAGACGATGCCTACCGGGCCGGACACATCCTCCACCCCCGCCTTGCCGGTAAAGAGCATCTGCAGGGAGAGCCGGACCATCCGCACCGTGTCCAGGGTGCTGGCCCAGGTGTATTTCAGGGTTTCCGAAAAGCTGGCATCCACCAGGGTAAAGCTGAAGCCATAGCGCTGGGAGACGGTGCCATCCTCGTTTTCAAAATCCTGCTTTTGCATATTCAGACCGTTCAGCACCACTTCTTTTCCGTCCCGCTCCAGAACCAGGTCGTGGACATCCCCGGGATTCAGGGAGAGAATCAGGGAAAAATCGCTGTAGACATAGATTTTTTCCCCGTCCACCCGGAGAATTTTATCCCCCTCCTGAATGCCCTGCTCCCCGGCAAAGCTGCACCGGGGGTCCACCTCGGTAATCACAGGGGTGATAAAGGCCTTGTCAGGGGCGAAGAAGCAGCCCAGGAGCACCACACCGGTTAGGAAATTCATCGCGGCACCGGCCACCAGAATGATGGCCCGCTTCCACCAGGCAGCGTTGGGAAAGGCCCGGGGGTTCTGGCTCTCCTCGTCCTCACCCTCCATGGCGCAGAAGCCGCCGATGGGGATGCAGCGGATGGAATAGAGAGTCTCCCCTACCTGCTTTTTGAAAATGGTCGGTCCCATGAACACGGAAAACTCGTTGACCTGGACCCCAAAGGTCTTGGCGGCCAGAAAGTGGCCCAGCTCATGGACGAAAATCAGGAAACTAAACAGTAAAATCGCAAAAAGATAGCTCATAAATTGCCTCAAACGTTGTTTTTTACAGAGAGTCTTGCCAAACGGTCCGTCTCCAGAATGTCCTCCAGCGTGGGATTTTTCAGGAAGCGTACCGTCTCTACCGCCTGCTGTACCAGACGGTAAATATCATAGAAACCAATTTCATCCCGCAGGAACATGGCGACGGCCTCCTCGTTGGCACCGTTCATGGCCGCGCAGGCGGTGCCGCCAAGAGCGGCGCAGTGCCGGGCCAGGGCCAGGCAGGGAAACGCCTCCATGTCGGGCCTTGCGAAGGTCAGCGCCCCGCAGGCGGTCAAATCCAGGGGTTCCACGGGGCTGGGCATCCGTTCGGGATAGGTCATGGCCAGTTGGATGGGCAGGCGCATATCCGGCACCCCCATCTGGGCCATCACGGCCCCGTCGGTAAACTCCACCATGCTGTGGACGATGCTCTGCCGGTGAATCAGCACATCCACCTGCTCCAAGGGGAGATGATAAAGCCGCATGGCCTCAATGACCTCCAGGCCCTTGTTCATGAGGGTTGCGCAGTCCACGGTAATTTTGGGGCCCATCTTCCAATTGGGATGCTTCAGAGCGTCCGCCTTGGTAACGCGGGAGAGCGCTGCTCTGTCCATCCCGTAAAAGGGCCCGCCGGAGCAGGTCAGAATCAGGCGCTTGACCTCTCCCCGGTCTCCGCAGCCCATAAGGCACTGGAAAATCGCCGAGTGCTCGGAGTCCACGGGGACAATTTCGGCACCGTACTTGTTTGCCTCCGCCATCACCAGTTCCCCGGCGCAGACCAGGGTCTCCTTATTGGCAAGGCCGATGCGCTTTTTGGCGCGAATGGCGGCCAGGGTGGGCTTTAAGCCCAGCATCCCCACCACGGCGGTAATGACGCAGTCCACGCTTTCCAGCGTGGCAGCTTCCACAAGCCCCTCCATACCGAAGCTTACCCGGGTTGGAAGGTCTTCAATCGCCGCTTTCAGTGCCTGTGCCCCTTCCTCCGTGGCAACCACCGCAAGCTCCGGGCGAAATTCCCGGCACTGCTGGGCAAGGAGCGCAACGCTGCTCCCCGCGGTCAGGGCACCTACCCGGATTTCCGGGTGCATTCGAACCACATCCAGGCTCTGGCGGCCAATCGAGCCGGTAGAGCCGAGAATACTGATACATTTTACCATTTCTTACACCGCCAAAGGTAGAATCAGAAGCAGCGCTTCCATCAGGGGCGCTACCAGCACCATGGAGTCGAACCGGTCCAGCACGCCGCCATGACCGGGCAGCAGATTGCCGTAGTCCTTGATGCCCGTCTGGCGCTTGACCACAGAGAAGCACAGGTCGCCCATAACCCCGACACCGGAGCCCAGGAGGCCATAGAGAATGGCCGCGCCGTAGTTTACCCGGAACTGGAAAACCAGATGTAAAATCAGAGCGTAGACAAGCATTCCTACCAGCGCAAAGCCTACGCCGCCCAGCACGCCCTCAATGGTCTTGTTGGGGCTGACCACCGGGGCAAGCTTATGTCTTCCGAACCGCAGGCCGATAAAATAGGCCCCGGCATCGGAAAGAAACGCGACCACAAAGGGAAGCAGCACAAAATAGCGCCCGTTGCTCATCATGAGAATCCGAATCAGAGAGCTCAGCAGCAGCGGGACCACGAAGCCTCCCAGCATACAAAGCCCCACCAGGTCAACGGGGACCTTCACGTGGTCCAGCATGACCTCGGAATACAGCAGCATAAAATAGACAATAAGGCCCAGCAGCAAATATGCCTGCAGGCCGCCAAAATAGCTCCAGATGGCAAGGCCAAAGGCGGCCAGCGCGTTATAGATAACCATGCGCATCCGGCGGCATAGGCCGGTACGGTACAGAAATTCGTAGCTGCCAATGGCCATTAGAAGTCCAAAAACAACGGCTGCCACAATTTCCGGGGCCAGCAAAAGGATAATCAGCAGCAGCGGGATGGCAATTGCCGCTGTAATAATTCTTGTTTTCATGGGTCAGATGCCTCCAAACCGGCGGTTCCGCCGGTGATACTCCGCAATGGCCTTGTCCAGGTCCTTGGGGCCAAAATCGGGCCACAGCACATCCATAAAGACGTACTCCGAGTAGGCAGACTGCCAAAGCAGGAAGTTGCTGGTACGCATCTCACCCGAGGGCCGGATAATCAGCTCCGGATCCGGCACACCGGCGGAATACAGATAGGTATCGAACAGCCCCTCGGTGAGCTCCTGGGGGCTTCTCTTCCCTGCCGCGACCTCCGCGGCAAAGGCACGGGCGGCCCGGACAATCTCGTCCCGTCCGCCGTAGTTCAGGCAGAAATTCACCTGAACGTCATATTCTACAGAGCGGCTTTCCGCGTCACGGCACAGCTTCCGCAGTTGGGGGGACAGCCGGGACAGGTCTCCGAAAAAGCGGAAACGGACCCGGTTCTTTTCCATATCCTTCAGCGCCTCCTCCAGATATTTCCGGAGCAGCAGCATAATGCCTCCGATTTCCTCCTCAGAGCGCTTCCAGTTCTCCGTAGAGAAGGCATAGACCGTCAGGTATTCTACGCCCAGACTGCGGCAATAATTGGCAATTCGCCGGAAGGCTTCCGCACCGGCGCTGTGACCGGCTGTACGGGGCAGCCCCCGTTTCTTTGCCCAGCGGCCGTTGCCGTCCATAATAATGGCAATATGCCGGGGCGGAGCCGGGAGATTTTCAGTTTCAAGCGCCATGCAAGCACCTCTTTCTAAGAAATGATGAAATACCGTCCCGGGCCGGTGGTGGTTCACCGGCCCGCAAAAACCCATCAGATGGACATAAGCTCCTTATCCTTGGCGGCCAGAGCGGCATCTACCTTCTTGATATACTTATCCAGCATATCCTGCAGGTCCTTCTCCGCCTTCTTCTGGTCATCCTCGGTGATGTCGCCGTTCTTTTTCAGCTTCTTGACGTAGTCCATACCGTCCCGGCGGATGTTCCGCATGGCGACCTTGGCATCCTCAGCGTATTTTTTCACCTGCTTGCTCAGGTCCTTCCGGCGCTCCTCCGTCAGCTGGGGGAAGATCAGCCGAATCACCCGGCCGTCGTTCTGGGGGTTGATGCCCAGATCGGACATCTGAATGGCCTTCTGAATCTCCTTCAGAAGCTTGGTGTCCCAGGGGGTAATCACCAGGGTACGGGCATCGGGAGAAGAGATGGTGGCCACACCGTTCAAGGGTGTCTCACTGCCATAGTATTCGACCGTAATGCGGTCAAGAACCTTGGCGTTGGCCCGCCCGGCACGGACGGCATCAAAGTCCTCCCCCAGGTGCTCCAGGGTGCGGTCCATTTTTCTGGAAAATTCACTGAAATCGACGCTCATTTGGTTAGTCCTCCTTAACGATGGTTCCAATTTTTTCTCCGCTGACAACACGGAGGATATTTGCGGGATCTGCAAGGGCAAAGCAGACCAGGGTCATATGGTTGTCCATAGCCAGGGTCATGGCGGTGGTGTCCGTGGCCTTCAGGTGACGGGCCAGGACCTCGTCGTAGCTAAGCTCGTCAAACTTCACGGCGGTGGGGTCCACGTTGGGGTCGGCGGAGTAGATGCCGTCCACGTTCTTAGCCATCAGAATGGCATCAGCCTCGATTTCCACGCCCCGAAGCACCGCGCCGGTGTCGGTGGAGAAATAGGGGTTGCCGGTACCGGCGGCAAACAGCACCACCTTGCCCTCGTTCAGATACCGGTCCGCGGTGTCCCGGGTGAAGTACTCGGCAAACTTGTTCATTTCCACGGCGCTGAGCACCCGGGCGGGAACCCCGTGCTGCTCCAGCGCATCCGCCATGGCGATGCAGTTCATAACGGTTGCGAGCATGCCCATGGCATCGCCGTGGGAGCGCTGCATTTTATCGGCACCGTCCTTCACGCCCCGCCAGAAGTTGCCGCCGCCGATGACCAGACCAATCTGCACGCCCTTTTCGCGGCACTGCTTAATGGCCTCACACACGGGGTGAATCACACTATAGTCAAGACCCCGGTGCTGATTCCCTGCCAGGGCCTCACCGCTGAGCTTCAGCAGGATGCGCTTGTATTTAATCTCAGACAAACTAATCACTCCTTCTCTTTCCCACGCAGGGCCCACAGCCCCGCATGGTATCGATTCTATTTTAGCGTACAAATGGCAAATTGACAACCACTAAATTTGAGAATTCGCAATTATTTCACATTCCTGTTTTTTTAACCATTCACCGGGAATTTCCCGTAGGGGCACGATGACCGGATTATTTATTGGATTGAGGATTGCAATTAAGAAAAGAATCGGTTATAATACCTCATTATGATTCCATAAAGCTTTAGAGAGGAAGTTTTTATATGGCTGAAGTCACGGAAAGCAAAAATTTCATCCATGCCTTTATTGAAGAGGATATCGCCCCCGGTGGGCAGTTCGCCGGAAAAACCGTTCACACCCGTTTCCCGCCGGAGCCCAACGGCTACCTGCACATCGGCCACTGCAAGGCGCTGATTATCGATTTCGGCACCGCCGAGAAGTTCGGCGGCCTGTGCAACCTCCGCATGGATGACACCAACCCCACCAAGGAGGATGTGGAGTTTGTGGAGGCCATCCAGGAGGATATCCACTGGCTGGGCTTTGACTGGGGCGACCGGTTCTTCTATGGCTCGGACTACTTTGAAAAGGACTACGAGTACGCCGTGGAGCTCATCAAAAAGGGCCTGGCCTATGTCTGTGAGCTGACTCCCGAGCAGTTCAAGGAATACCGTGGCGACCTGAATACCCCCGCCGTCTCCCCCTACCGGGACCGGCCCATTGAGGAGAGCCTGGACCTGTTTGCCCGGATGCGTGCGGGCGAATTCGAGGACAACAGGTACACCCTGCGCGCCAAGATTGACCTTGCCTCCGGCAACTTCAATATGCGGGACCCTGTCATCTACCGGATTCGCCACATGCACCATCACCGTCAGGGCGACAAGTGGTGCATCTACCCCATGTATGATTTCGCCCACCCCATTCAGGACGCTTTGGAGGGCATCACCCATTCCCTGTGCTCCCTGGAATTTGAGAACCACCGTCCCCTTTACAACTGGGTTGTAGAGCATGTCTCCGTCCCCAACCACCCGAGACAGATTGAGTTCGCCCGTCTGGGCATCGACCACACCGTGCTCTCCAAGCGGAAACTCCGAGCCCTGGTGGAGAACGGCTATGTCTCCGGCTGGGACGACCCCAGAATGCCCACCCTCTGCGGCCTGCGCCGCCGGGGCTATACGCCCGCTTCCATCCGGAACTTCTGCGACCGGGTAGGCGTAGCCAAGTCCCCCAACACCATTGAATACGCATTTCTGGAGCACTGCCTGCGGGAGGATCTGAACGAAACCGCCCAGCGGGTCATGG
>USQL01000017.1 GCA_900556935.1 uncultured Eubacteriales bacterium | reverse complement strand
AATCATGGCGGTGCCGCCGCCAATCAGTGCGATGGGCTTGTTGCCCGCCATCTGCAGCCGCTTCATGAGACACAATGCCATAAAGTGGCCCACATGGAGGGAATCCGCAGTGGGGTCAAAGCCAATATAGAAGGTGGCCTTGCCGTTATCCACCATTTCCCGAATTTCTTCTTCGTTGGTCACCTGGGCAATCAGGCCCCGGGCTACCAGCTCGTCGTAAACTTTCATATTTCGTTTCCTTTCAAATAAAAAATAAGCGCCCTCTGCCAAAAAAGACAGAGGGCGCTGAAAGCGCGGTACCACCTCAGTTTGGGAAAGCCTCTCGGCTCCCCCCTCATGCCGCCCCGCAGGCGGCGACGCTGTATCGGGCGCACCCGTCCTCCCCTACTGCTGCGTTCAGGGAAGCCGCTCCGGGAGGTATGTTCGGCTTAGGTTTCTGCCGCCTTGCACCCTCCGGCGGCTCTCTGAAAGGAAATGGTCTAAGCGTACTTGTTCCCATCACTGCGTTGTGACGTATTTTATCAAAGTCCGCCCCCAATGTCAAGCAGCAAAGTGCTTAAATTTTTCAGGGCATTAAAAGCATTTCTTCAGCGCTTTTCAGGGTCGTTTCCGTAATATTGGTGCCACCAATGATTCTGGCCAGTTCCTGCTTGCGGCCCTCCCGGTCCAGGGGGGTGACGGTTGTAAAGGTTCTGCCATCGTGCTCGGACTTGGCAATGAGCATATGGGTATCGGCCAATGCCGCCAGCTGGGGCAGATGGGTCACGCACAGGACCTGCTTATACTGGGCAAGGCTTCTCAGCTTTTCCGCAATCCGCTGGGCGGCTCTGCCGGAGACACCGGTATCCACCTCGTCAAAAATGAGGGTGTCCACCGCGTCCTTTTCTGCCAGAACATTTTTCATGGACAGCATAATCCGGGCCAGCTCACCGCCGGAGGCCACCTTGCTCAGGGGCTTTAAGTCCTCACCGGCGTTGGCGGACAGATAAAAGGCCACCGCGTCCGCTCCGTCGGTGCCAAGCTCCGTCTTCCGGAATCGGCACTGAAACTGCACCCGGGGCATATCCAGCTGTTTGAGCTCGGATAGGATTCTCTGGGAGAGAATCTCCCCTTTTTCCTGGCGGTCCCGGCTCAGCTTTTCCGCCGCGTCCCAGGCCTCCCGCTCCTTTTGGGCAAGCTGCTTTTTCAGATGCGCAATCCGGTCGTCTGCGAACTCGATTTCGTCCAGCTCCTTCCGGGCCTTTTCCAGGTATTCCAGGATTTCCCCGCAGTCCGTGCCGTATTTCCGGCGCAGGCGGTGGATGATGTCCAGTCGGGACTCGATTTCCTCCAGCTCGTCGGCGGAGTAGCTCAGCTCGTCCAGAGAATCCCGCACCTCATCGGCAATGTCCTGGACCTGATATTTGAGGTCCGTCAGCCGTTCCTGGAAGGCGGTGTAGTCGTCGCTATACCTGGCGATGCGGCTTAAAGAATACGCCGCCTGGGACAGAAGCGCGGCCGCGCCATCGCTGTTGTCCCCGCCCAGAAGGGCTTCCGTGGCCTCTTCCAGACCCTGGGAGAGCTTTTCGGAGTTTTGCAGCAGCTTTCTCCGGCTTTCCAGCTCCTCATCCTCCCCGGGCTGCAACTCGACCTTTTCGATTTCGGCAATCTGATATTTAAGGGTCTCCATGCGGCGAAGCTTTTCTCCCTCGTCCATGGTCATCCGGTCGATTTCCCGGCGGAGGCTGCTTACCTGGGAAAACTTCCCCCGATAGTCCTCCAAAAGAGCCCCATTATCCGCGAAGGCATCCAGAAAACGCAGATGGTTGTCTTCATCAAACAAGGTGGCGGAGTCGTGCTGGCCGTGGATATTGATGAGCTGGATGCCCAGCTTCTGGAGAATGGTCACACTTACAAGGCTTCCGTTGACCCGGCAGACATTTTTTCCGTCCAGGAAAATATCCCGCTGGATGACGGTCTCCTCGTCATACTCTACCCCGTTCTCCTGGAACCAGGGAAGCTCCGGCACATGGGTAAACACCGCCCGGACGGAGGCCTTATTGGTGCCGGTTCTGACCATATCCCGGTAGGCGCGCCTGCCAAGAATGGCGGAAATGGCATCGATGACAATGGATTTACCGGCACCGGTTTCACCGGTCAGGACATTAAAGCCCTGATCAAAGGAGATATCCGCCTGCTCGATCACCGCGATATTTTCAATGTGCAATAGGCTCAGCAAGGTTTTTCTCCCCTTTTATCGAATCACCGCTTTGATTTCTCCGCAGAACGCGGCGGCCGCGGCGGCATCCCGCATGACAATCATCACTGTGTCGTCACCGGCCAGGGTACCCAGCACCACACTGATTTTCATAGCATCCAGCGCGGAACCGGCGGCACCGGCCAGGCCCGGAAGCGTATGAAGCACAATAATATTTTCCGCATAGTCGATGCTGATGACGCACTCCCGGAAAATGGTATTGAGCCTGTCGGAAAGTGCCGGGGGCACGTCCTTCTCCGGCACACTGTAGCGATAGGTGCCCAGGCTTGTGAGCTCCTTTACAATTCGAAGCTCCTTGATGTCCCGGGAAATGGTCGCCTGAGTGCTGGTGAAGCCCTCTTCCTCCAGAGCCTTCAATAGCTGCTCCTGGGTCTCCACATTGGCGTTGGAGATAATCTCAATGATCTTGGCCTGTCTTTTGGATTTCATGGCTCGTCCCTCTTACTTCCTTTGAAATTTGGCGTTCACCACATCGTAAAAGCTGCGGTCGTTGAGCTTAATGAGCTTTGTTTCGTATTTGGATTTGCGGATGGTCACCACATCGCCCATATTCAGGCGCAGAGCCTTCCCCCCGTCTACGGAGAGAAATGCGTTTCTGCGGGCATTCTGTATCATGCGGACCGTAATGGTCCGACGGTCCGAGGTCACGATACAGCGGCTGACCATATCGTGGGCGCAGATAGGCGTAATAATCATGTTGCGGGCATCCGGCTCCACAATGGGGCCTCCCGCCGAAAGATTGTAGGCTGTAGAACCGCTGGGAGTGGAGACGATGATGCCGTCACCGCCGCAGCTCAGGGCCTGAACCCCGTCGCACTCCACGCTCAAATAGACGATTCTTGCCACGGCACCCTTGGTCACCGCTACATCGTTCAGGCAGATGTCGTGAAAGATAATGTCCCGGTCCCGCTGAACTGTCACGTCCAGCATCATCCGGGGGTCCAGCTTGAAGTTACCGTCGGCCAGCAGCAGCAGCCGGTCCAGATCTGTACTCTCCAACTCCGCCAGGAAGCCCATGGTTCCGATATTGACCCCCAGGATGGGGATGCCGCGCTTGGTCGCCGCCTTGGCCGTATGGAGGATGGTCCCGTCTCCGCCGAAGCAGATGACCGCATCCGCGTTGGGCAGTTCCCGCTCCAGACGGCTGAACCGCAGGTCCTTCGGAAGCTCATAATTCCGGTCCACATCAAAGGGCAGGCACAGGCTCACCCGAAGTCCCGCGTCCTTTAAAAGCTGCATAGCGTTTCGGACCGTCTGAAAATTCCGATCCCGGTAGGGGTTGGGGGTCAGAATTACATTTTTCATAAATCGGCTCCTTTGTCCAGGGCCCTGTGGGCCTGCTCTACCACGTCACCGGTGTCCGGACGGATTCCCTGGGCATCGGGGTTCAGGCTCAGGTGGCCCAGGAACTCAATATTACCCTCGGGGCCCTTGACAGGGGAAAAGGTCAGGCCCAGAATTTTGAAGCCCAGCCGGTCAGCCAAAGCTACAAAATCGTCCAGCACCTCTTTATGCGTGCTTTTTTCCCGGACAACTCCCTTCTTGCCAACCTTGTCCCGCCCGGCCTCAAACTGGGGCTTGATAAGGCACAGCACCTGTCCCGTGGGCTTTAAAAGCTTCTGGATTGCGGGCAGGACGATTTTCAGGGAGATAAAGCTCACATCCACCACGGAAAGGTCCAGGGGCTCCCCCAGCTGCTCTGGGGTTACATAGCGGATATTGGTCTTTTCCATAACCACCACCCGGGGGTCCGAGCGGATTTTCCAATCCAGCTGGCCATAGCCCACATCGATGGCAAAGACCTTGCTGGCACCCTGCTGCAGCAGGCAGTCCGTAAAGCCGCCGGTGGACGCGCCGGAATCCGAGCAGACATAGCCCTCCGGCTTGACACCAAAATCCCGCAGGGCCTTTTCCAGCTTCAGACCGCCCCGGCTGACATAGGGGCAGACCGCCCCCCGGACCTCGATGGAAACTGTCTCCTCATAGGACGTTCCGGGCTTGTCCGCCTTCTGGCCGTCTACATAGACGATGCCGCTCATAATAATGGCCTGCGCCTTGGTACGGTTTTCCGCATAGCCCTGCTCGGTCAAGAGCACATCCAGGCGTTTTTTAATCTTCATTTTGGGTCACCCCTTCTACATATTCCGCAATCGATACGGCATCCAGGCCGCACAGCTTGTAAAGCTGTGCCTGGGCACCGTGGGGCACAAAGTCCGACCCCAGGTCAATGCCCAGCACCGTTCTCTCCGGGTCCAGACTGTGGACAGCCCAGGCAAGGCTTTCCCGAATGCCGCTGCCGGTGCAGGCCTCCTCCACCACAACAATCGGCCCCCGGCCCGCCTCCAGAATGGAGGCCGTGGGGAATGTGGAGAGGTTTGTCAACCGGAGGACACCGGCGTGAATTCCACGCTTTTCCAAAAGGTCGGCGCTTTCCAGCACGTTATTGACAAGACTTCCGTAGGTCACCAATATCACATCGCCGCCGGGCTTGTGGCAGCAGAGATTCCCCTGGAACACGGTTTCCTTTTCTCCCCAGGCAGCGTCCGTGTATGCTCCCTGCCCGCCTCTGGGATAGCGCACCGCCACCGGGCCATCGTAGCACTCTACTGCCCAGCGCAGCATATCCCGCTGCTCAGCGAGGCTGGCCGGGGCCAGAATCAGCATCCCCGGCATCTGCCGCAGGAAGCCCACATCGAAGACACCGTGGTGGGTGGGGCCGTCATCCCCTACAAGGCCCGCCCGGTCAATGGCCAGCACCACATGCAGGTGGAGCATGGCAACATCCTGCAGCAGCTGGTCATAGGAGCGCTGCAGAAAAGTGGAGTACAGCGCAACCACCGGAATCATGCCCTGCTTAGCAAGGCCACCGGCCATGGAGACGGCATGCTCCTCCGCGATTCCCACATCGAAGGTCCGCTCCGGATACCGGCGCATGAACTCCGTAAGCCCCGTACCGGCGGACATGGCCGCCGTAATGGCGCAGACCCGGCTGTTCCGGGCGGCCAAATCAATCAGCGTCTGCCCGAAGGAGCCGGAAAAGGTGGGAACACTCCCGCCGAGACTTTTCCCGGTGACAGGGTCAAATTTTCCGATTCCATGGAACCGGGTGGGGTCCTCCTGGGCGGGAGGATAGCCGCAGCCCTTTTTGGTAATCACATGGACCAGCACGGGCTCCCGCATTTCCTTGGCGGAATTGAGTAGTGCCGTAATACCGGGTAAATCGTGGCCGTCTGCCGGGCCCAGGTAGGTAATGCCCATGTTTTCAAACATGGTGCCAGGCATAATCATGCGTTTTAAACGGTTTTTGATGCGGCTGGTGGCCTTGTAGACGGCATTGCCCCCGGGAAGCTTTTTTAGGATTGTCCGGTAATACCGCTTGGCATGGAGGTAATTCCGGCTGCTGCGGACCCGGGACAGATGCCGGGACAGGCCGCCGATGCTCTTGCTGATGGACATTTCGTTGTCATTGAGAATGACCACCATGGGCTCCTTGCTGACGGCCAGATCGTTCAGGGCCTCATAAATCATGCCGCCGGTGGCGGCACCGTCTCCAACCAGGGCTACCACATCGTAGTCCTGGTGCAGCAGCGTCCTTGCCCGGGCCATACCCAGGGCGATGGAGACGGAGCTGGAGGCATGCCCCGCCACGAAGGCATCCGTCACGCTCTCCGCAGGCTTGGGAAAGCCGGACATGCCCCCAAACTGGCGCAGGTGCGCAAAATCCGCCTGGCGTCCTGTCAGCAGCTTATGGACATAAGACTGATGGCCGACATCGAAAACCAGGCGGTCCTTCTGTGTATTGTATACGGTTTCAATGGCTACGGACAGCTCCACCACGCCCAGGTTTCCGGCCAGATGGCCGCCGGTCTTTGAAACATTTTCAATCAAAAATTCCCGGATTTCCCGGCAAAGGCAGGCTCTCTGAGGCTCTGTCAATTTCTGCAGATCCTGCTGGCAGTGAATATCCTGTAAGATTCCCACAGCGTACTCATCCCTTTTTCTTTGTTATCTTTTTGCGCAGCCACTGCTTTCCCCGGCCCCACGCGGACAGAATTCTCCCCACCAGAAATACGATTTCCGTACAGGACCGGATGGCAACCGTCTTGCCAACGGCCTTGCCGCCGACGGTCAGGCCCGCAACCAGCGCGGACATGCCCAGGGTTACAACCTGGGGCCAGGAAAACTGCACATAGGTCAAGGCTCTGGCCGCAATGGTCGCGGAGGCCGCACCGGAGACAACGCCGCAGATATCCCCGATGACATCATTGCAGATAGAACTGACCTTCCCGGCGCTGCGCAGCAGCCGGATTGCCTCCTTTGCGCCGGAAACCCGGCGGGAGGCCATAGAATGAAAGGGCTTTTCATCGGCGGAGGTCACCGCTACGCCCACAATATCGAAAACAATGCCCACCGCGATGATGAACAGCAAAATCAGAAACGCCACCGCAATGGAGCTGCGATCCATAATCTCATTGGATGTAAAACTGATGGTCGCTGACACGGCGATGGTCACAAGGAAAATGGTCAGCGCCCAGCGGGCAGCCTCTTTCTGCTGACGCTTACTGCCATCCGGATCGTTTTTTGACACGGGAACACGCTCCTAAATCATTAAAAAAATGACGGCAGCAGGCAGGATAAATCTTACGGCTTAGGTCGGGTTTGTTTTCCCCAGTGAGAGCCTGCCGTTGCCGTGCAGGTCGTTTCCGTTTTATCTCACCGCGTCCGTGTCGCCAAAGGACGTACCCGATTGCCACTTAGTCCGTACCGCAATCTCCTGTCTGCCCAGTTACGACAGCCTAGGTGTTTTCCACAGCAGAGGAAACCGTAGTCTTAGCCTCTTTTGCAAACATGGTTTCCAGAAGCGATATCGGCAGCAGCCATGGCCACGGCTGCCAGCCGCCTGATCTTCTTTCCCCTCATATTCACTCAAGGCAGGCTACGCTGCACGCAGCAACACGATTCTGTGCACTGCCTTGCAGGTTCTAATCCTGGCTCGTACGCGAGCGGGCCTCCACGGGAGGTTCTGTCCGTCGTCGCACAATACCAGGTCTCCACGGAAAACGGGTCGTATGCTCCATGCCGTTGGAACGCGCCCGGAATCCTTAACCCCCAGCATCCACCCTAAACTGGGCGTAAAAAGCAGACACCAGGGACTTCACCGATGTGCCCTTCAAAGGATTTTTAGGCCCTTCCTGGAAAACGGTCTCTCTGACTAGGATACTGCGCCGTCAGCATGCATTTTATCACAAACGGATGGAATATACAAGTATTATTTGTATTTCTGTATATTTTTAACAGTTTATTCGTTTTTGTTTTGTGAAATCAGGCCCTATTTCAGTCAATATTCTCCCTGTTCAAAAACCAGTCCTCGATAATGTCCCGGTGGGTGACCGCCAAGGGCAGAGTTTGGATCTCTTCCCTGGTAAAAAAGCGCAGCTCCCGGGACTCCCTGCTTTTGTGCAGGGCAGGCTTTTCCGGAAACACATAGCCATACAGAACAATCACCATCCGCCACACGCTGCCATCCCGGTAGGCGGCGATTCTTCCGGGGTCCCCATAGACCGCCAGCTTCCGGAACGCCTCCGGGCGGATGCGGAGCCCCAGTTCCTCATAGACCTCCCGGACAATGGTCTGGCGGCCCGTCTCCTGCTTTTTGGCACCGCCGCCAATCAGCCCCCAGACCGGGGCATCCACCCGACGCTCCAAAAGGAGCTTGTCCTCCCAGATTAGAATCGCGTTCGCACCCAAATGGGCCCCCTGGGTCGTTCTGGGTGCATTTTGGGGATCACCGCAATAAAATGTTGCTTCCGACATCGGGATGCTCCTTTCCAAAGCAAAAATACCTTTCCCATGCTTTCATTGTACCACACTTTCCCGGCAGGAACAAGCACAAACGAAAAAAGGCCGTTAGAAAAGCATGTCGCTGCACACCAGTGCGCGCACTGGTTCGCAATGACAGGTTGCTTTCTAGCAGCCCCTTCTTCACCATTTTCTCTATACCCGGGCGGTTTTTCTTTTATAGAGCACCCAGGAAACGGCACTGCAGAGAAGCTCCGTCACCCAGAAGCCGTGCCACACACCGGCAGCGCCCAGCACCCGGCTTAGGCCGAAGGCCACCGGAATCATCACAATCAGATACCGGCACAGGGAGATGACCAGAGAGGGCATGCCCATTCCCATACCCTCCAAAGCGCCGGAGGACACAATAGAGACCGAAGAGGCAACAAAGCCGAGGCTGATGATTTTCAGCGTCTGGGCACCGATTTGCGTGGTTTCTGCCGTATCGGTAAACAGCCCCATGAGCTGGGCCGGGAACAGCTGGCACAGCAGCGTCCCAACGCACATAATTCCCAGGGTGATGCTCAGGGTCACGTTGTAAATCTTTTTGACCCGTCCCTGCTCCCCTGCCCCGTAGTTGTAGCCAATCAGAGGGCGGATGCCCTGAATCAGGCCGTTGGCCGACAGGTACAGGAAGGTCTGTAACTTATAATAGATACCCAGTACCAGCACATAGACCTGGGAGAAGCCCGCCAGAATGCCGTTCAGCGCGGATATCAGCACCGAGGGCAGGGCCAGATTTAAAATGGCCGGGACTCCGATGGAATAGAGCTTTCCCGTCATCTGCCAGTCCCAGCGGAAGCCCTTCAGCCGGAGCCGCACCGGAATGGGCCGCAGGAAATAAAAGATAAGATACACAACAACCGTAATCACCTGCCCCAGTCCCGTGGCAATGGCCGCGCCCTGAATGCCCATGGCAGGCACGGGCCCCAGGCCGAAAATCAGAATTGGGTCCAGAATAATGTTGGCAATGCACCCGCTGAGCATACTGACCATGGACACAGTCATTCTGCCCACGGCCTGGAAAATCTTTTCCAGGGCCAAGTCCAGGGCAATCACCGTGGAGAAGCCGAAAACAATGTTGGCGTATTGTAGGCCCATCCGGGCAATCTCCTCGTCCCCCGTAAAGGAGCGCAAAAAGCCCGGCATAACGGCAATGCATCCGGCGGTGAGCAAAAGGCCCTGCGCCAGACTGAGGATGGTTCCCTGGGTCGCGGCGGAATCGGCCCTCTCCCGATTCTGGGCCCCCAAAAACTGGGCAATCACCGCGTTCATACCTACGCCGAAGCCAATGGTAACAGCATTGACAAGGTTCTGCACCGGGTACACCAGCGAAATGGCCGTCATGGCGCTTTCGCTGATTTTAGCTACAAAGAAGCTGTCAATGATGTTATACAGGGCGTTGACCATCATGGACAGAATCATGGGCAGCGACATGGAAACCACCAGCGGCAACACCGGCTTTTCTTTCATATAGGTTTGTTCCAAAAAGCATCTTCCTTTCATTTGGGCATAAAAAAGCCATACAACCACCGAAGAAGGCAGTTGTATGGCGAAAAATAGACAGCGTCCAGAAAAAGTCCATACCTAATAAGGTTTTATGGTTACATCGTAGCATAAAGCAGCGCTTCTGTCAAGCGTTTTCAGAACCGCTCCACGGCGATTGCACAAGCAAAAATTTACAAATAAAACTGATGACCCGATAGTGAACATCTAAGCAAGCTGTTGACGAAGGGCATCCTGTAACACTTTAGAACAATTGATACCAAGTTTATCCGCTCTCGCTGCCATCCATGCCGGAATGGAAACATTCTTTCTCACAGCTCTGGTATCTGTGAGTGAACGATAAGCAATCGTGTCAACTCGTACCAAAGTGCAGACATCCGAACTTTTGTGGGGAATATCGCATTGTTCAGAGGGCGGAGCGATAGGATCGTCTTCATCCTCCATGGTACAGAGGCATGCCGCAAGTGCATCGGTAATCTGGTCAATCGCATCGGATAGGCTTTTACCTGTGGTGACGCAGCCAGGGATATCCGGAACGGCGGCGTAGAATGTTCCATCTTCTTCGTGAATGGTAGCAGTGTAAATATAGACCATGTGGTTCACTCCTTTCAGCAGTCAGATTAAAGGGACGAAAGAGGGAGAGAGGCGGGAAAGCCCGCAGAATCGGCATTACTTCCGATTCTGCTTGGCCTCCTTGAGAATGTAGCGGGCATCGTTTTCATTGAAATCATGCCTTTTGACTGGAATTGAAATTCTCGTTTCTGGATTTCGGTAGATGTCGTGGTTTGCACCATGTCTCTGAAAAACATATCCGAGACTTTCCAATTCTTTAATCGCCTTTGCCCTTGGGTTCAATCTCTCTCCCCCTTTCAACAACTATTATACACACCGTTGTGTATAATAGTCAAGAAAAAAATGTGTAAAGACAGTTTCTCCCGTATTCTCATTCAGAACAATTCCGGCTAGCCCATCCGGCATGTCCGCATCCACCGTGTCCGCCTGAAAACGGTCCGGGAACCGTGCCGCCGCCTCCTGCCACAGCTGATCCAGGCTGGTGTTGGCGTTGGGGTCGATGATCACACTGCCCTTGATGGCTTTCTTGAAGTCGTTAAGACTGCCGTAGTTGTACTCAATGTCTCCCGTCTGCCCCTCGTTCAGGCTTACTCGCCGCTTTGCCAGAAAGT
Source organism: uncultured Eubacteriales bacterium (assembly GCA_900556935.1). Classification (GTDB taxonomy): domain Bacteria; phylum Bacillota; class Clostridia; order Oscillospirales; family Oscillospiraceae; genus Faecousia. Next base: position 17,604 of record USQL01000017.1, on the reverse strand, counting down.
CCAGAATTTCTTGGGCGTAACTGTCCTTTTCCGCCTGGTGATGGTCCAGCAGCCAGTCCGCCAGCACCCCGGCTTTCTCTTTCATGGCCTCAAAGTCCATTTCCGTTTGGGTCATTTCCCGGTAGAGATCATTGAGCATCCGGTTAAATTCCTGGCTGCTGCCCTTGGCGTTTACGCTGTCCATCAGCACTTTGCCCTGCTTGTTGACGGAGTTTCTGTCAAGAATATGGTCCTTGTTTCCCCGCTTCTGGATTTTCACCAGCTCTTTCAGGTACTCCACTTCCTTTTCCAGCACTTCATTCTGCTTCGCCAACCGCTCCACCTGGTCCCCCTCCCGCACACGCTGGGAGAAGCGAATGTCCGGGTTGTTCTTGTCAAAGGTGCCCACGTTGTCCGTGGCAGACTTGATCTGATTGCTGTCAAACGCATTTGCAATGACAACTTCTCCGTTGCCATCTAGCATGAACACGCCGTCATATCCACGTGCTTTCAGAATGGCAGACACGTCTTTCCCGGTGTAGGTCGTTCTATCAAGCTCAAAATCGTTTGCGATTTGGTCAGCTACAGTATTGTATTCGGAACTCTTGATATACGGGTTCTTAATGTCAAGATATGCAGCTACAACATTTTTCCCATATCTGGTTGCCCCGCTTTCAAGAGCCGTGAAATAATTACCGTCTCCGAACACGTTCAAATGGATTTTCTTCTTCCCTTTGGCTCGGTCAAACACAGTGAACTCAGCACCAGTCCCGTGGTACATGATCTTCGGTGTCCCGTCCGCATTCACCGCCTTGCTCGCATTCGCCGGGTCATTCTGCCAGTCACCGAACCACCGCTTGAACTGTTGGCTCTGGGTGTTTTCCGAAATTTTCATGTTGACTTTTTCGGAGAACCTGTGTACAATGCTATTAGAAGCAATTGACTGCTGAAGCTGTACGGGGAATTGGACCCCGGCACCTGGCAGGGTCAATGCTTCTTTTTTTGCGTAGAATATTCCAATGTCACCTGAATTTTCCTGTGCAATAGCTTCTGCCACAAGGTTCTTTACGGATTTTTCGTACACACTGGAAATCGTATTCACGTCCATGCGAATCCCGTTTACTTTGCGTTCCGCAGTAATCTCAATAGGAACCAGCAGAGATTTCCCGGATGTGCCAATATCTACAATGGCAACCACGCTATGTGTACTGCGCAGGGGAGAAACATTTTTGTTTACATCCTTTGCCGCAATAACCATAACCGGGTCTTGAATTGCGCTGTAAATGTTCTTTACCGCCGCATCACCCAGCCCGTGATAATGAACCCCTTTTCGGAAATTCCCGTCCTGCCGTGCTTCGGCTTCTGTCTTTGCGGCGGAGTAAACATGTCCGCTGCCAATGGTCAGGGGCAAAGAGGGCATGCCCAATTCCTGATACACAGTCGGTGTATACCCAACAACCACCTGCTTTGATGTGGTATCCTGCATATTGAGGATACTGTCAACCTCTGCCTGATAGTTTGCTGTAATCTCCTGCTGTGTCTGCCCTCTCAAAGAATACCGCTCGCCCTCCCGGGCGTTCTTTTTTTGCCCGTCCTGCCGCTGGTAATTCTCCCCGGCCTCCACCACCGCACTGGCCCAGGCTTCTGCCAGTGCCTCGTTGTCCTTGATTGCCCGCTTCAGAATCTTGGCAATCTCGCTGTCCGGCTCCGCATCCTGGTAGGCATTGCGCAGCTTTTCCACAAGCCCTGTGAAGAAGTCCTTGATCTTCTCCCACAGACCCTTGTCCTGATTCTTCAGTTTCCCGGCGATCCGGCCAATGGCATCCGTGTCTGTCAGCATCATCTCCGACATTTCCGCAATGGTCTCATCGTAGGCAATGTTGTGGAGCTCCGTTTCACTCTTCCCCTTGTACTCCTCCATGTGCGCCACCCGGTCATATGCTCTGGCAAACACCGAATCATACCGGATGCCCTGCCGCTGTGCCTCGGCAATCAAAAGGTCTGCGTAGGCCTTGTATTTTTCGGCGGAGAAGTCCTTGATAAAGTGGGTGGTTTCATGGGCCAGCGCGTAGGCCATGGCCCCCTGACCCCCGTCACCGGCGTTCAGGTCAATGGCAATGCCGCCGTCACTTTTCCGGTAGGTGCCGTTGGGCATACCCTTTGACCGGTCCTCCGGGGTGCTTGCGTATACCTCGATGTGCAGCCCCACCGCCGCCAGAGCGTTGGCCGCTGCCATGGCACTTTTCTGCTGCTTGTTAAGGCTCTTTACCTTCTGGGCGCTGTCCGTCACCGTCACGCCCTTCTGGGCCGCTTTCATGGCCCCGGAGTTTACCTTCTCCGCCTGGGCCTTGGTGTACTGTTCCAGTGCCGTCCGGCCCTCTGTCCAGGCGGTCTTCCGCTGTGCCTCCGTCAGCTTTGCGGCATAGCTGTAGGGCTGAATGCTCTCATACGGTGTCCCGACCCGGCCCTGCAAATAGGCATCCTTTATGCCCTTTGCAAAATCCACCCCATCAAGGGGGCTGACCCTGCTGGCATCCCACAGTGCCTGGGCCGTGTAGGGGTTGGTTTCCATAAAGTCGATGGCGTTCAGTATCGCCGCCTCCCCCCGGGACCCTGCCACAATGTCTTTGGCCAGTACCGTGTCGCCGTCTCCGGTTTTAAGCATCAGCCCGCCCTTGGTATCGGCAATGCCGGTGATTTGTACCGGTTCCGCCGTCCCCTTTCTCAGGGCCGTGCCGTCCCCGCCGCTCTGGTATTCGATGTTGCCGGTGTCATTGCTCCGTACGCCCAAAACGCTGTTCTGTACCCCTGCTGCCGTCCGCATAGAGGCCGCCCGCCGCTGGTCCACCCGTGCCTGGAAGCTTTCTGTGCCGCCTACACTGTCCAGAATGGCCTTTACGGTTTTCTCGCCCCCCAGTTTCCGGTAGGCCGCCTGGTCTCCGGGCAGCTGGGTATCCTTGTTATAAACCCGGCTCAGCACGTTCAGCGCCCGCTTCTTGTCGGTGATGTCCTCCCGGCCCGCCAGGTATGCTTCCGCCGCCGCCCGGAACTCCGTACCCTTGGCTCTGGCCGCCTCCCGGCCCGCCTCTCTGGCAATGCCGGTGGCTACCTTGCCCGCCTTGTAGGCCGTCCCAAAGCCCTGCTCGCCCTGGTCATAAAGCCCCGCCGCTTTCCGGGCAAGCTTCATAAGCTTCTCGCTTTTCCGGGCATCCTGCAGCTGCTGCGCCTGTCCTTCCAGGTCCCGCACCTGCCCATTGTGGACGATGTTCCGGCCCACCTCAAAATTCCCGGCGGTTTCCTGTGCGCTTCTCGCCGCTCCAGCCGCCATTTGGCCCACACCGGCCATGGCCCCGGCGGAAATGGCACCGCCAAACCCCGCCCAGAAAATGTCCAGAGCGTTGTCTTTGATCGCCTGCGCCCGGGCATGCTCCTGGTCCATGCCCTGCTCCATGTACTTCCGGATGGCCTGTTGGGTGTCCGAATTCTGGCCCATGACGATGGCATCCCACATCATGTTGCCGATTTCCGTGAATACTTCTTCCGAAGCCTCCACCCCCATCTGCACCGCCAGTTTCTTTCCAAACTCCCGTAGGGTGGTTGCCGGGTTGTCCAGGATATTGGTCACATAGCTTTCCAGGGAAATGTCTTCAAACAGGGCTTCCAAGACACCGCTGCCAACGGCACCCAGGGCGATCTGCTCGGCACTTGCGCCTTTGAGCTGCAGCTCCTGGGCCCGGTCTGCAAAAGCGCCCAGACCCATCACCGTGGTGTACCCACCAACGTGCATGGTAAACCGCCCCACCGGCACCCCCGCACCGGCACCAAACAGCGCAACACCCGCCGCACTGTCAACGCCCGACATTACCGCCTGGTAGATGTTGTTGGCAAAGGTCGCCGCCGTGTCGTTAAAGCCCAGTTCCCGCTTGGTCCAGTCCTCCAACCGTTCGCCGGTGATTCCCCGGACGTAGGAAGCGTACCGCTTGAAGATCCCGCTGCTGCTGTAGGGGTTCTTCCGGCCTGCAATCAAGTCTGCCGTAGTGCCCATGGCCGCGGGAATGGCACCAACCAGGTTTGCACCCACGCTCGCCGCCACCATGCCGGTCTTTTCCAGCGAACTGGCGTTCTCAATACCCTGCACCATTCCGGCCTCATTCCGCCGGGAAAGCTCAATGTACATATCGTCCAGGTACTGGTTGGCGGCCTCCTGCCCCTGTTTTCCCTTGATATAGTAGTAGGTCTCCACCTCGTTGTCCGTCAGGAGATCCCAGTACCCGTCATTGCCAGCCATAACGACGTTGTTCAGCTGCACGTTGGAACTGCTCACGGCATCCTGTTTCTGCTCCGGTGTCAGGCTCCGCCACAGGCCCAGCCGGTCATCCGCCACAGGCTCCGTGTCGCTGGTATACCGGAGCGTCCCGGGAACATAGTCCGGTATCTGTGCTTGGGCATCCTGCGCGGCCTGTTCCTCGTTCTTCTTATTCTCCCAGTCTGCAATGCTTTCATATCCGGGCCCCGTATAGCTTGTGTCCGTGCCCTTTGCCGCATCGAACATCTCCCCGTACTTATCAACATTCCCCCAGGTAGCGTTGTAAGCATCCATTCGGTCCCTTGCCCCAAGGAGGCTGTTCTTCGCATCGGTCATTCGTTTTTTTGCGGCCTGCCATTTTTCGGTGAGGTTCTTGTCATATTCGTCAATGGTGAAGCTCCTGTAGCGGTCATCCATAGTCCGCCACTCGGAATCAACCCGTTCGAATTCCTTCTTCGCCGCCGTATACTCCGCCAGCGCCCGCTGGGATTCCTGCGCATCCTTCTGGCTCTGCTGTTTCCGAATCTCCCGTGCCTCACTGTCGCTCAGTCCCCAACTGTCAGGGGAATCGAACCCCACAATTATAATCGCAAAACAATCATTCCCCTAGGCCATTTCCATTTCCATTTCCACTTCCGTTTCCACTTTTACCATTTTCATCCCCACCCGTTTCAAAAAACCTGCAAAAATCTAACGACTTTTCCTTTATGTCCTTCTCGGCCAAATGCGTATAAATTTTGTGCATCGTCCCCAGGTCATTCCAGCCACCAATTTCCGCCGCTATCATCTCTGGCATCCGTAAATGATATGCCAGACTCGCGAAACTGTGCCGCAGCCCGTGGAGGTCTACCGACGTAACCCCCGCCGCCTCACATGCCTTTTTGACCTGCTTGTAAACCGTGTCGCCGCCCATCGTAACCACCGGCCCGGTCCTGTCCTCTATGTCCAGCAGCGCCGCCATAAGAGGCGGTATAATCGGCACCGCCCGCCGTGACTTGTCCGTCTTGTTCTGCGCCTTTGTGGTCAGACCTTCCGGCCCACGGACCATTGCGCCACGAACGTAAAGTACACCTCTTTTTAGGTCCACATTGTCCCAGGTCAACGCCAGCATTTCGGACCGCCTCAAGCTTGACAGACATAGCAGCGCCGGAATCTCCACCGGCTTTCCCTTAACTTCTGCCGTAAACTTGACTATCTCGTCAGGAGTCAGATATGCCCGTTCGTTGTGTTCCGCCGGATATAACATCACTTCCGGTCTTTCCGCCCCTGCGTTTTCGATGCATGCGGCTAAAAACATCCATCCATTTTTGATATACTTTGGGCTTTTCCCCGCCTTCCGTTCCGCCTTTATTGCCTCTTGCCATTGGCTGCATGTTGTTGTATAAATATTCCTTTTCATGCTGGACTGCATGAAATTTCTCTTGAATTTCTCATATCCCTCTATTGTAGACGGTGACAAAAATCCCCTCTTGCTGTCAATATACCGCTCCACCGCCTCCTCCAGCGTCACCTTCCCGCGGACCTTCTCCTTCTTGGCCTCCACCACACCATTTTTCAGTGCCAGGTACTCCGCAATGCAGGCATCCCGGCTCTCCTTGGTGATGGACACCCGTTTCCCGTCAATCTGTATCTTGGTATTCCAGGCTCCAGATGGCAGCTGTTTCACCCCCGGCAGTTTGATGTCATGTCCTTTCCGCTTCCTGCCCATAGTGCTACCTTCTGCCTTTTCGGGACCACCGGCTAACCGTGACGCGCAGCAAAATCAGCAGCACCACCACCACACCTGCGGCACCAACCCACACCACCGGAGACACGCTCCCGGCCCGGATTAGCCCCTGTTCCGGCTGTCTGGCATCCAGTATCACATAAACGCACCAAACCACCGTCAGCAGCACGCACAGCCCGCACAAGCCGTAAACCAGCGGCCTGTATGTCCCCCGTACTGCCTTTAGTTCCTCTTCCTGCATCCGGCTCCTGTCCAGCAGCCTTTCTATGGCCCGGTCCTTTTCTTCCAGCAGCGGCCCAGCCGGTTCTTGCCCTTCCTGTGCCGCGTCCAGCCCCATTTCCTTGTCAATGCTCACCCCCAGCACCCGGCACACCGCCGCCGCCTGGATAACCCCTGGATTCGGTATCGCACCGGAAAGCATCTTGTTCACCGTGGATTCCCCTACGCCGCTTTCCTCGGCCAGCCGCTTATTCGTGTAGCCTAACCGTGCTTTTTCCGCCCGAACGGTAATTCGGGCATCATGGGCACGCCGCTCCATTTCCTGGATAATTTCAAAACCCATACGCTTTCCCCTTTCTGCTTGCGTTCGACCCAGACAGACGTGTCTCGCCTGTCTGGGCCGTTCCTTTTTTCGCTCTCCCGTGTTAGTCTGTGTGTGTAACCTCCATCCGGCGGCATGGCCCGGTTCCCTGGTGGCACAGGGGCCGGGCCGAATAAGTCCGTTTTATTGGACCGAACGAACGTTCTAATATAACCAACCTGCGGAACCGTCATATTGATTATAAATCCAGCCGGTTCCCCTTGTAAACTTGGAATTCTGCACAAATTATTTCAAAGGAGCGCTTAAAATGGACGAACGAAAAAAACTCATTGCCGCAATCCTCCCCCTTCTGGAAAAAATGCCCCTTGTCTGGCTCAGGGCGACGTACATAACCTCCCTGAAGCGCTCCCAACGAATCGAATAAGAAAGGCCGCTGCACTCCCGCAGCGGCCTTTCCCGTTACCCGTCTTCCTTCTGGTACTGCTCCAAAAACTTCCGCCCAAGCTCCATAGCCTGGACAAAGTATTCTTCCGGCAGCTCCGCCAGCGTCCGGATGCACCGGGCCTTTACCGTGTCGTCTACCTCCAGCTCGGCAAAGAGTTCCGCCAGCTCCTCCGCCCGTGCTTTCTTCCGGTATTTCTCCCCGGCTCCGGTACGGAGCCAGGTTTCATTTACTCGGAAGACCCGGCAAATGTCGGTAATCGTTCTGTCGCTTACTCCTGTTTCCCCACTCACCATACGTGAAACGTGAGATTGTGAAACATTGATTCGCTTAGAAAACTCTGTTTTAGAAAGTCCAGAATCCTCTATTACTTCAGAAATTCTGGAATTGATTTCGTCCAATCCATGCACCTCCTTTCAAGAAGAAGATACCACGTTGGAAGGGAAAAGTCAATCTTTTTTATGCGTCACTCATATTTTTTACTTGACAACTTGTGTGACGCAAGGATAGTTCATGTTTTTGGATGGTGTTTCCCCGTCTCTGCATCCTTCCACCATTTCGGTATCCCTCGTTCCGCCTTGGCCGCACACCTAAAACGAAACCACTACCAGAGCCGATAGCAGAAGGTTCCTTGTAAGGTTCATTGCAAATTATCCTCATTGATACGGCATCAGGCTTGCAATACGTAAGACGACTTCAAGCGCAATTTGGTAGTCTTCCCACGAAATATCTCCATTGTCCGGTTCTGATGTGTAGTCCTCCACAGTGCTGTATGCTTCGTTCGGTGTCATGCCGTATTCATCCCAGACCCTATCGTATATATCACGCAAGCTAACACCGTCCACAAGCCATTTGTCAGAATCGTCGTATTCTTGTGCGTTCCGCCCCGCTTCGTATCCGCGTCGGTACTCCGCTTCCAACATTTCCTCTTTTTCTTTCTTCGCTTCCGCCCGCTTCTCTGGGCTGACCATCCCGTATAGGACAGACACACCAAGAAACAACGCAGCAATGGCGACAAGAACAATTGCCCCTTTTACAAGCTCTTTTACTATCCTCTCAATTTTTTCAAAAATCCCTTCTGATGTTTGATTGTTTTCTCCCATTTTTATCCTTTCCGGCGGTCCACAGCCGGCAGCCCGTAGGGCCACAGGTGCAAGTCCTGTAACCGCCAACCTCCTAAAGGCTCTCCCCCGGTCGAGCCGCCGGGGGAGGCAATCCCAGAATACCACGTACCCCACCAAAAAGCAACCAAAAAGGAGGCCCCAATGAACACCAATCTCCCGCCCACAGTAAAGCGCATATCCCAGGAGGAATTTTACCTCTTCATTCTCCGCGGCTTAATCAGCTACCACGAACGGATGACCATGTGCAAGCAAACGCCCTACGACCCCTATCTGGAAGCCCTCCGCTTCGCCTATGCGGCGGCGGAGGAGAAAGTCAAGTCTCTTCCCGCATCTCCCCTTTGAGAATCGCAATTCCCTGTTTCTCGCATTCCAGGCATTCCGGCACCCCGCTCCAATGGGTGTCGCATCCGTTGGAGCGCAGCGCCCACCCGCCCCCGTTGAGACCCCCGTTGAGACCTCCGCCCCTCGCCTCTCCGATGATACCGCAAACCGCATTCGCGGGGTTCTTGAACTGAACATAGCTGCTTCAAGAGACGCGGCTTCGAGAGTAGATACGCTTCTCTTTCTTTTCCAAGCCGACAAAAGATTGATTCAGGCCCGTTTGCATGGAGTCAACTTGCTCGAACAGGCCCGCCAGGACCTGGACGAATTCAACGCCGTCTACCCCGAAAAGTAACCCCCAGGGGGGCCGGGTAGGCGAGCCGGTACACGGAACACCCCACCGTCAGAAGGGCGGTTCAACTCCGCCCTCCCCCTTATCCATCCATACTACCCCATTTTCCCACATAAATCAACCACAAGAAAGGAAAACCAACCCATGAAAAAAACCCATTACTTTTGCCAGGGCCGGGAGATTACCCAAGAAGAGGCCCAGCGCATCGACCAGGAGAACAAAACCCTGATGGAATCCCCCCTGGAAACCGACTGGCAGAAAATCCGTGTCGTCACCGTCACCCATGAAAAGGAGATGAAGAAAAATGTCTGAACTGGAAAAGAAGGCCGCCAAAGAGTTCCTTTCCGCTGCCCAGCGCATCCCCGCGGACCTCCGCCCCGCTGCCATGGAAAAGGCCAATACCTATATGGCGGGCCTTTCCGATATGGCCGCCCTCCTGGCTCCCCCCAAGGAGCCGCCGAAGGAGGAATCCTGATGCCCCGTATCCGCCAGAAAGCCGATTGTTACGCCCGGAATGACTTTTTCCGGGAGCTGGACATTCGCAGAGCTTACTGCAATATCCGGTCTGACCGTCAGCTCTCTTTGTCTCTGGGCCTCTGCGATAGCCGCGTTTCCGCCTACCGCACCGGCCGCTCCACCATGGACGTAAATACCCTCCGTGCCATCGTCAGGCTGTTATCCCCAGATATTGGAGTGGTCCTCCGGTATCTGGGCTACGATACCAGACAAATCAAAAAATTCAAGGAAGAAGGACGAAATTATGAAACTTGACCTGCTTGTTACCAAAAACTACCTGAAAATCCGGGAAGCCTCCGGCACCGCCACCCAGATGATAGCGTCCATTGCTATCATCGTAAAAGGCATCTCTGAGGAACTCGCCACTAACGGCGGCCCCGCCGTCCCCGTGTTCTGCGCCTCCGTCGCCGATTGCATCATGCATTTTCTCGTGGAGCACCCCGAGCAGCTGGAAACCCAGGAGGTTGAAAAATGAACCAGGAAGAACTCTCCAAATACCGGATTCTGGCCGAGCAGAACCGCCGCCTCCGCCGGGAAAACGAAGCCCTCAGAGCAGAGAACCAGCGCCTCCGCCAGCAGGAAACCGCCGCCTCCCGTGCCTTCGATGCCGAGAACTCCGACATGTTTCTTCTTATCCACCAGCGCCATGTCTCCACCGAAACCCGTTTTGAAACCTTTCGCTTCAAATAAAAGAAGGCTCCATCCGCTGCGGTAACAGCGGATGGAGCCAGGCAGAAAGGGGATAAAGGATGAGAAAGGACGTGTGTATGCCAAATACCCACGCTCAAATTATACACCATCGGAAAGGAAATGTCAAATGTCAGACCCCGCATTGCTGGAAGACGACCGCCAGGCCGCATGGGACCGCCGCCTTGCCTCCCTGCCCCTGTGCGATATCTGCGGCGAATCCATCACAGACTGCACCCGCTACTATTTCGCGAAACAAGATTTGTTTTTCTGCCCCCGCTGCGTCTCCTCCATGGAGGAGCACAATGAACCCTTTGAAATCGAACCTGAGGAGGATTGAATATGGAAAAAACCCATTGGAAGAAGATTGTCTCCGACCCCAACTACCTGGGCGAGGCCGATTTTAACGAAGGCGAGGAAAAAGTCGCCACCATTGCTTCCGTCAACCAGTCTGAGACCGTCGTCACCGCCGAAGGCAAGTCCCAGAAAGCGGTCCTCCACTTTGTGGAGCCGCTAAAGCCCATGATTCTGAACGTCACCCGCTCCAAGGCCATCGAGAAGGTAGCCGGTTCTCCCTACTTTGAAGACTGGAAAGGTGTCCGAATCCAGCTCTATATCGAGCATAACATCAAGGCATTCGGGGAGCTGGTCTCCGCCGTCCGCGTCCGCCCCCGCAAACCCAAGGAGGCCCCCGCCATCCTCTGCGCCGACTGTGGCGGCCCTGTAAAGCCGGCCAATGGCCGTTCCGCCGACTATATGGCCGAGTATACCCGCCGAAAGTTCGGTGCCGCTCTGTGCTACGACTGCGCCATGAAGCGCAATGTCAGAAAGGAGGAGGCCGATGTCACGCCCAGCCCTACAGAAGAAGCTGCTGCCGATTAACGCTTCCAACTATTATTCCCGGAAAGCCAACTGGGCCTACCTCTCCAATTCCCAGTTCAAGGCTTTCGCGAAATGTGAGGCTTCCGCCATGGCCGAACTTCGTGGAGAGTACACACCGCCCCAGTCCAAGGCCCTTCTTCTCGGCTCCTTCGTGGATGCCTATTTCTCCGGGGAGTTCAACGAGTTTGTCGCCGCCCATCCGGAAATCCGCCTCTCCTCCGGAAAAAACGCCGGGGAGTTCAAGGAGGATTTCAAGAAAGCCTTCGCCGCCTGTCAGCGTTTGGACCAGGAGCCGCTAATAAAATCCCTCCTCTCCGGCCGCCACCAGGTTATCAAAACAGGCCGCATCGCCGGTGTTCCCTTCAAATGCAAGGTGGATTCCCTCCTCTCCTCCGACCAGGTCCGCCGCATCTGCGAGAAATTCCCGGAGGTCAGAAAGCTGGTCCCCTTCGGCGGTCAGATGATTGTAGACCTAAAGTATCTGGCATCCCTTGACCCCGTATGGTCCGACGAGGCCCAGTGCCATATCAGCTTTGCCCAATTTTGGGGCTATGATATCCAGGGGGCCATTTATCAGCGCCTTGTCCGCCGCTTTCCCCCCTTCGTCCTCACCGGCATTACCAAGGAAACGTCCCCCAAGATTTTCGCAATCTATATTCCGGATGCCGATTTGCAGGCGGCCATGGACGATGTGGAGGCCAGAGCCCCCCGCTATCAGGCGATTAAAACGGGCCGTATCGCCGCTACCCGCTGCGGCCATTGCCCCTACTGCCGGGCCACGGAACACCTGACGGCCATTTCCCCCTTGCAGGTGAATTATGACTAGGCCGCCCCGCTATGCCGTCCACGGCCCCGACGGCCAGACCCTCATGCACACGGATTCCGATTTTCGCTATCCGCCGCAAACCGAGCTTTCCATGCTCTCCGCCGGACTTACCATCCGGCGGGAGGGCAAACGATTAACCAAAAAGGAGATTCTAGCCAATGCTGAACACTGTAAACCTTATGGGCCGTCTGACCCGTGACCCGGAGCTGCGGAGTACCGGCTCCGGAAAATCCGTAGCAAACTTCTCCCTTGCTGTGGAGCGGGATATCGCCTCCGCCGTCACAGGCAAGCGGGAAGCGGACTTTATCGATTGCGTGGCCTGGGGCAAGACCGCCGAATTCGTGTCCCAGTGGTTTCACAAAGGCTCCATGGCCGTGGTCACAGGCCGCCTGCAAGTCCGCCTCTGGGAGGACCAGAACGGCAACAAGCGGAAGACCGTGGAGGTCAATGTAACCTCCTGCTATTTCGGCTCCTCCAAAAAGGACGCTGTTCCCGCCTCCGGCCAGCCTGCCGCCGTTCCCGCCGATGATTTTGCCGAAATCCCCGACGACGAACTCCCCGACTTCCCGTTCTAACCCATTCCACAGCAGAACAGCAGAAAGGACATGCCATGAGAACCCAGTTTACATTCTACGTAAGCTTCTACCAGGCCATTTCCCGTATAAAAGACCCCGCCGCCCGTGCTTCGGCCTACGATATGATTTGTGCCTACGCTCTCTACCAGCAGGAGCCGGATTTTGATTCCGTGCCGGATTCTGTCGCCGTTGCTTTTGATTTGCTTCGCCCTATCTTGGATAAAGCCAGGGCCAAGTCCGAAAATGGGAACAAAGGCGGAAGCAAAACGGAAGCAAACCGGAAGCAAACCGAAAGCAAACCGAGCGGCCTAGGAAGCGAATCCAAAAAAACCGTAAGCAAGAAAGAGGGGGAGAAAGAGAAAGAGGTAGAGGTAGAGGTAGAGGTAGAGAAAGAGATAGAGATAGATAAAGAGAAAGAGGTGAAAGAGGTGCAGGAAGAGGGCTGCCCGGCCGCCGCCCCATCCCCCAGCGCAAACGACCCATTTCGGCCCTATCCATTCTCCCCTGCCCTGAAAACCAAGCTCTCCTCCTGGATTGCCTACAAGCGGGATAGACGGGAAGGCTACACCCCCCAGCAACTCGCCGCCCTCTTGCAGACCGTCCAGCAGAAATTGACTTACTACCCGGAGGATGCCATTCTGTCCCTTATCGACCAGTGCATGGTGGCCGGGTGGAAGAACATCATCTTTGAGCGCCTGGAAAAGCCCGGTGCCGTCCCGCGAACCACCGGCCCCCGCCCCCTGGATGCCGACGAGACCGCCGCCATCCGCCGTATGTTTGGAGGTGACAACAATGCCCCGCTGTAAAATCTGCCACGTGGAAAGCCCGCTGGACCGCTCAGGCCGCTGTGAATCCTGCATCGATGCCGCCGAGGCCACGTCCCTTGGCCTCCACTACGGCGACTACATAGCCCGCAAGGAGCATGGCACCCTGCCCCATACTCCCCGCCGGGACCGCTTCGCCGCCGCCCTGCTAAACTACGAGGAGCCTGTGGAGCTGCCAAAATGCCGCATCTGCGGCGGAAATGTCTTTCCGCCCCGCCGGTTCCTCTGCTCTCCTAAGTGCGAGGCCGAGGACAAGCGCCGCAAGGCCCGGCACCGTACCGACGATAACCCCCGCATCTGCCCTGTCTGCGGCAAGCCCGTCCGCATCGACCGGCGGAGAATCTACTGCTCTTGGGAGTGTTTCAGGAAAAAACAGACGCAGCGAGAGGCCCAGTACCGGGAGAAAAAACGGGCCGAAAAGAAAGGAAATGCAAAATGAAAAAGTACGAATTAACCGACGAAACTTTGAAAATTGGCCCAATCACCCTGCACCGTGTAAAGTCACTAGTGGCCTTTACTGGAGTTGAAGTCGGCGAGACTGGAGGCTGGGTAGAGAAAGAAGCCAACCTAGAACAGGACGGCGATGCCTGGGTCTCCGGCGATGCCTGGGTCTACGGCAATGCCTTGGTCTCCGGCAATGCCTTGGTCTCCGACGATGCCTTGGTCTCCGGCAATGCCTTGGTCTCCGGCAATGCCAGGGTCTACGGCGATGCCAGGGTCTACGGCAATGCCAGGGTCTGCGGCAATGCCAGGGTTTACGGCAGGAATCACCACTTGGTCATTGGCCCAATCGGTTCCAGGGATGATACGATCACTTTCACCCGCAACAAAAAGGGCGGTATCTTTGCTTCCGTTGGCTGCTTCTTTGGTACGCTGGCGGAATTCCGAGCAAAGGTAAGCGATACTCACGGGGGCAACGTCCACGCTCAGGCGTATCTGATGGCCGCACAGCTGGCGGAATTGAGGATTGATACCACACCCATTGACGATACCCAGGAAGAACCAGCCGAGGGATGCGAGGAAGGAAATGCAACATGAGCAACGTTGTAGAACTGCTTACGCCTAACCCAGTAACCCACGAGCTTGGAGAAAATGGGTGCTGCCCGAACCCAATGGCATTGGAAATGGAAATGATGCACCAGGTATGGGCCGATGGCCTCCACGATGCGGCCAATTGTTTTCACGAGGCATTGAAAGCAAAGTGGGAACTTGAAACTCAGCGGAAAGCGAAGCCAAAGACAAACGGTGATAAAATCCGGGCCATGACGGACGAGGAGCTGGTGAAAAAGTTAAGCCCCGGAAACTGCCCACCTGGAATTACCAGTTTTGAGCATTGCGGGAAGATCAAGTGTGAAAAGTGCTGGTTGTCGTACTTGCGTTCCCCGGGGGAAAGTTATGAATGACTTAGTGCAAATGGCAATCGAACGCCTGAAAGCCGCCTCTGATATGTCTTTGGCGGCCTACCAGCAGCCTTTGGTGATCTGCATTTCAGGCGGCAAAGATTCCGGGGTAATCACCGAGCTTGCGGTTCGCTCCGGCATCCCCTGCGAGTTCCAGCACAACCACACCACAGCGGATGCCCCGGAGACGGTGCGGTTCGTCCGAAGCGAGTTCAAGCGGCTGGAGGAAAAGGGCTACAAATGCACCGTGAATATGCCGACCTACAAGGGCCAGAGAGTATCCATGTGGAGCCTGATTCCACAGAAGCTGATGCCTCCTACCCGGCTGATGCGCTACTGCTGTTCCACCCTGAAAGAAACAGGTGGGGCAGGGCGTTTCATCTGCACTGGTGTTCGCTGGGCGGAGTCTTCATCACGGAAAAGCATCCGCGGAATCTATGAAAAAATTGGCAAAACGAAGAAAGATAAAATCATGCTTGCAAACGACAATGACGAAAAGCGTATGCTTTTTGAAAACTGCCGTTTGCAAGCAAAACGGGTCGTGAACCCCATTATTGATTGGGCGGACGAGGATGTGTACGGTTTTTTGGGTGATGCCAAATGCCCCATGAATCCGCTATACGCAGAGGGGCAATCCCGGGTAGGGTGCATCGGATGCCCAATAGCTTGTAGGAAACGTCGGGAAATCGAGTTCGCCCGGTGGCCGAAGTACAAAAATCTCTACCTGCTGGCGTTTGGCAGGATGCTGGAAGAACGGACACGGCGTGGCAAGGAATCGGCTTGGACAACAGCCGAAGATGTGTTCCGGTGGTGGATGGAGTACGATGTGCTTCCGGGGCAGATGGGGATGGAGGAATTTATCCCTGACGGCGACTGACCATTTTCGTGACCTCACGGAAATGGTTTAACCGCCTCGAAATCGAGGCTGATAGAAACGAGGTAAACATGAACAAAGCGTTATTATCCAGCGTGAAAATGGACTGGCGAACGCCAAAGGACTTTTTCTGGAAACTGGCTCAGGAATTCCATTTCGGCTTAGATGCCGCCGCTTCACCAGAGAACGCAAAGTGCAGCTGTTTTTTCACCCCTGAAATGGACGGCCTTTCCCTACCTTGGAGCGGATACGGAGCCGTGTTCTGCAACCCGCCCTATGGCCGGGAGATTGGGAAGTGGGTGAAAAAGGCTTATGAAGAGTTTGTATGTGGGGGGGGGAGACAATTGTTCTACTGATTCCAGCACGGACGGACACAAGCTATTTCCACGACTACATATATGGCAAGGCGGAAATTCGTTTTCTGCGTGGACGGTTAAAATTCGAAGATGAAAACGGGGAAGCAATGAACCCAGCACCGTTTCCGTCTATGGTAGTGATTTTTAGATAGCAGATAAGCCCGGGGCAACCCGGGCGGGAAGGAGATAACATGAACGAAATTAAATTGAAACCGTGCCCGTTTTGCGGGAGTAAGGCTGAAATTTTCTTAACTGATTACTACAAAAAAGATAGTGGGTACGGTTGGAAATTTGGTGTCCATTGCAGCAAATGCGGGGTAGCTTTGCGCACAAAGGATTTCAATGTGCTGATCCATTTAGCGAACAACGGAGACATTGTATTTGATCTGGATGAACGTGACGTTGCCGCCGCTTCATGGAATCGGAGGGCTGACAATGGCTAAAGCGGTACTTATCAGCATCCGCCCGGAGTGGGTGGAGAAGATTCTTAGCGGCAAGAAAACGTTGGAAGTGCGGAAGAACCGGCCTTGTTTGGAAACGCCGTTTAAGTGCTATATCTACTGCACACTGGATGGGCTAAAGCACCCATTCGGAATAGCATACGGGCGTGTTGTAGGGGAATTTGTATGTGATCGGGTCGAAACCATCAAGGCGGCAACAGAACCGTATGGAATCTACGATGTGGACGATGACTTTGTGGCGCAGACTAGGATTGTGGACGGCGCTTTGTGGGACTACGGAAAAGGTGCAACACTGTACGGCTGGCACATTTCAAAATTGGAAATCTACGATACGCCGAAACCGCTGAGCGCATTCAAGGGGCTATGTAAGATTGAGGTGGGTTGTTGGGAATGCCCTTATTACAACTACACCACAGTGGAATGTGATGGCCGAACAATCAAACGCCCGCCCCAGAGCTGGTGCTATGTGGAGGAATTGATATGAGCGATTACATCAGCCGAGGAGAGTTTGTAGCATCTTGCGAGGGACGGTATTGCGCCCCTTGCAAAGAGCAAGGGAAAAATGCGAGTGGTGTCAGGTGCCGTGCGTGTTGGGTGGATAATATGTTGTCGGAGGTGCTGGACGCTCCCGCTGCCGATGTGGAGCCGGTGCGGCATGGGCGGTGGGAGTGTGTCTACGATGATAACACGGGTGATACTGATGTGACTTGTTCCCATTGCAAAAATACCAGAACCGTCAATGGATGTTTTGTTTCGACCAATGGAAAGTCGTGCTATTTTGAAGATGATTATTGCCCCAACTGCGGCGCAAAAATGGATTTGGAGGAATTAAAATGAAACCGTTATATGTGCCGAAAGGCAAGGCCAAGGAGTACGGTGATTATGCCGTGAATATCTACACCGGCTGTCCACACAGGTGTTTTTATTGCTTCGCGCCCAATGTGCTGCACCGAGACAGGGAAACTTTCCATACCCATGTGGAACCCCGCCCGGGGCTGGTGGAAGCCCTGAAGCATCAGCTGGAGCGTGAGAACATCAAAGGCCAGCTGATTCACCTGTGCTTTACCTGTGACCCGTATCCCACCGGGTACGACACATCCATCACCCGTGAAGTTATCAAGACCATCAAGGATAGCGGGAACCATGTGCAAATCCTCACAAAGGGCGATGGAACCCGGGACTTTGATTTGCTGGACAACCGCGACTGGTACGGTATCACCTACGACGGCTCCAATATCGGCCCATATGCTCCATCTGACCGGCTGATTGACCTCTACTCTGCGAAACAGTGTGGTATCAGAACATGGGTATCCTGTGAACCGGTGCTGAATCCTCACGGAGTTATGGAAATGCTTTTGGAATGCCACGATATTATCGACAAGGTAAAAATCGGGAAACTGAACTACCATCCG
>USQL01000016.1 GCA_900556935.1 uncultured Eubacteriales bacterium | reverse complement strand
GAGATTTATATTCAATGCGCTCGCTTTCATATTGCATATACAGCACCTCCATTGTTGCTTGATTATATTATACTCATATTTTCATGTTTTTCAATAACTTAAAGTGAAAATTCACTTTTCTTTCACCTCATGGTGTGAAAAATCACTCCTCTTCCGTTCAATGGAGGCCATCTCAAAAAATCTACTGTTTTTCCATTCTCCCCCACCTTTTCCGCAAAAAGCCACGCATTATCCCTCCATTTCCGCACAACCTATCCCTGCGGACAAAACCGCGAAAGAAACGGAAAAGGAGAGATTTACGATGTCTAGTAAGAACACCAACGAGCTGAACGTTCCTCAGGCCCGGGAGGCGATGGACAAGTTCAAGATGCAGGCTGCCCAGGAGATGGGCGTTAACCTGAAGCAGGGCTACAACGGCGACCTCACCTCCCGCGAGGCCGGCTCTGTGGGCGGACAGATGGTCAAGAAAATGATCGAGGCCTACGAAAGCGGCATGCAGTAACCAAGGGGCATCGGGATTTCAAGCGGTAACGGCTCCGTTCACCGAATAAATTCCAAAATATGTCCGGGAAACCGGGAGAAACTGGCGCGGTCAGCTTCTCCCGGTTCCTTGCATTTCTTTTCGGGGTGTGGTATGATAAAAGAAAAATGAAACGGAGCGAACCTACATGATACGAGCCATTTCCTTTGAAGATGGCAAAAAAATTCTGGATACCGTCCCCGGTGCCGTACTGCTGGATGTACGGACAGAGGATGAATACGCCGTAGAGCACGCCGCGGGGGCGAAGCTTTTGCCCCTGGACGACATTGAGGACGCGGACCTTCCCGCTCTTCTCCCCCAACAGGATGCCCCTATTTTGATCTATTGCCGCACCGGTCGCCGTTCCGCCCTGGCCGCGGCCCAGCTGATGGACCGTGGCTACGAAAACCTCTATGACCTGGGCGGCCTCAACGGCTGGCCCTACGGAATGGAATACGGGCTGCTGTAAAAAGCCGACAAACCCGGCGGGAATTCCCGCCGGGTCTGCCTGTATTTGAGGAGGAGAGGTAGCTTATTTGATTTCGGAGATTTTGACCTTCCGGTCCTCCCGCAGGGACAGCGTTGCCGCGTCCGCGGTGGCAATGGCATCCCGCGCCGCCTTGCCGTTGAGCAGATTCTTGAATTCCTCCGTAACCGGCTCACCATGCATGATGCCGTTGAAGAATTTCATTTCTTCTTCCATAATTCCATGGAGCCACAGCGGAGGCTTTTTCCCCGGTTTTCCGTACAGTACCGCACCGTCCATTTCCATCTTGGTATTGTAGGTCAGCGTCCGGTCATCGTCCTCTTCCTTCGTTCTGTGCAGGAGATAATGTTCCTCACCCTGGGGTGTCCGGACCGTCATGCCCGTATCCTTCATGTCCAGACGGATCGCACCTTCCGTGCCCTGAATCAGCAAATAGTGTTCGCTCCAGCGGAACGCAGACCCATATTCAACCACAGCAAAAGTATTATTGCCAAACTGCAGATTCAGGAAGAGCATATCATCCTCATCACCGAAATGCTCTCCTTTGTGGGCAACATTGCCACCGGTCATAGTAACCTCCGTAGCCGGGCCCATAATAAACTGAATGCAGTCCAGCTCGTGAATGTGGTGGTACAGGTGTCCTCCGGATTTTGCCCGGATTTTCTTCCAGCTCACACTCGGCTGAACCTGTTCCCAGCCGTTTCTTGCGGAATGGCAATACAGGACTTTACCAATTTTCCCTTCGTTAATCAACTTTTTTGCATGCCGCACGCCGTTGAAGAAATTCATCACGTGGCCAGCCATAAATACCACGCCTGCCTCTTCACAGGCACGGACCATCTCGTCGCAGTCCGCATAGCTTAATGCAATCGGCTTCTCGCAGAATACATTTTTTCCATGACGTGCCGCAGCCAGCACAGGTTCTTTGTGAAGGTAATTCGGAGTTGCCACAATAACGGCTTCAACATCCGGTCTTGCGCACAGCACATCCAGGTCCGTCTCCACATCGCAGTTCAATTCTTTTGCAATTGTTTCTCCGTTTTCCGGGTCCAGAACCGCTACCAGTTTTGCGCCTTCAATTGTTTCAAGAATACGGCCCAATTCTGCGCCAAAGTACCCCGTGCCCACAATTGCATAACCAATAGATTTCATAGAAACACTCCTTCAATTCCCCCTGCAAAATTCCGCAGGATTCTTTTATCTTTTACTGTTACTTAATAGATCCCTGTGCCAATCCTCCGGCAATTCTCTTTTGTATCAGCATAAAGAACACAACAGACGGAATTACCACCACAGCAGAAGCCGCCATCATGACACCCCAGTCCAATACCTCTTGTCCTTCCAGGGATTTCAGAGCAACAGCAACCGTCATTTTCGAGCTGCTGTTAATCAAAATCAGAGAATACAGGAATTCATTCCAGGCATTGATAAAGGTGTAGATCGCCACCGCCACAATTCCCGGTGCCACTATAGGCACTACAACTTTTACAAACGCCTGCATCTTTGTAGCGCCATCCACTCTGGCCGCTTCCTCTATTTCCATTGGGACAGTCTTAAAGAAACCGACCAACAGCCATACCGCATAAGGCACAGAGAAGGTCATATAAACAATAATCAGACCGATTCGACTGTTCATCAGCCCAGCCTTTCCCATAATCACAGAATACGGGATTGCCAAAAGAATTGCGGGAAACATATACGTCGTAATCAAAACCCGAGTAATCACATTTCCCAGCTTTGGCATAAAGCGCACAATACCGTAGGCACCCAGGCAGGAAATGACAATTGCAATTACAGTTGTCGCACCGGCAACCAGAATACTGTTGAGCACGTTGGTTCCGAAACCCATCTGCAGGAAAACCGTTTTATAGTTCTCAAACGTAATCGTCTGTGGAATCAAAGCCAGCGGATTGGAAACAATCTCTCCTTTGCCTTTTAAGGATGACGACAGAATCCACAGTAGCGGAAACACCGCGATAATCGCCAGAATTGTCAAATAAATATAGCTGATGGCACCGCTGAACCAGCCGCGTTTCAGCCGCTTTCCCTTTTTCATCCGTTGTCCTCCTTTTCCCATTTATTCAGGATTCTGAAATACATGGAGCAGACAATCAGCAAAAATCCAAGAAGAATCACCGTTACCGCGGAAGATTTCCCCAGCTGTTTTAAGCCCCAGCCAATATTGTAGGCATAGATTGGCACTGTCTCAGTTGCGCCGCCCGGGCCGCCGCCAGTAATCAGGTAAATCATATCAAAGCTGTTAAATACCCATATCGTCCGCAGAACGACAAGCAACCCAACAACCGTTTTGATATGCGGAACCGTAATATTCAGGAACGACTGGAAGGAAGAAGCTCCATCAATCTGAGCCGCCTCGTACTGGTCTTTGGGAACCGTCTGCAATGCAGAAACCACATTTACCATGATCAGCGGTGCTCCAAACCAGGTATTGATAAATACAAGTGTCCAAAATGCAGAATTTCCACTGGTTAGAAACTGTGGAAGCGTTTGACAGATTCCCAGTTTCACCAGCAAATGCGGCAGGAAGCCGGACACTCCGTTCAATATCCATTTCCACGACAATGCGATAACAATGGAAGGAAATGCCCAAGGCACAATCAGCATTGTTCTGTATAATCCCTTTGCCTTTTTAATTCTTTCCAAAGCCATCGCAGCAGAGAAGCCTACAATTAGCTGGCAAAGCAGTGAGGTAACCGTCCACTTAGTATTGGTCAGTAACGAATGCCAGAAATCGGGGTCCGACAAAATAGCCACATAATTCTTTACGCCAACCCACTTCCAGTTTGCTTTAATCAGATGTTTTGACGTAAAGCTATAAAGTATGCTGGAACCCACAGGATATAGGAGCAGCAGTCCAATCACAAGGATTGCCGGAACCACAAACCACACGCCGGAACGCATCACACGCTTTATTCGGTTCGATGTTTTTCCCATGTTTTTCCTCCCTCGTTTGAAAGATACGCTGTGAATCTGTGGTTTCGAAGGGAATGGCGGGGAATCCCCGCCATTCACAAATCACATTGCTTAGCCTACAGATTCAAATAGATCGTTCAGCTGCTTCTCAGCAGATTTTGCGGCTGTCTCAACATCCGTTCCATTGATGATAATATCCTGGAACATTTTTTCAATAACCCGCTGAGAGGTCAGCAAGCCTGCTTCTGCTCTCGGGCCGTATTCCATACCAATAGAGGTACTGCCGGAAAGCATCTGGTTCAAAACCTGGTCTGCATGCTGGAACTTCTGAACAGTCTCGTCCGCCTGGTAAATTGCGCTGTCAGTAACACCCTTCAGGCCGGACATCATGCCTACCGGCACAGAAAGCAGGAAGTCAACATAGCGGTCTTCCTCATAGAAGAACTTGATAAATTCCTCACAGATTTCGGGGTGCTTCGAGTTTTTCCAAATAACAAGCGGAGTGGTATTGGTCTCACAGCCAACCTCTGGATCACCACTATTCACCCGAGGAATCGGTGCACAGTCAATCTGGTCCATCAGGTCCGGTCTATTTGCCGCAACACCGCTGATATGGAATCCAGTGTTAAAGTCAAAGCAGAGTTTTCCCTGATAGTACAGCGTTGCTTCATCAAGCGTATTGTAGTTCATCGCGTCCGCGGGAGAACAGTCTTTAAAGACCTTCACCCAATAGTTGATGCCATCAATAGCGGTGGGGCTTGTCAGGTTTGCCTTTCCGTCTTCCGTAATCAGCGTCTCGCCCGCACTGCGCACATACAGATGCAGCCAGCGGGTCGCAAGCATGTCGTTAGTGCCCATGGGCATTGCCGCACCATATGCTTCACCGTTTTCGCCCTCGGTAATCGTCTTTGCCGCCTGATACATCTCTTCCCAGGTTGTGGGAACATCCAGGTTGTATTTTTCCAGCAAATCCTTGCGATACCACATTGCTTCCGTATTCATGTAAAGAGGAACACCGTAGCAGTTTCCGTCAGAGGCCGTCATTTCCCGCAGCGCATTGGGAAGGAATCTGTCTCGGCCAATGCTGTCAATCAGGTTATCAACCGGCATGACCGCATCCGCGTCAATCATCTCAACCAGCTGAGAAGCAACAGTACTGCTGATATCCGGCACATTTCCGGATGCAAGGCCCGTCGTCCACTTGGTGTAAAAGTCCGCCCAAGAGAATGTCTCAATATTAATCTTTACTTTCGGATGCAGCTCCATAAATGCGTCTGCTGCAGCCTGAATCTTTTCCAGCCGCGGGCCCTGCGTAAAGGAATGCCAGAACGTAATCTCGCCTTCCAGCTCCTGCGCCTCGGTCTCGGCGGGCTTGTTCTCGCCGGTGGTGGCAGCAGCGGCGGCGGTGGTCGCGGCGGGAGTTTCCGTTTTTGCACCGCAGCCCGCAAAGACGGACAGGCACAGAACCAGCGCCAGCGCCAGAGATATCATCTTTTTCATATTTTTTCCTCCTGTTTTTGTTATTTTTTCTCCTTGAAGGTCTTCCCTTCCTTGTGTCTATATTTTACGAAATCCGTTCACTTCCTGCAACATACTATCATTTCAAAACTATAACGATTCGGTCAATTGCTAAGCGTTCAATTTCATTATGCACAAAATTGCGATACATTTTTTGTTCATATTCACAAAAAGCCCTATGCCTCCCGGGCCCCTTTTCGGTATTCCTGGGGGCTGATGCCGTAAACATCCCGAAAGGTTTTTGTAAAATAGCTGGGGGATTCATAGCCCAGCTGATAGCCAATCTCGGAAATGGAGGTATTGGTGGTGGTGAGCAGATGGGCGGCATAGAGCATTTTGGTGTCCTTGCTGAATTCATAGATGCTTTTGCCCATATTGGCCTTAAACAGCCTTCGCAGCGTGCTCTCGCTGACATCGCACATCCGGCACATCTCCTCCCGGCTCAGATTGGCCTCCGGGTGCAGGGTGATGTAGTCCACCAGCACCTGGACCCTGGGGTCCGTTTTCCTGTGGGAGGCCATGGCCCGGTGGCGAATCCGCTTCATATCCGCCATGGATTCCATCAGCTCCCGTTCCGCCTCTACGGTTTCCTGGGGCTCTTCCACCGTGGAGGACACCTTGGCAATGGCCGCCACAATTAAATTAAGATACCCCCTGGTCTCCAGCCGCTTGTATTTGGTCCGGGAAATGGCCGCCCGATAGGTGCTTTCAAACAGCTGCTCCATGTTTTCGTCCCCGGCAAAATGATAGATCTGGTGTACGTTCCACAGCCGGTTCAGCATGTCCTCGTCCTGGAGCTGCACCGAGTCGATGAACCGGATGCTGATAAACGTAACCTCCTCCAGCGCGGCGCAGTACAGATGGGTCCCCTGGGGAATATAGAATACGTCCCCCTTGCGGACGGGATAGCTCTGGTCATTGACCATAAAAATAGCAGAGCCGGAGCAGATATAGCGCAGCATACAGTAGGGCACCTGGTTTGCGTCGTTAATCCATTCCTTCGGGAAAAAATATTTGTCCGCATACAAAAAAGTAGGGGAATAATTGGAATAAATCGGTTTCATCGTCGCTTTCTCCTTCCGCGCCATGACTTTCTCTTTCTATAGTATTATCTTATCATTTTCTTTTCTCTTTTCAATTATTCGTTTCATTTTTAGTCGATGCGTTATAGAAATTGTCATATTCTGTATTCTCCGCGCAAAAAAGCAGCCGGCAGAAGGTGCCCCTTTGCGGGGTGCCTCCTGTCGGCCCTCTTTTATTCTATATCCATATGCACGTGCGTCCCGTCAATGGCATAGGCGTATCTTACCTCCTTCTGCTGCCGTACCAGCGCCAGCGTTCGTTCCGCCGTCCAGCCCCGGACGGAAAAATCCATAGCCTTGCCCGCCAAATGCCGGGAATTTGCCACGCCGCCCACTTCGGCGTTGTGGGCTCTGCACCGGACGGTGGAGCTGGGAATCATGGCCGCCCCCGCCTGCTGCCGCACCCGGTCCGCCAGGCGCATCAGCTTCTCGTCCGGCTCCACGGGAAATCCCCCGCATCTTCCGCAGGAGCAGGCAATGTAGGGCTCGTTTCTGGAAAAATAGCGGATGTCCTTCCAGAAGTCCCCGGTACCGTTTTCCGCCTTTGGCTCCGTCCTCGTATACATCCTCCCCTGGGCCACCGCGTCCAAAAGCCTTTCCTGGGTTTTGCTTCCGGCAATCCCGTCCTCCCGCAGCCCCTCCCGGGCCTGGAACAGGCGGACGGCGCTCTGAGTTTTTTCCCCGTCGATGCCGTCAGGTGCCCCCGGGTCATAGCCCAAAAAGCTCAACAGCAGCTGTACCTGCCGGATTGTCACAGGCGTTCACCCCCATACTGCTCCGCCACCAGGGTCATAAGCGCCGTGTATTCCTCCTCCGTCAGCCTATCCACCGCGAAGAAGACATCCAGCTTCCGCCGGGCCGTCTCTCCGTCCCGGTAGAACTTTCTTTCAATCAGTGTTTTCATGCTCTGCGCCATCCGCATTTCCTCCCATTTCCTTCAAATCCATTTCATAGACCTCTTCCACCATCTGTGCCAGGGTTTCCAGCAGCTCCCCGTTCTGAGCCAGGAGCTCCGGGTACTGCGCCCGCTCATATTCCCCCTGGATTTTATCCAGGGTCTGCCAGTCGATCCAGGGGGAGACCATCTCCCCCGTAAATTCCGCGCCGTCCTCCCGCACCCAGGTTTCGCCCGCCGGAACCAGCCGGTAGCCCTCAATATAGGCTTTTGTCTTGCCGTCAAAAAACGTGGTCTCCACCGCCCGCAGCCCCTCCCCGGGGGACACATGGCACCGGAAATCCGAATCAATATAAAGAATCATCCCTTCACCTCATTCCAGCCAGACTCTGGACAGATTGCCGCCGGAGCCGCCCTCCGAGGACGTGTAGACATTGATATAGCAGTTTCCGGTGACCTTGGAAATATCCACGCTTCCGTCGTTCTTCGTCCCATCCCCCGAAATTCTTACCAGCCAGTTGGCGCTGGACATCCAGGCCTGTTTGTTGCCCAGACCGAAGGAATAGCTTCCCCACAGGCTCCCCGTAAAGCAGAGTCTGTTCCAGTTCGTAACGTTAATCAGCTTCTTCGTATACACATACGCCGTCACATTGGTAAAGCTCCAGGTGATATTGGTCAGGAAGCTTGCCGGGCCGCCGTCACTGGTGGCGGAATCCCAGCCGCCGGTATAGTCCGTATACGGGTCTCCGTTGTAGTACAGCGTCCCGTCCCAATAGCTCAGGGTGATGGCCGCCCGCTGCCCGTCGGCGGTGATGCTCACATTTTTGCTCACCGTACCGGCACCGTTGGTGCAGCTGACCACCCACGTGCCGGTTCTGGGGACGTAAAAGGTATAGCTGCCGCCGGTGTTCGGCGCGGTGTAGCTGGTGCTGCCGTTGGAGCAGGTGCAAGTAGAGCCCGCGGGATAGGTGACGGCGATGTAGGCCGTGAAAAACGCGATGGTTGTAAAATAGTCCGTGGTGATGTCCACCGGAACCGTCACCGTCTGCTCGCTGTTGGCAATGGAAATGTCCCAGCTGCCCTGGTTCAGGTTCTTAAAAATCACGCTTCCGGCAGACCCGGAATTGCCGGTCTTCACCCGTTCCCCCAGTCTGGCGGTGACGCTGGTGTTCGCCGGTGCCGTCACCGTCAGCTTGTTGCCGATGCCGCCGCCCCGGCCGCCTCCGGCGTTCAGAAAGCCAACCATGGTAGCATTCCTCCCTTCATCGGTTTACCTCCAGCAAAATAGGAATCTCCCGCTGGGGCCGCTCCTCCAGACAGACAAGCTTCAGCGCCCCGTTCAGGGCCTGGGCCTGGCTGATACAGTCCCAGGCATCCTTCTGGGCAATGGCCGTGGGCCCATCGTCGGCGTAGACCGGGGCCACATGGGGCGTGTCCGTTTCCAGCAGCCCCGGCACGGCCACCTGCTGAGCATAGGGGCCGCTGCCCGTCCAGGAAACCGGCACAGAGGCCCGCAGAACCAGCCTCCGGCTGTCCACATAGCCCTTGGTTGCCCCGTCCCCGCTTTCCCTGGGAAATGCCAGATTGGTGATGCCGAAGCCGCCCATGCTGAGCGCCCCCGCCATGGTGTCCCCCGCCCGGTTGACGGCGTTCAGGGCCCCGGGGCTCAGCGTCAGTCCGCCGTCCTCCTCCGGGAATACCCCGTTGATGCTGCGCACCACATGCTCTCCCACATCTCCCTTCGGGCCCTGGGGGCCGGGGTCGCCCTTCTCGCCCTTTTCGCCCTGAATGGCGGGCAGAGGAATCATCTCCCCGTCCAGCCCCCGGACCCGCAGGACCGGGGGACTTTTGCTCACGTCCAGCTGCACCCGGTAGCCTTCCGGCATCTCCCCGGAGCCCACATACACCTCGCTGTGCCGCAGGAAGGCCCGCTCCTCTCCGCCCCGGAAGCGTACCGTTAAAAGCACGCCGTCCGTCAGCTCCTCCAGCTTGAGGCCCGTGTCCGCGATGGCCTCCAGCAGCTGGTCATACAGGCTGGGGGTCGGGTCCTCCGGCGCGCCCCAGCGGGAGCGGATGCCCTCTCGCAGAGCCACCCGCGCCGGGGTGGTGGTTCGGACGTTTCCGGCGAAAGCCCCCACCTCCAGCCGCCGCCCATAGCCAATCACCGGCACGGGGCAGGTGCTTCCCCGGAACAGCACATCCGTTTCCAGATTCTCCGTCTGAAACCGGGCGGTTTTCAAATCCAGGTCGTCCCATTCCTCGTCAAAATCAAAGCGCACCGTATAGTCGCCGCTTCCGCAGACGTAAACCGTGCTGTTTTCCTGCTGTGCTATCTTATTCCGCACCGCAATTTGAATTTCCGGCACTTTCCATCCTCCTTTTCCGGGTTGTCTTTTTCGCCGCGCGCAGCAGATGCCCGGCGGAAAGTATCTTTTTTTCAACCCTTAGTCAGATACTAGCACGCTTTCCCCCATCCGTCAAATTCAGTGCCCCCTACTTTTCCACAGGCAAAAAAATTGCGCCCCCGGCATTTGCCAAGAGCGCAATCATCAATTACATCAATTCCCGAACAGCAAAGCCCTTTCCCGCAAAGAAATCCCGGACCGCCTGGGCGCTCGCCGTGAGTTTTCCCTGCTGGAACCCCGGCTTGCCGCCGCCCCGGCCGGAAAGGGCCCCGTTCATCTCCTTGTTCAGTGCCCGCAGGTCTCCCCCCGGCTGGGCCAGGCAATAGGCAAGCCCTCCGTCGCTTTCGGAAAACCCCGCCGTGATGCCGCCGGTCTTCCCCGCGGCCAGGTCCGTCAAAACCCGCAGCCCATCGGGTGTCAGGTCCTTTGTGAAGAAGGCACAGTCCCCCGCACCGCTCAGCGTTTCCGCCCAAACCCCAAACAGCTGCCGCTCCAGGCTTCCCGCCCGGTTTTTCCAGGCGTTCATGGTCTCCAAAAGCTGCTCTGCCCCCTGGGCCGTCTGGGTCAGCTGGGCGGAGAGCAGGCGGGAAACCTGCCGGTTCTGGTCGAATACGGCGTTCACCAGCCGGAACGCCGCCATCCCCGCCGCCATCTCAATCCGGGTGCCCCCTCTGCAAGGGATTGCGGACAGGAGCTTAATGAGCCCCACTTCTCCCGTGGCCGCCACATGGGTGCCGCAGCAGGCGCAGATATCATACCCCGGAATCTCCACAATCCGCACCGGCCAGGGCAGGGCCTTCTTGGTCCGATAGGGGATCTTTTCAAGCTCCTCAGGCGTGGGCGTGTAAATTTTCAGCGGAATGTTTTTCCACAGCGCCTCGTTGGCCTCCGCCTCGATTTCCGGAAGCTTCCCCGCGGGAATCACAGCGTCAAAATCGATGACAATCCCCGTGTCGTTCATATGGAAGCCCGTATTGTGGCAGCCGTAGATTCTGTGGAGGATGCCGGAGACAATGTGCTCCCCCGTGTGCTGCTGCATCCGCAAAAACCGGGCTTCGTAGTCGATTTTTCCGCGAACCCGGCTGCCCACCGGAATGGGCCCGTCACAGGTATGTACGATCTCCTTCCCCCGCTCCCGGGTGTCCAGAACGTGGATCTCTCCCAGCGTCCCGGTGTCCGCCGCCTGACCGCCGCCCAGAGGATAAAAGGCCGTCCGGTCCAGCACCACCTCCCAAGCCCCCTTCGCCTGGGCGCAGGCAAGGCACACGGCATCAAATTCGGACAGGTGGCCGTCCAAGTAATACAGCTTTTCGGTTTCCATAACATCAACCATTCCTTTGCGTTTTCTTTTTGATAGGATATCATATTTTCCTCTTCATTGCAACGAAGGGATTGTCCCGGCCCCGTAAGGATAATTTTACAAAAAAAAGACTGGTTTTTCCAGGGAAAATGCGCTACAATAGGGCTATTCTAAGGATTGCGAGGTTACCCCTATGCCCTCTGCCTATGCCCATCTGCGCTTTGGCCGGGAAGTGCTTTCCGCCCTTCCGCCCAAATATCGGGCCGCTGCCAAGGCCATGAATCAGCTCTACACCGTCGGTCTCCAGGGACCGGACCCTCTTTTTTTCTATAACCCGCTGGCTTCCAACAGCGTTGCCCACCAGGGGCACGCTCTCCATGCCCAATCCGGTGCCGCCTTTTTTGAGGAAGCTCTGAAGCGCTACCGCCAGGCCCCCTCCGATGGTGGGCTGGCCTATCTCTTCGGCATTCTTGCCCACTACTGCCTGGACAAAACCTGCCACCCCATGATCAATACCGTCACGGAGGCGGAAAACCTGGACCACATGGAGCTGGAAACGGAATTTGACCGCTTCCTCCTGCAACAGGACGGCCTTCTGCCGCCCCACCGCCAGCCGGTCTACAAATACCTGGCCCTGACAAGAGGCGAGCGGGCCACCGCCGCGGCCCTTTATCCGGATCTGCGCCCGGGGGCCTTTGGCTGGTGCCTGCGAAACATGTCCAATGTGTACCGTCTGGCCGCCTCCCGGAACCGCAAATTCTCCCGGGCCATTTTGGGCCTGGGCGGCAAAAAGGGCCTGGCCTTCCTCATGACCGCGGGCCCCAACCCCCAATATGCCCATTTGGATGCCCCCATGCTGGCCCTTTACGAGGAGGCCGCAGCCGCCTTCCCCGCTATGGCCCAGGCACTGGCCGCCGCCATTGAAAACGAGACCCCCTTCGGCGAGGAATTCACCCCCGCCTTCGGCTAGAAAGGACGCGCCTATGAAATCAAAGTTCCGCCTTACCCCCCTGGAGAGAAACTGGGTTCTCTACGATGTGGGCAACTCCGCCTTTATCCTGCTGGTATCCACCCTGATTCCCATTTACTTCAATTCCCTGTCCACCTCCGGCGGCCTGGACGAAAGCCAGTACCTGGCCTTCTGGGGCTACGCCGGTTCCGTCTCCACCCTGCTGGTTGCCATTATCGGCCCCATCTGCGGCACGCTGGCGGACCAGAGCGGCTTTAAAAAGAAGCTGTTTTTGGTCTCCGTGCTGGTGGGGGTCCTGGGCTGTGCCGTCCTCGGTGCCGCCGGAAGCTGGCTGACCTTTCTGGTTGTCTACGTACTGGCAAAGGTGGGCTACTCCTCCAGCCTGGTATTCTACGATGCCATGCTTCCGGAAATCACCCGGGAGGACCGGATGGACAATGTCTCCTCCATGGGCTATGCCTTTGGCTATATCGGCTCCGTGATTCCCTTTGTCCTGTGCCTGCTGCTGGTTCTTTTCGGCGATACGCTGGGTCTTTCCGCCTCGACAGCCATGGTCCTGTCTTTCCTGCTGGTCGCCCTGTGGTGGCTGGGCTGCACCCTGCCCCTTTTGAAAACCTATCGCCAGAGCGCCTGCGTAGAGCGGAGCGCCCACCCCATCCGGGATACCTTCCGGCAGCTGGGGCAGACCTTCCGGGAAGCCAGCCATGAAAAGCATATTTTCCTCTACCTGCTATCCTTCTTCTTTTTCATCGACGGCGTGTATACCATCATCGATATGGCAACCGCCTACGGCACCGCCCTGGGCCTTGACAGCACCGGGCTTCTGCTTGCCCTGCTGGTCACCCAGATTGTGGCCTTCCCCTGCGCGATTGTCTTTGGCCGCCTGTCCGCCACCGCGGATACCGGCAAGCTCATCAAGCTCTGCATCCTCGCCTATACCGGCATCACCGTCTTTGCCATGTTCCTGAAAAGCCAGTGGCAGTTCTGGCTATTGGCCGTGCTCGTGGGCATGTTCCAGGGCGGCATCCAGGCCCTGAGCCGCTCCTATCTGGGCAAAATCATCCCGCCGGAGCGCAGCGGAGAGTACTTTGGCCTCATGGACATCTGCGGCAAGGGCGCGGCCTTCCTGGGCACCACTATGATCGCCGTCATCAGCCAGCTCACCGCCGGTGCCACCGTCCGTGTCTTCGGTCAACAGCTCCAAAACGAGAGCCTTGCCGTCGGAGCGCTGGTGATTCTATTCGCCATTGGCTACGTTTTGTTCCACATGGCGGACAAGCTGAATAAAGCCAGATAAATTTCCACAGGGGCTGTTAGAAAAGCATGTCTTGCGAACCAGTGACATCGGTCACTGGTTCGCAATGGCAGGTTGATTTTTAACAGCCCCCTTTTATTTTCCCATTTGTAAAATTCACAAAAGGGGATTGACATTTCTTAGAAACGTGCTATGATAGGTCCATAACAATTCAACGGTTATTTAATTGTTAAATCAAAATTTGAAAAGGAGATCTCCCCATGAAGAAGACCTACAAGATCGAAGTCGATTGCGCCAACTGCGCCAACAAGATGGAAGATGCCGCCAAGGCGACCGCCGGTGTCAAGGACTGCACCGTGAACTTTATGGCCCTGAAGATGATCGTGGAGTTTGAAGACGGTGCCAACGTGAAGGCCACCATGGAAAACGTCCTGGCCAACTGTAAGAAGGTCGAAGACGACTGCGAGATCTTCATCTGACATATCTCAAAGCAAAGGGCAAAGGCCCAGCGGCATCTGGGCCCTGGCCTTTGCCCTTTGTTTTTTTCATTCGAAAGGAGCTGTAGGAAATGACGAAAAAGCAGAAAAAAGCATTGACCCATATCATTGCCGCGGCGGTGCTGCTGGTGGTTCTGGAGCTGATCCCCACCACCTTCTTTGGCAGTACCTTCGGCTCTTTCGGCCGCTGGGTCCGGCTGGCGCTGTACCTGGTTGCCTACTATATCATCGGCTGGGACATTTTGTGCAAGGCCTGGAAGGGCATCAAAAACCACCAGGTGTTCGACGAATGCTTCCTCATGGCCGTGGCCACCATCGGCGCTCTGGCCCTAGCCATCTATAAGGACGGCTTTGCCATGGAGGGCGACTACGTAGAGGCCATCGGCGTGATGCTCTTCTACCAGATTGGCGAGCTCTTCCAGAGCTACGCCGTGGGCAAGAGCCGCCGGAACATCAGCGAGCTGATGGACATCCGCCCGGACTACGCCAATGTCGAGCATGACGGGGTTCTTGAAAAGGTGGACCCGGACGAGGTGGAAATCGGCACTGTTATCGTAGTCCAGCCCGGTGAAAAGGTTCCCATCGACGGCATTGTAGAGGAGGGCACCTCCTCCCTGAATACCTCCGCCCTCACCGGCGAGAGCGTCCCCCGGGAGGCAAAGCCCGGCGACGAAATCATCAGCGGCTGCATCAACCTCAATGGCGTTCTAAAAATCCGCACCACCAAGGAGTTCGGCGAATCCACCGTCTCCAAGATTCTGGACCTGGTGGAAAACGCCTCCTCCCGGAAATCCAAGTCCGAGGATTTCATCGCCAAGTTCGCCAGGGTCTATACCCCCGTGGTGTGCTACGCGGCCCTGGCCCTGGCAATCCTTCCTCCCGTTGTCAGCCTGCTTCTGGGCAGCCCCGCCCTTTGGGGCCAGTGGATTTATCGTGCCCTGACCTTCCTGGTCATGTCCTGCCCCTGCGCCCTGGTGATCTCCATTCCCCTTACCTTCTTCGCCGGTATCGGCGGAGCCAGCCGGGCCGGTGTCCTGGTCAAGGGCTCCAACTACCTGGAAACCCTGTCCGACGTGACCACCGTGGTCTTCGACAAGACCGGCACCCTGACCCGGGGTGTCTTTGAGGTCACCGCCGTCCACCACAACACCATGGCCGAGGAAAAACTCTTAGAGTACACCGCCCTGGCCGAAAGCGCCTCCTCCCACCCCATCTCCAAGAGCCTGCAAACCGCCTACGGCAAACCCCTGGACCGCAGCCGGGTCAGCAATATCCAGGAGATCAGCGGTGAGGGCATCACCGCCCAGGTGGATGGCCACACCGTTGCCTGCGGCAACCGGAAGCTCATGCAGCGGCTGGGCATGGAATACCACGACTGCCACAAAACCGGCACCATCGTCCATGTGGCCATTGACGGGAGCTACGCCGGCCACATCGTCATCTCCGACCTGCTAAAGCCCACCGCCAAGCCCGCCATGGAGGCTCTTCGCCATGCCGGCATCACCAAAACCGTCATGCTCACCGGCGACATCGATGCCGTAGCCCAGGCCACCGCCAAGGAGCTGGGCATCGATACGGTCTACAGCGAGCTTCTGCCCGGTGACAAGGTCCACAAGGTAGAGGAACTTCTGGAGGAGAAGCACAGAGGCAAGCTGGCCTTCGTTGGCGACGGCATCAACGATGCCCCCGTCCTGTCCCGGGCGGATATCGGCATCGCCATGGGTGCCATGGGCTCCGATGCCGCCATCGAGGCCGCCGACGTGGTCCTCATGGACGACGACCCCGTCCAGATCGCCAAGGCCGTGAAAATCTCCCGAAAGTGCCTGCGCATCGTCCACCAGAACATCGTCTTCGCCATCGGCATCAAAGTCATCTGCCTGATCCTCGGTGCCTTCGGCATCGCCAACATGTGGTTTGCCATCTTCGCCGATGTCGGTGTCATGATCCTCGCCGTCCTCAACGCCATCCGCGCGCTGATGGTGAGGAATCTGTAAAAGCCCCCAAAAAGCCATTGCCCCGCCAGTGACAGCGTTCTCTGCCCATATGGGTCAGAGCACCTGAAATATAGTCTGGCATTGCGAACCAGCTCGCAAACTGGTGTGGCAATCCCCCGGATAGACACAAAATCCCCCGGATTTTCAGACGAAACGGTTTGAAAATCCGGGGGATTGCCATACTTGTGATATTTTTATTTGGTTCTCTTTCGCTGTCAGAAATTGCTCTTAATAGTAGAAATCAGGATATCCCCCGCCACCACCCGGTCTTCCGGGGCGAAGCCCTCGGAAAAATTGTCGGAGTAGAGCACCTGGGCGTTGGGTGGGAATTCGTCGTCTCCCTGCCAGACGAGGATTTGCATCCGGTAGGGGCCGATGAGGTCGAATTGGTAACCCGCGTCCCCGTGGTTCAGGGGGACGGCCCCCATTTTCTCCGCGGCGGCCCGGAAGGCATCCACCCGGGTTCCGAAGGTGAAGGCGGCCCGGGTCAGGACCCGGCCGGTGTAGGGCTTGATGTACATCTCCCCCCAGGGCATTTCCCGGAAGGTCTTCCACTCCCCGCCAAAGGGCACGTGCTTACTCTCCAACAGGTAGCGCAGAAGGAAAGTTCTGGTGGGGATGGGGGGCAGGGTCCCGCCGTCCTGGGCGGTAAATTCGCACCCTGGATAGCTGATGGAAAAACTTCTTCCCAGCAGCGTCACCCGGAACGCCATGCCGTCAAAGGTCACGTCCGGAAGTCTGACCGTAACCTCCTGGGGGTCCAGGGCCTTGTACAGGGCCTCGTAGTGGGCAAAGGGTACTTCTTCCTTGTGGTTTTCAATTTCCAAAATTTATGCCTCCTGAACGCTGTGGGGGAACAGCCGGGAATCGGTGTGGGGGATGAAGCAGGCGGCCACGAACGCGTCCATATACCCCGGATGGGTGCTTAGCTCCAGATAGGTCATATTGGAGGCCACCTCCGCGGTCTTCCTGTTCGCGTCGTCGCTCATGACCATGGCGTAAGCGCCGGTCAGGGAGGAGTTTCCGATATAGTGGAACTTCTCAATGGGCACATCCGGGAACATACCGATGTTCACAGCGTTTTTCATATTGATGCCGGAGCCGATGCCGCCGGCGACGTACACGTCGTCGATTCCGTCCACCGTCATATCCACGCTCTTCAAAAGCGTATCAATGGCGGAGAAAATCGCGCCCTTGGCCCGGATGAAGTTGTCGATATCCACCTCATTGATGGAGATTTCCCGCTCGGTCTCGCTCTCATTGGGCTCGGCCAGCACGTATCTTCCCATGCCGTGGTGGTCCCGGCGGATGCGGCTGCCCTCCCGGACGAACAGGCCCTTGGCGTTGATGATGCCGCAGCGGTACAGCTCGGAGATAATATCGATGATGCCGGAGCCGCAGATGCCTACGGGCTTCTGACCCGCGTCGCCCACAATGGTGAGCGTAGGCTCCATGGTGTCTTTGTCGATGGTGCATGCCTCAATGGCCCCGTCCGTCGCGCGCATACCGCAGGAGATGTCGCCGCCCTCAAAGGCAGGACCGGCGGAGCAGGCGCAGCTCATGAGGAAATCCCGGTTGCCGAAGACGATTTCGCCGTTGGTGCCCAGGTCGATAAAGAGGCTCATCTCGTCTCTGTCCCAGATGCCGGAGGCCAGAGTACCGGCGGTGATGTCGCCGCCCACGTAGGAGCCGATGTTGGGGGCAATGAGCACTTGGGCCAGGGGGTTGGCCGGGAGCTTCACGTCCCCCGCCAGCAGACCATCCCAGTGGAAGAAGCTGGGGATATAGGGCTCCATGCGGACGGACTGGGCATCCACGCCCACAAACAGGTGGTTCATGGTGGTGTTGGCACCGATGCACAGGGACAGAATGCTTCTGGGGTCCAGCTCAGAGGACTTGCACAGCCCCGCCATAATGGGAACCAGAGTCTCCTTGATAATGGCATCCTGCAGCTTCTTCTTGCCGCCGGGCTTGCCCTGCTCAATGATTCGGTTGATGACATCCGCGCCGTAGCGAATCTGGCCGTTGCCGGAGGAGCCCTTGGCAAGAATCTTGCCCGTTTCCAGGTCCGTCATGACCATGGTCACGGTGGTGGTGCCGATATCGATGGCACAGCCCAGAATCTGGGTGTTGTCCGGGGCGGAAATCTCCATACAGGTAAAGGTATCCCCCGCCAGTCTGCCCTTGACGCAGACCCGGAAGCCGTTGCCTCGCAGAGTGGAGGCAAGCCGCACCATGACGGTATAGGGAATGGCGACATGCTCCACCCCCAGGGCCTCCTCCAGCGCCCAGGTCAGCCGCTCGTTATCGGGCATGGTATCGTCCAGGGTGGGCTCTGCCATGGTAAGGCTTACACTGCGATAGGAGTTGACAAAGTGGATGCCGCTCTTTTTCAGGTCCTCCTGGGCCTTGGTGAAAATAGCGATTTCCTTGGGAGAGGACAGGTCCGCGGTTTTCATGCGGCTCTGGTAGGCCGAGGCGATGTCCGGCACAAACACGGTGCAGTCCTCAATGACCTTGGAGCTGCAGCTCAACCGCCAGCCTTCCGCAAACTCCTCATCGGAGATATGGCGGGTCTGGATGCTGTCGAGCTTTCCCTCCGTCAGCTTGACCCGGCACTTGCCGCAGGAACCGTTGCCGGAGCAGGGGGCATCGATGGCCACATTGGACCTCCGAGCCAACTCCAGAAGATTGTCACCGGCACTGCAGGAGACAGTCACGGGCTTGCCGCCTTCGATTTGAAAAACAACCTTTGGCATACATGCTACCCTCTTTCTAAATAATTTTATTTACTTTCAGTATAGCATATCTTCCCCCCATTGTCCAGCATAATCGATATGTTTTTACCGGATGTCTCCCACCGGCACCGTTTCCGGCTTTTCCGCATAGAATGGCGGGAAAATCCCTGAAATTGAGGTGTAAGTCCATGGTTTGTTTAAAGGAACTTCCCCCCGGGGCCAGCTGCCGTGTGGCCGGGCTCACCATCCAGGGGCCCATGCGGCGCAGGCTCCTGGAGCTGGGGCTCGTGGAGGGAACCAAGGTCACCTGTCTTGGCTCCTCTCCTCTGGGGGACCCCAGCGCCTATCTCATTCGCGGTGCCGTCATCGCCCTGCGTGCCCGGGACTGTTCCGGCATTCTGACAGAGCCGGAGGAGGGCGCGCCATGGGACTGACCAGAACCTCCGTAGGCCTCCGGGCTCTGGAGCCCACGGAAGCGGCTACGGGCCCCATCGTCGCCCTGGCCGGGAACCCCAACGTGGGCAAGAGCACCCTTTTCAATACCCTGACGGGCCTTCACCAGCACACCGGCAACTGGCCCGGGAAAACCGTGGGCCTTGCCCAGGGCCGGTGCCGATATAAAAATCTGACCCTGGTGGACCTGCCCGGCACCTATTCCCTTTTGTCCCACTCCCCGGAGGAGCAGGCGGCCAGAAGCTTCCTCTGTTCCGGAAAGGCCCAGCAGGTTCTGGTTGTCTGCGATGCCGCCAGTCTGGAGCGAAACCTGGTGCTGGTGCTGCAAATTCTGGAGATTACCCCCAATGTCACCGTCTGCGTCAACCTGCTGGACGAGGCCAGACGCAAGGGGCTCACCCCGGACCTGACCCTTCTGTCCCAACGCCTGGGGGTACCGGTCTACGGCGTGTCCGCCCGAGATAAGCGCAGTGCCGCCGCCCTTCTGGAGGCCCTGGACAATCCGCCCCCTGCCCGCGCGCCCCTGCAAATTTCCTATCCCCCGGCGCTGGAAGCGGCCCTGGAGCGGCTGGAGCCCGAACTCCCCTCTTCGCCCCTTCCCCGCCGTTTTCTGGCCCTAAAGCTTTTGGAGGGCGAGCCCAGCCTTTTGAAGGAGCTGTCTGCCTATCTCTCCCCGGAGGCCACCGCCGCCGGGAGTGCCCTCCGGGCGGCCCTGGACGGGGATTTCCCCGGCTCTGCCCGGACCGATGCCCTGGCCTCCGCCGCCGTGAAAACCGCGGAGGCGGTCATGCGGGGCGTTGTCACCCGAGTCCCCGCCAAGGGTGCCGAGCGGGACCTGCGAATTGACCGGGTGCTTACCTCCCGGGCCTTTGGCTATCCCGCAATGCTGCTGCTCCTGGCCCTGGTCTTCTGGCTGACCATCACCGGCACCAACTACATATCCCAGGCCTTGCAGGCCCTGTTAAACCAGGGAGAAGCCCTGCTTCTGGATTTGTTCGCCCTGCTCCATGCCCCGGCCTGGCTCACAGGACTCCTGATTCTCGGGGCCTACCGGACCACCGCCTGGGTTTGCGCGGTGATGCTGCCACCGATGTCCGTATTCTTCCCCCTGTTCACCCTTTTGGAGGACGTGGGCTACCTTCCCAGAGTGGCCTATCTTTTGGACCGGCCCTTCCAGGCCTGCCGGGGCTGCGGCAAGCAGGCGCTGAGCATGTGCATGGGCCTGGGCTGCAACGCCGCGGGGGTGGTGGGCTGCCGGATCATCGATTCCCCCCGGGAGCGGCTCCTGGCCATCCTGACCAATAGCTTCATGCCCTGTAACGGCCGCTTTCCCCTGATCATCACCCTGCTGACTCTGTTCTTTGCCGGGTCCATGGGCCCCCTGGCCCAGGCCGTGCTGCTCACCGGGGTGATTGTCCTGTCCGTGACCGTGACCCTCGTGACCACCTGGCTGCTGAGCCGTACCCTTCTCCGGGGGCAGGTCAGCGCCTTTGCCCTGGAAATGCCGCCCTATCGCCCGCCCCAGGTGGGGTCCGTGATTCTCCGTTCCGTGCTGGACAGAACCCTCTTCGTCCTGGGCCGGGCCCTGGTGGTTGCCTGCCCGGCGGGGATGCTCCTGTGGGGTCTTGCCAACCTCTCCCTGGGCGGGCAGACGCTGCTGCAATCCGCCGCGGGACTTTTGGACCCCATGGGCCGCCTCCTAGGCCTGGACGGGGTGGTGCTTCTCGCCTTTCTTCTGGGCTTCCCCGCCAACGAGATTGTCCTGCCCATCGCCCTGATGGGCTATCTCTCCCGCCAGGCCCTCACCGGGGTGGACACCGGGGCCCTGCTGCCCATCCTTCTGGCCCAGGGCTGGACCTGGCGGAAGGCGGCCTGTATGCTGCTGTTTACCCTCTTCCATTGGCCCTGCTCCACCACCCTGCTGACCGTCCGCAAGGAGACCGGCTCCACCAAGTGGGCAATCCTTGCCCTCCTTCTCCCCACCGCCATCGGCACAGCCCTGTGCTGCCTTGTAAACCTGCTGCTTTGACGCAAAAACGCCCCACAGGAAATCCCGTGGGGCGAAAAATATGGATTTTTTGAATTACAGCAGAGTGGAGAAGTGCTTGATGGTGCGGACCATCTGAGAAACATAGGAGTTCTCGTTGTCGTACCAGGAAACAACCTGCACCTGGGTCTTGCCGCCCTCCAGGGGGCAAACCATGGTCTGAGTCGCATCGAACAGGGAGCCGAAACGCATGCCGATAACATCGGAGGAGACGATCTCGTCCTCGTTGTAGCCGAAGGACTCGGTAGCGGCAGCCTTCATGGCAGCGTTGATCTCTTCCTTGGTGACGGACTTGTTCACAACGGCGTTCAGGATGGTGGTGGAGCCGGTGGGGGTGGGAACACGCTGGGCAGCGCCAATCAGCTTGCCGTTCAGCTCGGGGATAACCAGGCCGATGGCCTTGGCAGCGCCGGTGGAGTTAGGAACGATGTTGCAAGCGCCGGCACGGGAACGACGCAGGTCGCCCTTTCTCTGGGGGCCGTCCAGAATCATCTGGTCGCCGGTGTAGGCGTGGATGGTGCACATAATGCCGGACTCGATGCCAGCCAGGTCATTCAGAGCCTTGGCCATGGGAGCCAGGCAGTTGGTGGTGCAGGAAGCGGCGGAGATGATGTTGTCTTCCTTGGTCAGGGTGTTGTGGTTGACATTGTAAACGATGGTGGGCAGGTCATTGCCGGCAGGAGCGGAGATAACGACCTTCTTAGCGCCAGCGTCGATGTGGGCCTGAGCCTTGGCCTTGGAGGTGTAGAAACCGGTGCACTCCAGGACAACGTCTACACCCAGCTCGCCCCAGGGCAGCTCGGCGGCGTTGGCCTTGGCGTAAATGGTGATCTTCTTGCCGTCGACAACAATGTTGTCCTCACCGGCCTCGACAGTGTGGGTGCCGAAGGGAGCGGCGTAAGCGCCCTGAGTGGAATCGTACTTCAGCAGGTGAGCCAGCATCTTGGGGGAGGTCAGGTCGTTGATGGCGACGATCTCGAAGCCCTCAGCGCCGAACATCTGACGGAAAGCCAGACGGCCGATACGGCCAAAACCATTGATAGCAACTTTAACAGACATGGGAATTCCTCCATTTCAAAATTACCGCCACGCGGCAGTATCTTATTCTGTCAGCACGGATTATCGATATTCCCGTACGGATTCCATTATACTATATATCTTGCTGGTTGTAAACTGGAAATTCCGTCAAAACCCGTAGAATTTAGCCTGTATTTTTTGTGCAACTTCTGGGTTTTTACTATATAACAGGATATGGAAAATCATATGCCTCTTTCAACCAGCCGGAAAACCAAATTCACTATTCCCGCCAGGACCATAACGGCAATGGGATTCATTTTTGTTTTCCGCAGCAGCAGAAAGGCCCCCAGGAAAATACCCACCATCAGCCAATTTGTCATGGCCAGATCCACCGTGCCTCCCCAGAAGGCGCTGATGAGGATGAGGATCCCGGCAGAGGCGATCATGGCCACCACGGCAGGCCGCAGAGATCCCAGAACGCTCTGGAGCACCGCCAGATTCCTGTATTTCAGATACAGCCTGGCGATCAGGGTCACCAGGATGCAGGCGGGCAGGATGCACCCGGCGGTAGCCACCAGGGCCCCCAGAACGCCGCCGATCTTGGTGCCCACAAAGGTTGCCGAGTTCACGGCGATGGGGCCTGGGGTCATTTCGGCGATGGTCACAAGATCCGTAAATTCGCTCATGGACAGCCAACCGTGATTTGTCACGATCTGGGCCTGAATAAGGGGCATAGCGGCATAGCCTCCGCCGAAGCTCAGGGCACCGATCTGCAAAAAGCTCAGAAACAGCTGCAAATAGATCATTTTCCGTTCCTCCTCTGGGCAATGACCGTCCGGACAATGCCGATGGCAATACAGGTGAGAATGATATACACCACGTTCACCCGGTACACACAGGCGGCCACAAAGGCGGCTGCCATGATCAGAAGGTTGGCCGGATCCTTCTGCTTCACCACACCGCCGCCCATGTTCCAGACAGTGGAGGCAATGACGGCACCCACACCGGCCTGCATGCCGGAGAGCAGACTGCTGACCACAAAATTATCCCGAAACAGCTCATAAAAGAAGGAGATCACCGTAATAATGAGAAAGGGCGGAATGATGGTGGCAAAAATCGCCACCAGGGCCCCCAGCAGTCCGCAGAGCTTATAGCCCACCACGATGGCCCCATTGACGGCAATGGCTCCGGGGGCAGACTGGGCAATGGCGATCAGGTCCAGCATCTCCTCCTCCTCGATCCAGTGGAGATCGTCCACAAACTTCTGCTTCATCAGCGTGACAATCACATAGCCTCCGCCAAAGGTGAAGGCGCTCAGGTACAAGGTGGAGAAAAAGAGCTTCCTCAGTACCTCTTTTTTGTTTTTCAAAATCCCAGCCTCCTAATTTCTTTTTCTTCCAGTGTACCAGCAATTGACATATTTGTAAAATAGTATTATTCTATGAAACAGATATTGTTTTTATTATAGATTGGAGGCATTTCCATGACCCTGCGGCATATGAAAATTCTGGTTGCTGTCTATCAGAAGGGCAGCGTCACCCGGGCGGCGGAAGCGCTGCATCTGTCCCAGCCCTCGGTGAGTCTGGCCATTAAAGAGCTGGAGGACTACTATGGGGTGGAGCTCTTTACCCGAATGGGGCGGCGGATCGTGCCCACGGAGTGCGGCAATGCCTTTTATGGCTATGCCGTTCATGTGGTCTCCCTTATGGACGAGCTGGAAACCCAGATGCGCAACTGGGATACCGTGGGCACCGTCCGCATCGGTGCCACCATCACCATCGGCACCGTCCTGCTCCCCGGCCTTGTCAAACGGTTTCAGGGGGAATTTCCGGAACTAAAGGTAGAAATTCAGGTCTGCCCCGCCAGCCAGGTGGAGCAGCTGATCCTGGACAACCGGATCGACCTGGGCCTGATTGAGGCCCAGCCCCTTCACAAGGAGCTCCGGGCCATTCCCTTCTTAACGGATGAGCTCCGGGCGGTGCTGCCGCCGGATTCCCCTCTGGCAGCCAGGGATTCCGTAACCATCGAAGAGCTGGCCGCCTATCCCATGCTCATGCGGGAACCGGGCAGCGCCGGCCGCACCGGCCTGGAAGCCATTCTTGCCCTGCATCAGCTCCACATAGAGCCCGCCTGGGAAAGCGTCAGCACCCAGGCCCTGATCAAAGCCGTGGCCCAGGGACTTGGCGTGGCCGTCCTGCCGAAGCTGCTGGCGGAGCGGGATGCGGAAGCCGGCACCGTAGTCATGCGTCCCTTCCAGGAGCCCCTGCTGCGGACTCTGAACATCGTATACCATCCCAAAAAATACCTCTCAGCCAGCATGGTCCGTTTGATCGCCCTGTGCCGGGAGTTGGGGCAGAATACACAAAAGGGCTCCTTTGAATATTAGCACTCTGCACAAACTCTATTTTTTATTCAAATACAGAAATATGGAATTCCTACAACAACCATACAACTTTTCTATATTTTCTTCCAAACTTGTTGACTTCATTTTCCTCCCGATGGTATCATGAAGCCATCAAAAGCGCATGGGGCGCAAAAATAAAATAAGGAGAGAATACAATGAAAAAACGGATCGTATCTCTGGTTCTTGCCACCGTCATGGCTTTCGCCACGCTGACCGGCTGCAGCGCCAAAAAGGAGAGCTGGAAGGTCACCTGTCCCTGGGCCCCCTCCGGCGTTGCCGCCATGGTGAGCCAGAAAGCCGCCGCCAAATCCACCGATTATTCCGACAAGATCACCCTGGTTGCCGAAGCCATCAAGGGTGATGCCGCCACCGTCAACACCTGGGTCGCCAGCACCAAGGCCAACGACAAGGAGCTTGTTTTCGCCGGTGAAGGTCTCTTCGCCATTACCGAGATCCTGGATCCCGCCAAGCTGCAGTTCAGCTATGAGGACTTTGTCTTCGTTGAAAACCTCTACTCCTCCGTCTTTGTCCTGTCCGCCGACTCCAACCTGAACATCCAGGATCTGGCCGACCTGAAGGCCTATGTGGAAGCCGGCAACACCGTCTCCGTCGCCGTCAACGGCGCTACCGGCTCCGAGGCCTTCCTGGCCGCTGCCCTCTTCGGCTCCATGGGTGCCGGCGATCAGCTGAAGCTGACCCCCTACCAGTCCGCCGCCGAGGCTGCCCAGGCCGTGGCCAAGGGCGAGACCAATTTCGCCGTATCTCACCAGTCCCAGATCCTGGAGACCTTCCAGCAGGGCGGTGTCACCGTGGTCTGCGCCTTTGACGAAGACGCCATTCAGTCCGGCCCCTTCGCCGGAGTTGAGGGTGTAGGCGCTGCCGGTTACCCCTATTTCCGGAACCGCTGCTTCATCCTGGCCCGGAAGGGCACCGATGCCGCCAAGGTTGCGGAGCTGAAGAGCCTGTACGACAGCATCCTGGCAGACAAGGAAGTGGCCGATTGGCTGAATGACACCATGCTTCTGGAGGTAGACACCATGACGGAAGCCGATGTCCAGGCCCATATTGACAACGTAAAGAGCATCGTCAACGAGTACAAGGACATCGTTGCCGGTTAAGACGCACCCAGCGGGGGACGGGGCAGCACCCGCCCCCCGCTTTTCACTCTGAGAAAGGAGCCATTCTTTTGAAAAAAT
This sequence comes from uncultured Eubacteriales bacterium, assembly GCA_900556935.1. GTDB lineage: Bacteria > Bacillota > Clostridia > Oscillospirales > Oscillospiraceae > Faecousia. Next base: position 3,463 of record USQL01000016.1, on the reverse strand, counting down.
TTCTGGAACGCACGGAAAAGAAGCTGGATACCTGGGCTGTGAAGCTGGCCGGGATCAACCTGTCCTACCCGGTGGATCTGGTCTGCGGCATACTGTTTCTGCTCATTGGCATCGTGCTGCTTCTGGCTATGCCCCAGCAGGTAAAAATATCGGAAAAGGATGTAGTCAACGGCCGGGCCTTCCCCACGATGCTGGTGTGGGTCATGCTGGCTATGAGCGCCATTCTGGTAGGCCGGGAGGGGCTGAACGTCCTGCGGCATCAGCCCATGCGGATGAAGCAGCTGAATCTGCTGACGGAAGCGAAGGCACTGATCATCGCGCTGATCCTCTTCGTCACCTATCTGCTGGCGAAAACCACCGGGCTGTTCGTTCTCGGCGCTGTCTTCTGCGCCCTGGCCTTCCTGGTCTATTTCCGCTGTAAGCGAAAGAGCTACTATGCCATCACCTTGGCGGCGGCGGTCATCATCTGGGCTGTGTTCCGCTTTGTGCTGGGCGTGAATTTCTAAGGAGGAGACACATGGGATTGCTTGACTTTATCGGCCCGGCCTCCGGGCTGCTCTTCACCCTGGAGAACATCCTCTGGATCAACCTGGGCGTATTCATCGGCTGCGTCTTCGCCGCCATTCCCGGCCTCAGCGTGATACTCTGCATCATCCTCTTTTTGCCTGTAACCTATACCATGAGCGCCATTCCCGGCATGATGTTCCTTCTTGGCATCTACTGCGCCGGAGGCTACGGCGGCTCTGTCTCCGCCATCCTCATCAACACGCCGGGCACCCCCCACGCGGCGGCCACCATGCTGGACGGCCATCCCCTTTCCAAGCAGGGCCGGACAAAGGCGGCGCTGAAAATTGCCCTCTACGCCTCCACCTTCGGCGGCATTTTCTCCGCCCTGGTGCTGCTGTTTCTGGGGCCCCAGGTGGCGAAGGTCTCCGCCATGCTGGGCACCGCGGAATACTTCATGGTGTGCCTGTTCGGCATGACCATCATCGCCGGTGTCTCCGGCAAGAGTCTGGTCAAAGGGATCCTGGCCGCCTGCCTGGGCCTTCTCATCTCCTGCGTAGGCGCGGACCCCATGACCAGCTATGACCGGTTCACCTTCGGCATCCCCCGGCTTTACTTGGGGCTGGATCTGGCGGTGACCCTCATCGGCCTTTTCGCTCTGGTGGAGATCATCGGCAAAGCGGAGCTGAGCCATAAGCACCTGAACACCCGGGCCGGTACCATCGGCAAGGACGACGGCAAGATCACCAAGGAGGAATACAAGCGGATGCTCCGGCCGGTGATCGTTTCCTCCATCATTGGCTCCTGCGTGGGCATTGTCCCCGGCACCGGCGCTTCCGAGGCCTCCTGGTTCTCCTACAACACCGCAAAGAATATGTCCAAGCACCCGGAGGAGTTCGGTCACGGCTCCGTGGAGGGTATCGCCGCGGCGGAAAGCGCCAACAACGCGGTTTGCGGCGCCACCCTGATCCCCCTGCTGACCCTGGGCATCCCCGGCGACGGCTGTGTCGCCATTATGCTGTCTGCCCTGATGATCAACGGACTGAACCCCGGCCTGTCCCTGTTTACCACCGACGGCCCCATTATGTACGCCATTATGCTGGGCCTGATCCTGGTGAACATCTTCATGTTCCTCCAGGGCCGGTATCTCACCGGGCTCTTTGCCAAGGTGGTATCCATCCCTCAGCAGATCCTGACGCCCATCATTGTGATTTTCTGCTTCGCCGGTGCCTTCTCCGTCAACAGCAGCTACTTTGACCTGGGCGTGGCTCTGGTCTTCGGCATCCTCTCCTGGGTTCTGCGGAAGCTGGAGCTTCCCGCGGTGCCGGTGCTGCTGGGCATGGTCCTGGGCAACATGACAGAGACCAATTTCCGGCGGGCGCTGCTGATTTCCGACGGCAGCCCCAAGATCTTCTTCAGCAGCCTGTTCTGCTGGATCTTCATTGCCCTGATCGTCCTGGTCATTTTCGGCATTCTCAGAAGCAAGGTCAACGAAAGCAAGGCCCAACCCAACAAGGAGGAAACCTGACATGGCTTATAATCTGATTTTTTATTTCAGCGACCAGCAGCGCTGGGACACCTGCGGCTGCTACGGCCAGCCCCTGGACATCACCCCCAACCTGGACGCCCTGGCCGCCGAAGGTGTCCGCTTTGACAACGCCTTCTCCCCCCAGCCTGTCTGCGGTCCCTGCCGGGCCCTGTTCCAGACCGGCAAATACCCCACGGAAACCGGCTGCTTCCGCAACAACGTCATGCTTCCCTCTAATGTGAAGACCCTGGGCAGCTACATGGAGCAGGATGCTCACTACGAGACCGCCTACATCGGCAAATGGCACCTGGCCTCTGACGGAGAGCTGGAAAAGAAGCCCACCATCGACCACACCGTCACCGCCGTGCCCAAGGAGCTCCGTGGGGGCTACACCGGCTATTGGCGGGCGGCGGATGTACTGGAATTCACCTCCCACGGCTACGACGGCTACGTTTTCGATGAAAACAACAACCGCATCGATTTCAAGGGCTATCGGGCGGACTGCATCAATCAGTTTGCCCTGGACTATCTGGACAGCTACACGGGAGACAAGCCCTTCTTCATGACCGTCTCTCAAATCGAGCCCCACCACCAGAACGACCACAACCATTACGAGGGCCCGGAGGGCTCCAAAGAGCGTTTCAAGGATTTTGTCCTGCCTGAGGACCTGCGCGTCCTGAAGGGAAACGCGGCAGAGGAATACCCGGACTACCTGGGCCAGTGCGCCGCCCTGGACGAGAATCTGGGGAAGCTGGTGGCCAAGCTGAAAGAGAAGGGCCTGTACGACAATACCATCCTTCTCTACACCTCGGACCACGGCTCTCACTTCAAGACCCGGAACCGGGACGGCCACCTTTGCGGCTATGACGACTACAAGCGCTCCTGCCACGATGGCTGCCTCCACGTTCCCCTGGTGATCTGCGGCGGCCCTTTCCGGGGGGGCCGGGTCGTAAAGGACCTGGTCAGCACCGCCAGCATCCCCAAGACGCTGCTGGCCCTGGCCGGTGTGGATGTGGGAGACCGGATGATCGGTGAAAACCTGGTGGATGTGCTGGAAGGCACCACCCCGGACCGGAAGAACGAGGTCTTCGCTCAGATCTCCGAGAGCCGGGTAGGCCGCTGCATCCGGACTCCCAAGTGGATGTACGCCGTCTATGCCCCCGGCATCAACGGCGGCGAGGCCGCGGCAGCGGATACCTACGCCGACGACTTCCTCTATGACCTGGAGCGCGACCCCTGGGAGCTGACGAACCTGGTGGCCGATCCCGCCTACCGGGAGCAGAAGCTGCTGCTGCGGCAGAAGCTCCTGGAATGGATCTGGGAGGCGGAGGGCGCAAGGCCCAGCATCATTGACGGATAACCCCCCTTTCCTTCGGCCGGGCCCTATGGGGTCCGGCCGGAATTTCTCTTGACAAAGGCACTGTTTCGGTA